>DATDMD010000240.1:0-41753 GCA_036518975.1 Baekduia sp.
TCGGGGCCGAATCGCCGGGACCGCGAGGGTCAACGGTGTTTTTGGGTTCGTATAGGACCCAAAGTCGCCGTTGACCTCGCGACGGCGGGTCATTCGTATCCAGTGGCCCATAGAGGGCTACGCGCTACGAACGACCTCGCGCCGTGCCGCGATCCGCTCCCAAAACCCCTGCCCCAGGGCGGCCGAGGCACGCCGACAGCGCGGAGCGGCTCCGCAACAGCCTCACGCCCTAGATGCCAAGCAGACCACGCCACGCAGAACCAGCCAACGCCTGCGCTGCCCACCAACGACGCCGGAACGTCGCCCAAAAACGCCCTAAGCCGCCGCCGACAGCTCCGAAAGCATCGCCAGCACGTCCTCGTCATGCGTCTCCGGGTTCGCCTTGAAGGCCTTCCGGACGACGCCGTCCTCGTCGATGATGAACGTCGCGCGCTTGGCGCCCCAGTAGGTCTTGCCGTACATGGACTTCTCGACCCAGACGCCGTAGGCCTCGGCGACCTCGTGGTCCTCGTCGGCGAGCAGCTCGAAGTTGAGGTGCTGCTTCTCCGAGAACTTCCTGATGGCCTTGACCGGGTCGGGGCTCACGCCGAGGACGACGGCGCCGGCGGCGGTGAAGTCCTCGTGGTGGTCGCGGATCCCGCAGGCCTGCGTGGTGCAGCCAGGGGTGCTGGCCTTCGGGTAGAAGTACAACACCACCTTCTGGCCGCGGAAGCTGGACAGCCGCACCGGCTCCCCGCGCTGGTCGGGAAGCTCGAAGTCCGGAGCCGGCGTCCCTTCCTTGATCTTGCCCATGGCCTTCATGATAGGACCGCGCGCATGACTTCAACGCGCTTCCGGGCCACCACGATCGACGCCATCGACGATATCCCGGTCGTGGGCGGCAGCCTGCGCTGGAAGCCGGTCCGCCGGACGCTCGGCATCCGCGCGTTCGGGACCAACGCGTACGTCGCCGACGCCGGCCAGGAGGTCGTCGAGCCGCACGACGAGCTCTCGGCCTCGGGCACGGGCGGCCACGAGGAGCTGTACGTCGTCCTGACCGGCCACGCCACGTTCACGATCGACGGCGAGCCGCTCGACGCGCCGGCCGGCACGCTCGTCTTCCTCCCCGACCCCGCCGCCCGCCGCGAGGCGATCGCCCTCCAGGACGGCACCACCGTCCTGGCCGTCGGCGGCGAGCCGGGCCGGCCCTACGCGGTCTCGGCGTGGGAGCACTACTTCGCCGCCGAGCGCCACGTCGCCGACGAGGACTGGGACGCCGCCGCGGCGACCGTCGCCGCGGCCCTGCCCGAGCACGACGGCAACCCGGCCGTCCACTACAAGCTCTCCGATTTCCTCGCCCGCGCCGGCCGCCAGGACGAGGCCCGCGTCCATCGCGATCGCGCCCGCGCGGCTGACCCCGAGCGCGTCGCCGCGTGGGAGGCCGAGGACGCCACCGACGCCTGACCTACTTCAACAACCGCGACAGCCGGCGGTCCTTCAGCACGCGCCCGCCGGTCTGCTCCTCGGGGCAGTAGCAGAGCACGTAGTCCTCGTAGTGCACCGCCTCGATCGTCGTGCCGCAGCGTGGGCACGGCTCGCCCTGGTGGCGATGGACCTCCAGCGGCAGCGGCAGCTTGTCCGGGATCGGGAGGTGCACGACCTCCTCGTAGTGGGCGAGCGCGCCGCCGAGCCGCTCCAGGATCGCGGCGCGCAGCGCGTCGCCCTCCTCAGCACTTAGCTCATTCGCGCGTTTGAACGGCGAGAGCCGCGCGGTCCACAGGATCTCGTCGACCCACGACCGCCCGATGCCGGCGATGACGCGCTGGTCGCGCAGCGCCGCCTGCAGCGGCCGGGCGCCCACGGGCTTCAGCAGCGCCGCGAGGTCCGCCGGCGGATCGGGCCACGCCTCCGGGCCGAGGGTCACGACCGCGTCGTCGGTCGCCAGCCCCTCCGGCGTCAGGACCTTCACCCACGCCGCCTGCTTGGTCCCGAACTCGCGCAGCCGCAGCTCGCGCTCGCCGCTGCCGCCGTCCACCCGGATCAGCAGCCGCGACGTGCGGTCGCGCAGCGACGCGCGCTTGTCATACAACTGCAGCCGTCCCGCGCTCATCAGGTGGCACAGCACGTGCAGGTCGCCCGAGACGTCGATCACGAGGTGCTTGCCGATCCGGCGCACCCGCTCGATCTGGCGCCCGTCGAGCGCGTGCAGCGGCGGGTCGAACGTCTTCAGCGCGTTGATGCCCGGCGCCAGCGTCGACTCGATCGTCACGCCGGCCAGCGCCTCGTCGAGGCGTCGGGCGGTGATCTCGACCTCCGGCAGCTCGGGCATGGAACGCCAAAGGGTAGAGACCCCGCGCGCCCGCGCTACGACAACAGCACGTCGTACGCCCGCTGCGTCCGGCGCAGCCGGCACGCGTCCGGCCCGCAGGTCGCCGCGAGCAGCTCGACGGTCACCCGGCCCGACCCCGAGCCCAGCGCCAGCTCGACCTCGACCGGCAGCGCCGTCGCCGTCCAGGTCGACGGCTCGCGCAGCAGGCCCGGGACGTCGGCGTGCGCGCGCACGCGGATCGGCGGGCCGCCCGCGGGATCGAGGTCGTCGTCGCCGGGATCGAGGTCCAGCGCCACCGCGACGCTCGACCCGGCCGGCTGCACGATCGTCCCCGCCACCGCGACCGGCTGCCCGGCCGTCGCGTCGCTGGACGCCGGGCGCCCGACGTCCAGCGTCACCGCCCGCGCCCGCAGCGGATCGACGCGTACAACTCGGTGGTTGCCTGTGTCGGCGACGAGCAGGCGCCCGTCCGGCAGCGCCGCGATCCCGCTCGGCTCGGCGAAGCCGGCGACCGGCACCGTCCACAGGTGCGCCCCGCGCCACACGCGCACGGCGTTGTTGAAGGCGTCGGCGACGTACAGCTCGCCGCCCGGGCCGAGCGCCAGCCCGAGCGGGTGCTGCATCCGCGCGCGCTCGCCGTCGCCGTCGTCGGCGCCCCACGCGAACAGCCCGGCGCCCGCCAGCGTCTCGACCGCGAACGTCCCCGCCCGCACGACGCGCAGCGCCGAGGTCTCGGCGTCGAGGAACGCGAGGTCGCCGTCGGCGGTCAGCGCCAGCGCGCTGGGCTGCGCGAGCACGGCCTCGAGCCCCGGCCCGTCGTGCAGCCCCTCGGCGCCCGTGCCCGCGACGACCTGCAGCTCGCCCGCGCGGTCGACCGCCCACCGCCGGTGCCGGCCGGCCTCGGCGATGATCGTGTGGCCGTGCCACAGGATCACGTCCCACGGCGAGCGCAGCCGGTCGGTGATCAGCTCGCGCGGCGAGCGCCCGTCCAGCGGGATCCGCCAGACGCGGTCCGCGCCGGTCTCGCACACCAGCAGCGCCGCGGTGTCGCCGACGCCGTCGAAGCGCACGCCCTGCGGCTGGTAGAAGCCGTCCAGCTCGAACTCGACCTCGCCGCCCAGCGAGCAGACCAGGACGCGGTCGTGGCCGGTGTCGGCGATCGCGATCCGCGGCGCCCGCGTGGCGCCGTCCTCCAGCGCGACCTTGCCTGGGAACGCGAGCTCGCCGGTGCCCTGCGCCTCCAGCTCGTCGTCGAGCTCGATCGGCCCGCGCCGCAGCGTCCCGGCCGCCTCCGCCTCGCCGACCAGCTGCTCGATCGCCGAGGCGAGCTCGACGGCATGCCCCTCGCCGGACACCGTCAGCGCCACGCGCCCATCCACATCCACGAGCACCAGCGTGGGCCACGAGCGCACCGCGTACGCGCTCCAGGTCGTCAGCGCCGGGTCGTCCAGCACCGGATGCTCGATCCGCTGCCGCGCGACCGCCGCGCGCACGGCGGCGTGGTCGTGCTCGTGCGGGAACTTCGGCGAGTGCACGCCGACGACGACGAGCGCGTCGGCGAAGCGCCGCTCCAGCCCGCGCAGCTCCTCGACGACGCGCAGGCAGTTGACGCACGCCAGCGTCCAGAAGTCCAAGAGCACCACCTTGCCGCGCAGCGCGCCGAGCGACAGGCCCTCGACGCCGATCCAGCCACCTTCTCCCTCGAGCTCAGGCGCCCGCACGCGCACGCGATCCATGCGCGCAGTGTGCCGCGTCGGACGGATCAGCGGCCGGCGAGCAGCGCGCGCAGCATCAGGCGCAGCGCGTCCGTGGCGTCCTCGACGCCGAGCTCCTGCTGCGTGCGGAGCGCGTCCCAGGACGACCACGACGCCGCGGCGCCGAGCGCCGCCACCAGGACCGCGCGCTCGCCACCGTCGGCCCGCGCCGCGATCTCGGGCGCGAACACGCGCTCCAGCTCGGCGCGCTTGGCCGACCGGAACGACGACAGCGCGGCGTGCACGCTCTCGCTGAACGGCTCCATCAGCAGCGCGCCGCGGCGCACCGCGGCGATCCACTCGAAGACGCGGGCGCGCTGCGCGACGACCTCGTCGATGCGCACGGCCAGCGGCGCCGCCGGGTCGATCGCCCCCATGAGCGCCTGCAGGCGCTCCTCGCGGTGGGCCGAGACCGCGGCGAACAGCGCCTCGCGGTCGGCGTAGTGCTGGAACACGGTGCGTGGGGCGACCGAGGCGCGCCCCGCGATCTCCTCCACCGTGGGCTGCGGGTTGCCCTCTTCGAGGAGGGTCACGAGCGCTTCGACGATCGCGGCGCGTGTGCGCCGGGATCGGGCGACGCGCCCGTCCAGTGGGGTGACGTCAGCGGACTCGAGCATAGGGGTTGCACCACGCAACATACGCGCCCGACCCCTCCCACTTCAACACCCCGAACGGAGAGGTCTTCCAGCCAAACGGGAATCGGCGTCCCGTTTCAGGCGGGGTTCACTCCGCGCGGATGCGGTCGATCTCGCGCGGGCGCAGCAGCGCCAGCAGCTCGCCGCCCGTCCCGTCCAGCCGGACGCCGGCCAGGCCGCCCTTCTTGAAGTCGACGCGCGCGCCGGTGAGGTCGTGGACGACCTGGGCGAAGTCCGGGTTGTGGCCGACCAGGAGCATGCGGCCGTCGGGCTCGACGCCGAGCAGCAGGTCGCGGAGGTCGGCGACGTCGAAGCCCTCGGCCAGGACCGGCGTGACGATCGGCTCCTCGCCGAGCGCCTCGCAGGCCAGCAGCGCGGTGTCCCGCGCGCGGACCTTCGGGCTGGTGTACACGGCCTGGAACGTGATGCCGAGCGCGGCGAGCGCCCGGCCGGCGGCGCGCGCCTGCTCCTCCCCGCGCTCGGTGAGCACGCGCTCCGCGTCCGGGCGCACGTCGTGCGGCTCGGCCTCCCCGTGGCGGAGGAGCCAGACCTGGTTCGCCATGGCGCGGAGCCTAGTGCTACTTGCCCAGCGCGCGGGTGGGCGGACCCGTGTAGGTCTTGCCGGCCGGATCGGTCCACTTCACGCGCCACGCGCGCTTGGCCGAGCCCAGCGACGCGGTCGAGGTCCAGTAGCCCTGCGCGTCCGTGGTGACGGTCTTCAGCGTCGAGAACGTCTTGCCGTTGCTCGCCTGCTGGATCGTCACCTTGGTCGCGCCCGTGGCCGGGCGCGCCAGGCCCCAGAGCGACACCTTGCTCGACCCCGGGGACTTCTTGGCCACGAGCGGCAGCCTGAAGCCCTCCAGCGACGGCTTGGCCTTGCCGGTCGCCAGCCGCAGCCCGGACTCGAAGCCGCTGTACTTCTGCTCCTCGTCGCCCGGCAGGGGCGCGTCGTCGGTGAGCAGGTACTGCGAGAACGCCTTCACGCGCGGGTTGTAATAGGCGATGCGCTCGGAGTAGGAGCGGTACTCGGCCTGGCGCTGGAGGCTCACGCCGACGAACGGGTCCGGCGTGGACTGGATGCCGAACTCGGTGAGGTAGACCGGCAGCCCCTTCTTGACCACGCCGGCCGCGGCGGCCTTGTCGAGCGCCGTCGTGAGGCGCGAGAGCGAGCCGATCATGACGTCGTTGGGGCCGGGCGGGACGTAGAGCGGCCCGCTGCGGTTGGTGTAAGCGTGGTGCGCGTAGCCGTCGACCCGCAGCTTGGAGCAGTTGCCGACCTTCTTGTACTGGTCGTTCAGGCACAGCGCGCCGCGCAGGAACGTCAGCGGCGCGACGTCGTGGCCCGTGCCGGTCGGCGCCGTCTCGCCCATCAGGACCGGCTTCGTGTCGCCGGCGGCGGCCAGGCCGCGCAGCGCCGCCGCGTACAGGCCGCGGTAGATCTTGGGCGACGCCGGCTGGTGCTTGGAGTCGTACTGCGGGCCGAGGAAGTCGGGGTGGTTGGGCTCATTCCAGATCGACCACCGGTTGACCTCGCCGCCGAAGTGCTTGGACAGCGCGGTCATGAACATGCGGAACTCGTTCGGGCTGGGCCGCGTCGTGTTGTCGACCGCGCCGTTGGTCGCCCACCGCGGGACCGGCCCGGACGCGGTGATCTGCACGGTCCAGCCGCGCTGCTTGGCCTCGTCCAACACGGGCTGGTACTTGGACCAGTCGTAGACGGACGGGTCGGTCATGTCGAGCTTCGGCTTGATCCGCGAGTCGGCGTCGGGCGCGACGTCCTTCCAGTACAGGACGATGCGCAGCGCGTTCGCGCCGAGTGAGTCGATCTCGTCGAACGCGGCCTCGCGCTGCGCGGGGTCGAAGAGGTCGCGGGGCGCCTCGAACGTGACCTCCTGGCCCTTGCTGGCGTGCGCGGCGGGCACGGCGATCAGCAGGCCGAGGAGGAGCGCGAGGGGGATCAGGCGTCGAAGTGCGGTCATCACGAAGGAGGACACGCTAGCGGCGAGAGAAGTTGCGTGAGCCGTGTGTGGGGGTTGCGTTGGGTCGCCATCTCACATACCTTCGAGTAGGTATGTCGAGCCGCGCCGCCGCCGCCGAGGTCACGCGCACCCGCCTCATCGACGCCGCGATCGAGCGCTTCGCGGCCGACGGGCTGGGCGCGTCGTTCGACGCGGTCGCCGCCGAGGTCGGCGTGACCAAGGGCGCGCTCTACCACCACTTCGCGTCCAAGGAGGGGCTCGTCGAGGCGGTGTACAAGGAGGCGATCCGCCGCCACGCCGACCGCGTCGTGGCGGCGAGCGCCGACGGCGACGGGCGCGCGCGGCTGCTGGCGCTGGTCGACGCGAGTGCCCGCCTGTACGCGTCGCGCACCCCGTTCTACCGCGTGCTCGGCGCGCTGCACCTCGCCGCCGCCGCCGACCGCCCCGGGCTGGCCGACATCGCGCGGCGCGTGCAGCGCACCCAACGCGACTTCATGATCGAGCTGGTGCGCCAGGGTCAGCGCGACGGCTCGATCGACCCGCGGCTCGACGCCGAGGCCGTCGGCCTGACCGTCAACGCCGCGCTGGCCGGCTTCCTGACCCAGCAGCTCGAGCCCCCGGCGCAGCAGCGCCGGTGGGTGGCCAAGTTCCGTTCCCTGTTGGAGGACATGCTGTGATCGACTTCACCGTCCCGCCCGAGCTCGAGGAGCTGCTGGGCCGGGTCAAGGCCTACATCTCGGAGGAGGTCCTGCCCGCCGAGGCCGAGATCGCCGACCCTGACGACGTCCTGGCGTCGTGGGACGTGGTCGAGCGCCTGCGCGACGCCGCCCGCGCGCGCGGCCTCTACACCCCGCACCTGCCCGAGGAGTACGGCGGGCTCGGCGTCGGCCCGCTCGGCATGGCGCTGATCTCCCAGGAGCTGGGGACCGCGCCGCTCGCCGCGCTGGGGCTCAACGCCATGGCGCCCGACGAGGGCAACATGCACACGCTGCTGCTGGCCGGGACCGAGGAGCAGAAGGAGCGCTGGCTGCGCCCGCTGGCCGAGGGGTCGATCCGGTCGTGCTTCGCGATGACCGAGCCGGACGTCGCGTCGAGCGACCCCACCAACCTGGAGACGACGGCCGTCAAGAGCGACGACGGGACCGAGTACGTCGTCAACGGCCGCAAGTGGTGCATCACCGGCGCGATCGGCGCGGCGGTCGCGATCGTGGTCGCCAGGACCGGGGATGACGAAGCCCGCGGCCACCGCAACTACTCGCTGATCCTCGTCCCGACCGACACGCCGGGCTGGGCCGTCGAGCGCGACCCGGAGTGGCTGGGCTCGCACGCGCCCGGCGGCCACCCGATCGTCACGCTCACCGACGTGCGCGTCCCGGTCGCCAACCTGCTCGGCGGCGAGGGCGAGGGCTTCGTCATCGCCCAGAAGCGGCTGGCCGGCGGCCGGCTGGCGCACGCGATGCGCTGGATCGGCATGGCGCAGCGCGCGCTGGACCTGGCGACGGCGCGGCTGCTCACGCGCTCGGCCTTCGGCAAGGAGCTCGCGCGCCACCAGATGCTGCAGGCGATGATCGCCGACTCGGCGATGGACCTGTACGCCTCGCGCCTGATGGTCCTGCACACCGCGTGGAAGCTCGAGCGCGGCCTGCCGCACCGTCAGGAGGTCGCGATGACCAAGACCTACGTGTCGGAGGCGTTCGGCCGCATCGCCGACCGCGCGGTCCAGATCCACGGCGCGGCGGGCATCGCGCTCGACCTGCCGGTCGGCCGCATCTACCAGGACGCGCGCGCGGCGCGCATCTACGACGGCGCCTCGGAGGTGCACCGCATGACGATCGCGCGCGAGCTGCTCAAGCTCGCCATGACCGGAGAGTCCACGAAGGCCGCTACCGGAGACCTCGCCTAGCCCATGCCGTTCGACATCGCACCCGACGACATCGTCCGCACCCACGCGGAGGCCGAGGCCAACGACCGCCCGCCGCTGCTCGTCCTGGAGCCGCTGCTCGCGGTCCTGGACGCGCACGGCCTCGGCGAGGGCGAGCCGGCGATCAGGCCGATCGGCGACGGCCACTCCAACGCCACGTACCTGTTCGAGCGCGGCGGCGCGCGCTTCGTCCTGCGCCGGCCGCCGCGACCGCCGATCCCGCCGTCGGCCAACGACATGCTGCGCGAGGCGCGCGTGCTGCGCGGCCTGGCCGGGCGCGCGCGGGTCCCGGCGGTGCTCGCGGTGTGCGACGACGAGACCGTCATCGGCGCGCCGTTCTACGTCATGGAGATGGTCGAGGGCGACGTCGTGACGACCGAGATGCCGGCCGCGCTCGACACGCCGGCCGAGCGCCGGCGCACGGCCGACGACCTGATCGACGCACTCGTCGAGGTGCACGGCGTCGACTGGCGCGCGGCGGGGCTGGAGGGCTTCGGCAAGCCGGACGGCTACCTGGAGCGCCAGCTGCGGCGCTTCCTGGGGCTGTGGGACCACAACAAGACGCGCGAGATCCCCGCGGTCGAAGTCGTCGGGGAATGGCTGCGGCGCAACCTCCCGGACTCGCCGCCGGCCACGGTCGTCCACGGCGACTACCGCCTGGGCAACGTCCTGCTCGCGCACGGGGCGCCGGCGCGGATCACCGCGATCCTCGACTGGGAGATGTCGACGATCGGCGACCCGCTGGCCGACCTTGGGTACTTCTGCACGCTGTACGTCGAGCGCGACGACCCATCGCTCGGGAAGTTCGAGTTCTCGACGGTCACCCGGCAGGAGGGCTGGCCGACCCGCGCCGAGCTGGTCGCGCGCTACGAGGAGAAGTCGGGGCGCTCGATGTCCGACATCCGCTGGTACCAGACGCTCGCGCTGTGGAAGTCCATCGTGTTCATGGAGGGCAACTACAAGCGCGCGTCGGCCGGCATGAGCGACGACCCGTACCTGAAGTCCTTCGGCGACGGCGTGGTCAGCCTGGCCGAGCGCGCGGAGGCGCTGACCCGTGGCGAGTGACGGGCACCACACGGGCCTGCTCCTCGACTGGGGCGGCGTGATGACCACCAACCTGTTCACGGCGTTCGGCGCGTTCTGCGCGACCGAGGGCGTGGCGCCGGACCTGCTGCGCGAGGCGTTCCGCCACGACGAGGAGACGCGCGACGCGCTGATCGCGTTCGAGGAGGGCCGGATGAACGACGACCTGTTCGCGTCGCACCTGGCCCGCGCGCTGGGCCTGGACCACGACCGCGCCGAGGGCCTGATCGACCGCATGATGGCCGGCGCGACCGTCGAGCCCGACATGGTGGACATGGTCCGCCACGCCCGCGCGGCCGGCGTCCGCGTCGCGATGGTGTCCAACTCCTGGGGCGAGACGCGCTATCCGGCCGACCTCGTCGCCGAGCTGTTCGACGCGACGGTCATCTCGGGCCGCGAGGGCTTCCGCAAGCCCGACACGCGCATGTACACGCTCGGCGCCGAGCGCCTCGGCCTCGACCCGACCGCGTGCGTGATGGTCGACGACCTGCCGTTCAACCTGAAGCCGGCCGCCGCGCTGGGGATGGCGACGGTCCTGCATCACGACCCGGAGGCGACGATCAGCCGCCTCGCGGCGCTTTTGGGCGTCCCGCTGCGCTGAGGCGGCGGCGCGCCTCGTCGATGCGGGCGTGGGTGCGGGGATCGTGGGCGAGGCGCTTGGCCTCGGTCACGACGCGGCGCCCCTCGGGGCCGCGGGCGATCTGACGGACCTGCTGGAGGAAGCGCGTGGTCATGGGCTGTCTTTCGACGTCCCCGCGGCTCGCGCCGGGCAAACGGCGCGCTCAAGCCGGCGTCGCGCGTGCCGATCTCGCGAGGTGGGATGGAGAACGCCACGGGGTCATGGCTGTGCCCGACGGAGTCCGACCGCGCCCGCATGCTCGAGGCCGGCCAGCTGGTCCGGTGGGCGCGCGTCTGGGTCTCGCTGCTCGTCGCGGTCGCGACCGCGGCGGCCGGACCGTGGATCGGGTGGTGGCCGACGCTGTTCGGCGCGCTGACCGCGCTGCAGGTCGCCACGCTCGAGCGCCGCACCGCGCGCAGCCTCCGGCCCGAGCGCTACGTCGCCGGGTCGTTCTTCTCGACCGCCGTCTTCGCCGCCTGCGGCGCGGCCACGTCCGGCGGCCCGCAGAGCCCGCTGGTGATGTTCATCGCGCTGCCCGCGATCCTGATGGCCAACCGCTTCCGCCGGCCGGTCGTGCTCACCGGGCTGGCCACGGCGCTGGCGATCCTGTGGGCCGGCTCGGTCGCGGTCGACCCGGCGTCGTTCGTCGACGACCCGACGATGGTCTTCGTCGCCACCGCCACGATCGTCGGCGTCGTCGTCTTCACGCTCTCGCTCAGCCGCACCGAGATGGCGCTGCGCGCCGACGCCCGCTACGACCACCTCACGGGCCTCTTCAACCGCGCGTCGCTCGTCTCGCGCTTCTCAGAGCTGCGCAGCCAGGCGCACGCGACCGGCGGCTCGATCGCGCTGATCGTCTACGACCTCGACTGCTTCAAGTCCATCAACGACGGCCTCGGCCACGACCGCGGCGACGCGGTCCTGCGCGATACCGCCGAGCTGCTGCGCCGCCACCTGCGCGTGTTCGACCTCGCCTACCGCCTCGGCGGCGAGGAGTTCGCGGTCGTCCTGCCGGGCATGGGCGTCGCCGAGGCGCTGGAGATCGCCCAGCGCCAGCGCGAGTCGATCGAGGAGGCGCGCCCCGGCGGCGTCGCGATCACGATCTCGGGCGGCGTGGCTGCCGCGAGCGGGACCGCCGTCGCCTGGGACACGCTGTTCCACCGCGCCGACGCGGCGCTGCTGCGCGCCAAGCGCGAGGGGCGCAACCGCGTGATCGTCGCCGACGACGACGCGCCGTCAGCCCTCGCCGTCGGCCTCGCGGTCGATCCGGGCGCGGAGCTCGTCCCCCCGGCCGGCTGAGACCGCGCGCCCCGCGCGCTCGGGCGTGAGCGCCACGCCGCGCGCCGTCGCGTGGTCGAGCAGCTCCTGGCGCTCGTCGCTCTCGCGCGCGAAGCGCAGGAACAGCCAGCAGAACAGGCAGACCGTGAGCAGCGGCGCCTCGATGTCCATGATCCCGCCGGCGATCGCCTGGTCGGACTTCGCGCTGACGTGGTGGGCGGCCTCGCCGGCCGCGTAGGCGGTGTAGAACGTGCCGCCGAACAGGAGCGTGTTGGCGAGGATCGCGCCGAACAGCCGGACGCCCACGATGTAGCCGGCCTTCCACGCGGTGCCGAACCACGCCGGCTGCGGCAGCGGGCCGAACAGGCACATCCACATGTTGGCGCTGAAGAAGATGAAGCACAGGTGCTCCAGCGCGTGGATGCCGTCGTGGCGCAGCGCGGCCTCGTGCAGCGGCGGCCAGTGCCAGGCGTACAGGTCGATCGCCCACAGCGGGAGCGCGACGAGCGGGTGGGCCAGGATGCGCAGCCGGTCGAACAGCCCGATCCGCATGATCGGCGCGATCAGCGGGCCGGTCAGGCCTAACACCAGCAGCAGCGCGCCGCCGTCGGAGATCAGCAGGTGCTCGACCATGTGCACCCAGAACAGCTCGTCGCTGAGCGTCGCCAGCGGCGAGACCAGGACCACGACGATCAGCGCGACGCCGGAGTAGAAGCACGCCTGGCGCCAGCGCGGGACCGCGCGCGGCGTGCCGCGCAGCGTCGCGACCCGCCGCGCGTACAGCCCGGCGCTGATCGCCGCCGGCGCGAGCTGCTCCCACGAGAACGTCAGGCTCATCCCGCCGCCACCAGCGCCACGCCGGCCAGCGCCGACACGATCCCGACGACCTGCGGCGCCGCCACCCGCTCGTGCAGCACGAAGGCGGCCAGCAGCACGGTCGCCACGGGGTACATCCCGCCGACCACCGCGACCACGCTGAGGGCGCCCTTGGTGTTGGCGATCGCGACCAGCGCGGTCGCGGTCAGGTCGATGCAGCCGACCGCGCAGATCGCCAGCCCGAGCCGCGGCGACGGCCACGCCGGCCGGTTGTAGGCGATGACCGCGGCGACGAGCGGCAGCGCCGCCGACCGCGCGCAGACCAGCGTCCACGGCACGGACGCGTCGCTCGGCGCGTCGGTCAGCGCGAAGAACCCGCCGAAGCCGACGGCGCTGATCAGCGCGAGCACGATCGCCGTGCGCCCCGTCCTGGCCGCCGCCTCGCTCTCGTGCTGCTCGCGCGAGGCGAGCACGACGCCCGCGATGATCGCGACCAGCCCGACCGCCGTGATCGCCGACGGCCGGTTCCCGGTCGCGATCCCGACCACGACCGGCAGCGCGACGCCGGCCGCGCTGATCGGCGCCACGACGCTCATCGTCCCGATCGCCAGCGCGCGGTAGAAGCAGCCGAGGCCGAGGACGCCGCTCAGCCCGCCGGCGATCGCCGACCAGAAGTCGCGCGAGCTGTCGAAGAAGTCCGCGCCCGACAGCAGCGTCACCGCGACGATGACCACCAGCCCGCCGCCCTCGACGAGCAGCAGGACGATCGGGACGCTAACCCTGCGGCTGGCGAGCCCGGCCAGGAAGTCCGACAGACCCCAGGACGCCGCGGCGGCGAGAGCGAGGGCGATGGCCATGGACGCCGGATCCTGGCAGGGCGTGGGCGCCGAGGGGCTTGGTCACCCGCGAGGGGATCGTCGGGACCGGCACGCCGTCGTCGTCCCGGCCGGCGCCCGCCGGCTCCGCGGAGGACTGCGCCAGGCCCGGCCCGGCCGGCCCGAACACCAGCTGGCGCAGGTAGTGCGCCCGCCCGAGGCCGCCGTCGCCGGCCGTCGCGACGGCCACCACGGCCACGCCCACGAGCACCAGCGGCACCGATCCCCGCCAGCGCCGCGCGCGCGCGTCTCCCCGGCCCGGTACCGTCACGCGCGTGCGGCGGCTTTCCATCGCGCGCTCGGTCCAACTGGCGCTCTTGGGATTGACGATCGCTCTCACGGCGATCGCGGGATTCGGCGTGGGCGCGCTGTACTCCTCCCGGCAGCACTACGAAGACCAGCTGGCCCGCGCGTTCGAGGTCAAGGCCGCGGGCAAGAACCTGCTCGCGGCGTCGGTCGTCGAGGAGGCCACGCTGCGCGCCGCGGGCGGCTCCAGCAGCGACACCAGGGCCGAGGCCCGCGCGAAGGCCGCCTACCTGCAGGCGCTGGCCGACACGCGCCGCAGGGCCTCCGACGACCCGCTGTCGCTGCGGCTGGTCAACCAGGCCGGCGCCGCGCAGGCCAAGCTCCGCGCGCCCGACGCGCCGGCCAGCGCCGCCCTCGCCGCCCGCGCGCCGATCAACACGCTCGTGCGCCGCCAGGACCAGCGGCTGAACAAGGCCGACGACGCCGCGCGCGACGACTCGCGGCAGGCGCTGGCCTCGATCACCGCCGCGGGCGGCCTGGCCCTCGCGGGGGCGATCGCGCTCGTCGCGCTCCTGCTCGCCGGCGTGCGCCGCCCGCTGGAATCCCTGGTCGACGCGTCGGCCAAGCTCGCCGAGGGCGACCTCACCGCGCGCGTGGACGAGGAGGCCGGCCCGGACGAGCTGCGCGAGCTCGGCCGCTCGTTCAACGCGATGGCCAACGACCTCGAGGACGCCAACGAGCGCCTGGAGGCGGAGCGCCGGCGCCTGGCGGTGACGGTCCGGTCGCTGGGCGACGGCCTGCTGATCGTCGACGACGAAGGCCTCGTCGCCTCGGCCAACCCGCGCGCGCTGAGGCTGGCGCCCGACCTGCGCGTCGGGCACCCGCCCGACGTCGGCGGGCTCCTGCTGCCGGCGGTCGACGCGGCGCTGGGCGTCGAGATCCTGCTGGAGCACGAGGGCCGCACGCTGGCGGTGACCGCCGCGCGCCTCGAGGAGGGCCACGACGGCGGTGGCGGCGGCGTGGTCTGGACGCTGCGCGACGCGACCGAGCGCGCGCGCCTGGAGCGCCTCAAGAGCGAGTTCGTCGCGACGGCCTCGCACGAGCTGCGCTCGCCGCTGACGTCGATCAAGGGCTTCGTCGAGCTGCTGCGCGCCGGCGACAGCCTCGACGACCGCCAGCGCGAGTTCCTGGACATCGTCCTGGTCTCGACCAACCGGCTGGTCGACCTCGTCAACGACCTGCTCGACGTCGCGCGCCTGGAGGCCGGGCGCGTCGAGGTCCACCGCCGGCCGGTCGACGTCGGCGAGGTGCTGGACGACGTCGTCACGCTGCTGCGCGGGCGCATCCAGAGCAAGGACCAGCACGTCAACGTGGACGTCGCCCCCGACACGCCGCGGGTGCTGGCCGACGCGACGCGCCTGCGGCAGATGCTCACCAACCTCGTGACCAACGCCCACCTCTACACCGACGACGGCGGGACGCTGACGCTGCGCGCGGGTCGGCACGCGGCGGGCGTCCGGATCGAGGTCGCCGACACCGGCCGGGGCATGTCGCCCGCCGAGCTGGAGCATGTCTTCGAGCGCTTCTCGCGCGGCGCGGGCTCCACCGGCACGCCGGGCACCGGCCTCGGGCTGTCGATCGTCAAGTCGCTGGTCGACCTGCACGGCGGGACGATCGACGTCGCCTCCACGCTGGGCGAGGGCACGACGTTCGCGATCACGCTGCCCGCCGCGCCGCAGCCGGGCGTCGTCACGCGCCCCTCCGACGCGCTGCGCGGCCGCCGCGTCCTGGTCATGGACGACGAGCCCGAGACCGCGCGGCTGATCGCCGAGCGCCTGGAGCCCTTCGGCGTCGAGTGCGAGATCGTCCACGACGGCGCGACCGCGCTGGAGCGGCTGCGCGCCGAGGACTTCGACGCGATGACCCTCGACGTCCTGATGCCGGGCGTGTCGGGCTTCGAGGTCCTGCGCGAGCTGCGCGCCGACCCGCGGCTCGCCGAGCTGCCGGTCGTCGTGGTCTCGGTCTTCTCCGGCCGCGAGGCGCTGTCGGGCGAGTGGGTCATCAGCAAGCCGATCGACGCCGAGGAGCTGGCCGACGCGCTGGGCTCGGCGGTCATGGCCGGGCGCGTGCGCGTGCTGGCCGTCGGGCGCGCCGACGTCCGGACCATGCTGCGCCGCACGCTCGACGAGCTCGCCATCGAGCATGAGTGGGCCTCGACGCCGCTGGAGGCCGCGCGCCTGTGCGCGGCCCGGCGCTTCGAGGTCGCGCTGGTCGACGCGGGGCTGCCGGACGTCGAGGCCGCGATCGCCGGCCTGGACCTGCGCGGCCGGCGCCTGCGGCGCTCGATCGTGGTCGTGTCGGCCGACGGCGACGGCGTCCCGGGCCTCGCCCGGCTCGACGCCGAGCCGATCGCCGTCGAGGAGGCCGGCGCCGCCGTCCTGGCGCTCCTGGAACCCCTCCCCGCGGCGGACTTGTAGGCTCGGCGGTCGGGAATGGAAGGCAAGGGGACCACCACCGACGTCGCCGTGCTCCAGCAGCGGCTCGAGGCCGTGGAGCGTTCGGCGGCCGACAAGGAGCAGCAGCTCGAGCGCTACGCCGCCGACTTGCGCGAGACGTTCAAGCGCGAGCGCGAGCGCCGCCACGAGCTGCGGCGCTCCTACATGGCCACCGTGCGGGCGCTCTGCAACGCCGTCGAGGCGCGCGACGCCTACACCGGCAAGCATGCCGAGCGCGTCGCCGCGTACGGCATGGAGATCGCCAAGGTGCTCGACGCGCCGTTCAGCGAGGACCCCGAGGTCGAGTTCGGGTTCCTGCTCCACGACGTCGGCAAGGTCGCGGTCCCGGACTCGATCCTCTGGAAGCCGGAGCCGCTGACACCCGAGGAGCGGTCGCTGATGGAGCGCCATCCGCTCGTCGGCTGGGAGATCCTGCGCGAGATCGACTTCCTCGGCGAGGCGAAGCTCGTCGTCCGCCACCACCACGAGCGCTGGGACGGACAGGGCTACCCGGACGGCCTGGCCGGCGAGATGATCCCGCTGTCCGCGCGCGTGTTCGCCGTGGCCGACGTGCTCGACGCGCTGACCACCGTCCGCCCCTATCGCGCTCCGAGCGAGATGATCGAGGCACGCGCGATGATCGAAGAGTCCTCAGGCACCCAGTTCGACCCGACCGTGGTCGACGCGTTCCTCGAGATCTCGACCGCGCGCCTGGAGGACATCCGGGTCGAGGTCGGCGATGCGTAGCGTCCTGATCGTCGACGACGACCCGTTCATCCGGAAGCTCGTCTCGACGACGCTGGAGGACGTCGCCGGCTTCCGCCTGCACGAGGCCGCCAACGGGATCGAGGCGGTCGAGCGCGCCGCCGAGGTCCACCCCGAGCTGGTGTTCCTGGACATCGACATGCCGCGCATGGACGGCATCGAGGCGTGCCGGCTGATCCGCGCGCAGGACAACGGCGCGGCGAAGGCGACGATCGTGATGCTCACCGCCGCCGGCGCGCAGGAGAACGAGACCCGTGCGCGGTCGGCCGGGGCGGACCTGTTCCTCACCAAGCCGTTCTCGCCGCTCGACCTGCTGCGGCTGGTCGACGAGCTGGGCTGAGCGCCGGCGCGCCAACTCGGCGCGGCGTGTCGATCTCGCGCGTCGCCCGATCGTCGCCCCGGTTGAAGCCACCATCAACCACCGAGGAGACTCACCGCCATGCGCTTCATGATGTTCATCAAGATCGAGCAGGACGGCTACGGCGAGCCGGCGCCCGACGACGTCGGCGCGATGATGAGGTACAACGAGGAGCTGACGCAGGCCGGCGCGCTGCTCGCGCTCGACGGCCTCCAGCCGCCCTCCATGGGCGCGACGGTCACGTTCGGGGACGATCGCAAGCCGACCGTCGTGGACGGCCCGTTCGCCGAGGCCAAGGAGGTCATCGGCGGCTACTGGATCATCCAGACCAAGTCCAAGGAGGAGGCGGTCGAGTGGGCCAAGCGCGTGCCCGCCGACCCGGGCCAGGTGATCGAAGTGCGCCAGGTCTTCGAGATGTCGGACTTCTCCGACGAGGTCCGGGAGGCGGCCGGCGAGCTGTCCAGCCCGCCGCCCCAGCAGCCGGTCGGCGACCTGTAGGACTCGGTGGCGGGCGACGCCGAGCACGCCCGGCGGGCGATCGACGCGGTCTGGCGGATCGAGTCACCGCGGTTGATCGCCGGCCTGGCGCGGATGACGCGCGACGTCGGCCACGCCGAGGACCTCGCGCAGGACGCGCTGGTCCGGGCGCTGGAGACGTGGCCGCGCGACGGCGTGCCGGACAACCCCGGCGCGTGGTTGATGGCGACGGCCAAGCGCCGCGCCATCGACCAGTTCCGCCGCGCGGCCAACCTCGAGCGCAAGCAGGAGCAGCTCGCGTACGCGCTGGGCGCCGAGCTGGCGCTGGCGCGCGACGACGTCGCGGCGGCGGCCGCCGACGAGATCGGCGACGACCTGCTCGCGCTGATGTTCACCTGCTGCCATCCGGTGCTCGGCGCCGACGCGCGGATCGCGCTGACGCTGCGGATGCTCGGCGGCCTGCGCACCGACGAGATCGCCCGCGCGTTCCTGGTCGGCGAGGCGACGATCCAGCAGCGCGTCGTGCGGGCCAAGCGGACGCTGGCCGAGTCCGGCGCCGGCTTCCGCGTGCCGGAGGGCGACGAGCTGCCGGAGCGGCTGGCGTCGGTCCTCGAGGTCGTCTACCTCATCTTCAACGAGGGCTACGCGGCGACCGCCGGCGACGACTGGCTGCGGCCCGACCTGTGCTTCGACGCGCTGCGCCTGGCGCGCACGCTCGCGGCCCTGGCGCCGCGCGAGCCGGAGGCCCACGGGTTGTTGTCGCTGTTGGAGATCCAGGCGTCGCGGATCGGCGCGCGGACCACCGCCGACGGCACGCCGATCCTGCTGCTCGACCAGGACCGCACGCGCTGGAACCGGCTGCTGACGGGGCGCGGGCTGGCGTCGCTGGACCGCGCGCTGGCGCTGCCCAAGCCGGCTGGCGCCTACACCCTGCAGGCGGCGATCGCGGCCTGCCACGCGCGGGCGGGCCGGCCCGAGGACACCGACTGGGTGAAGATCGCCGCGCTCTACGCGGCGCTGGCGCACATCGCGCCGTCACCGATCCTGGAGGTCAACCGCGCCGTCGCGATCGGCTTCGCGTTCGGGCCGGCGGCGGGACTCGACGTGCTCGACGACGCGCTGGCCGGCGGCCGGCTGGACGCGTACCACCTGGCCTTCAGCGTGCGCGGCGACCTGCTCGCGCGGCTCGGCGGCCGCGGCGTCGAGGCGCATGAGGCGTTCACGCGCGCCGCGCGGCTGACGCGCAACGAGCGGGAGCGGACGCTCCTGCTCGCGCGCGCCGCCGCGGTGGCGACGTAGCTCGTCTAGTCGCGCTTGCCGCGCCCGTACAGGAACCCGAAGAACTTGCCCAGGCGGGCCGTCATCTTCGCGCTGTACGGGTACATGTGCGGGTCCTTCTTCGTCGCGAAGCGCGTGACGAGGATGGCCTGCTGCTGGGTGTACTTGCGGATGCCGCCCGCGCCGTGGCGCGAGCCGAGGCCCGACGCCTTCGCGCCGCCCATCGGCAGCTCCAGCGCGCTGTAGTTCACCAGCGCGTCGTTGACGCAGACCGCGCCGGCCTCAACGCGCCGGGCGACCGCCTCGGCGTGCCTGGTGTTCTTGCCGAACACCGAGGCGCCCAGGCCGTAGGGCGAGTCGTTGGCGAGGCGGATCGCCTCCTCCTCGTCGCGGACCTTCATGATCGGCAGCGTCGGGCCGAACGTCTCCTCGGTCATGGCGGCCATCGTGTGGTCGACGTCGACGAGGACCGTCGGCTCGAACCAGTACCCGCCGGCATGCTCGCCGCGTCCGCCGCCGACGAGGACCTTGGCGCCCTTGGCCTTGGCGTCCTCGACGTGGCGCTCGACGATGTCGACCTGCGGCGGGAACGTCATCGACCCGACGTCCACGGTGCCCGGGCCGCCGGTGCCCTGGCGCAGCGCCTTGGTCTTCTCCACCACCTTGCTCACGAACGAGTCGTAGACCGGCGCCTCGACGTAGACGCGCTCGATCGAGATGCAGGTCTGCCCACCGTTGAGCATGCCGTAGTAGACGGCGGTGTTGGCGGCGCGGTCGACGTCGGCGTCGGCCAGGACGATCATCGGGTCCTTGCCGCCGAGCTCCAGCGAGACGGGCGTGAGCGTCTCGGCGGCCTTGGCCATCACCTTCTTGCCGGTCGCCGTCGAGCCGGTGAACATGATCATGTCGACCTGGTCGACCAGCGCGGCGCCCGTGGCGCCGAGGCCGGTGGCGACCTGGAAGACGCCGTCCGGGATGCCGCACTCCTTCAGGCCCTCGGCGAGCTTGAGCGACGTCAGCGGCGTGACCTCGCTGGGCTTGAGGATCACCGCGTTGCCGGCGGCGAGCGCCGGGATGCAGTCGCCGAACGAGTTCGTGAACGGGTAGTTCCACGGGCCGATGACGCCGATGAGGCCGAGCGGCCGGTAGCGCAGCAGCAGCTTCTTGCCCTTGACCAGGACGGCGGAGGACTTGACCTTCTCGTCGGCCAGGTACTCCTCGGCGTTGCTCGCCCAGAAGCCGAAGGCGGCGGCGCCGTAGGAGATCTCGGCGATGAGCGCGTCCTCGTAGGTCTTGCCGGTCTCCGACCGGATGACCGCGATGATCTCGTCGCGGTGGTCGATGACCCACTTCTGCATGCGGCGCAGGATCCGCGCGCGGCCCTCGAAGCCGAGCGCCTCCCATGCGGGCTGGACCTCGCGGCCGCGCTGGGCGAGCGCCTTGACGTCCTCGGGGGCGAGGTTGGGGCAATGGGCGATCACCTCGCCGGTGGCGGGGTTCTCGACCGCGAACTCCATCAGGGCGGCGACGGGCTCGTGCACCGTCTCCTCGGTAGCTGCCATCCGTCCCTCTCCAGTGGTTGCTGACGGGGTGTCAAACATACCGGCTGGGATCTGGGATGACGACAGCGTCACTTTGGGGGCGTCACAATCGTTCCGTCTACGTCGTGATGCGTCGCAACGCCCTCTTCTTCCTCATCGGCGCCGCCCTGGCGGTCGCCGCCGTCGAGATCGTCAACGCCGCCTCGGGCGGGGACGGCGGCGCGAGCCCGAGCGCGGCCCGCACGACGGCCACGACGCCGGCCGAGTCGGCGGCGGCGCCCGCGCGCTCCGTGAAGCTGCACGGCCACCACGTCTCGCCGGGCGGCCGGCACGCGGCGACCACGTCGAGTGCGACGAGCCGGACGCCCTCCGCGACCGCGGCCCGTGCGTCCTCGCCGCCCGCGGCGGCGGCGCGCAGGCCCGTCCAGCGCGCGGGAGGCGGCACGGGCGGAGGGGCGAGCAGCCCGACCGACGCCGGCACCGAGACCACGCCGCCCGCCGACTCGACCACCACCGGCACCACGCCGGCCGAGACGCCGCCGCCCACCGACACCGGTTCCGCGACCACGCCCACGGCACCGCCGACGAGCGACTCGGCCTCGGACGCCACGACGACGCCCGCCGTCACGATCCCGAACCAGGCGACGCCCGACAGCTCCGTCGGCGGCTGAGCCGGCGCCGAGGGGCGTCGCCTCGGCGTCGCCCGACAGCTCCGTCGGCGGCTGAGCCGGCGCGTCACCGCGCGCCGGCTCGCCGCTTCTCCCGTGCGGCGGACTAGCTGAGGTAGTCGCTGCCGCTGCCGGTTCCCGTCCCGGAACCGGAGGTCTGGCCCTGCTGGCCGCCGCCGTGCGGGCAGCCGCCGCGGCCGGAGGACTGGCTCGTGTCGCCGGAGGTCGACGACGTCCCGAGGTAGTCCGCGCCGTCCGACGTGTCGTCGTTCCCGGCGAGGGCGGTCAGCGCGGTCTGCGTCGCCTTCAGCTGCGTCTGCGCGGCGGTCAGCGCAGCCGTCGCGGCGTCGGTCAGCGTGTCGTCGCTCAGCGCGTCGGCGATGTCCGACAGCTCGCTGGCGACGTCCTGGCCCGCCGCGTCGGCGACGTCGGCGTAGTCGGCCTGATCGTCGGCGCCCAGCGCGGTGATCGCGGCGACGACCGCGTCGCGGCTGTCGTCGGCGGCCTTGACCGTGTCGGCCAGCGCGGTGACCGTGTCGCCGTCCTGGCCGTCGAAGAGGTCCGCGGCGCCGGAGGCGATCTTGTCGTCGGTCGCGAGGATGGCCTCGGCGTAGGCCGGGCCGGCGTCGTCGCCGGCGACGACGTGCTTGATCGCCGTCTTCTGCGCGCTGGCGAGGCTGGTCCGCGCGGCCTTGAGGTCGGACGCGGCGGTCGTCGCGTTGCCATCGTCGATCGCGTCGCCCGCGCGGGTGACGTCACGCTCGGCGCGCGACGCCCGATCGGCCACGCGCGAGGAGATCCTGACCTGCGCGTCACGACCGCCGCCGTGCGCGCCGTGCGCGCTGGCCGACGCGGGGAGCGCCGCGAGCGACGCCCCGGCCGCGAGGGCGGCGAGGCCGCGCGCGGCGGGGACCTTCGTGGTGATGGAGGACATGCCCTGCCTAACGCGCCCGTCCGCGCCGCGTTAGCGCTTCGTGCCCCCGGCCACTCCTGCTTCACCACATTCTCAGTCCGTTCTCACGCGGCGCTGGGACCGTCTCTCTCGCCGATGACCCCCTCGCTCTTCCGCATGGCCGGCGACGAACGGCTCGCGCGCCTCGTCACCGCGGGCCACGACGGCGCCTTCACCGTGCTGTACGACCGCCATCGCGACGTGCTCGTCCGCTACTGCCGCTCGCTCGTGCGCGACGACCAGGACGCGCTGGACGCGTTCCAGTCGACCATGTTGAACGCCCTGCGCGCGCTGCGCGAGGACCGCCGCCGCGCGCCCGTGCGGCCGTGGCTGTTCCGGATCGCCCACAACGAGTCGATCTCGGTCCTGCGCCGCAGGCCGTCCGCCGAGCCGCTCGATGACCGCCAGCTCGCGACCGTCGACGTCCACCGCACGGCGGAGGACCGCGAGGCGCTCGCTGGGCTGCTCGAGGACCTCGGCTCGCTCACCGACCACCAGCGCGCGGCGCTCCTGCTGCGCGAGCTCGGCGGGCTGGAGTACGCCGACGTCGCCTCGGTGCTGGAGACGACGCCGCTGGCGGCGCGCCAGGCGGTGTTCGCCGCGCGCGCGTCGCTGCACGATCAGCGCGAGGGGCGCGAGCTGCCGTGCGCGATGGTGCAGCGGCGGCTGTCGGACGCCGACCGGCGTGCCTCGCGCACCCGCGTCGTGCGCGCCCACCTGCGCCGCTGCGCCGACTGCCGCGGGTTCGCGTCGGCGATCGGCCACCGGCGCCGCGTCGCGGTGCTCGTCCCGATCCCGCCCGCGTTCGCCTCCAGCGGCCTGCTGCTGTCGATCCTGGACACGGGCGGCGGCGGGACCGCGGCGGCCGGCGGCGGCGCGGTCGCGGCGGGCGTCGTGGCCAAGGCGGCGGTCGCGCTCTCGGCGGCGGTGGTGGCGACGGGCGCGGCGGAGCGGCCGCGGCTCGTCCACCACCACGCGGCGACGCAGGAGGCCAGCGTGGCCGATGTCGCCACCGCCTCCTCGGGAGGCGGCGCCGCGGCGCCGAGCGCGACGGCGACGACGTCCGCCGCGCGGACCGTCGCCCGCTCCGGGACCGTCACGTACAGCGCGGTGCGGCGTGCCGTCTCGACGTCGAGCGCGCCGGCCCAGCCGACGCCGGCGACCACCGAGGACGCGGACCTGCCGTACGTCGCGGCGCACGCGCCGGCGCGGCGGGAGGGCGTGCGCGGCTGGACCGGCCGCGAGCGGCAGGCGACGCCGGCCGCGTTCGGGCACGACGAGGACGGGGCCGTGGCGCGCGGCCCGCTGCGCGGGTCGCCGCTCGGGGGCACCGGCCGCCTGGGGCGCCGCGGCGAGGGCGCGCCGGCGCGGCAGCCGGCGACCGGCGCGGAGGACCAGGACCAGGCTCCGGCCACAGAGCCCGCGACGCCGGCGACGGCGCCCGCCGCCGAGGCTCCGACGACGACGACCACGACGCCGGCCACGACGACGACCGAGCCGACCACGTCCGCGCCGGCGACCACGACGACCACCGACCCCGCGACCACCGTCACCGTCACCGTCAGCGCCACGACGCCCGCGGACACCACCACCGCCCCAGTGCCCTAGCAACTGGTGTAGTCCACTTCTGCTTGCTGGTATAGACCACCAGTGGTACGCTCGCCCGGCACGTACCCTTGCCGAGGAGGAGTGATGTTCCCGAAGTTCAACCCACGAGTCAGCGCGAGCGTCCTGCTGGTGACCGCGCTCGCGGCCGTCGGGGCCGGCTGCGGCTCCAGCGACGACAACAGCGGCGGCGGCACCTCGTCGAACGCCAGCACGGCGGCGTCGGGCGGCAGCACGAAGGGCGGCAAGATCGCCTTCCTGCTCCCCGAGAACAAGACCGCCCGCTACGAGAACCAGGACAAGCCGTTCTTCATCAACAAGGTGAAGGAGCTGTGCCCGTCCTGCGAGGTCATCTACGAGAACGCGACGCAGGACGCGGCCAAGCAGCAGCAGCAGGCCGAGGCCGCGCTCACCCAGGGCGCCAAGGTCCTGGTCATCGACGCCGTCGACGTCGCCTCCGCCGCGTCGATCGTCAACCGCGCCAAGCAGCAGAAGATCCCAGTCGTGAGCTACGGTCGTCTGGTGGCTGACGCCCCGCTCGACTACTACGTGTCGATCGACCCCTTCAAGGTCGGCCAGCAGCAGGCGCAGGAGCAGCTCAAGGCGCTCAAGGCGGCCGGCAAGGACACCCCGCGGATCCTGATGATCAACGGGTCGCCGACCGACTCGAACTCCGCGCCGTACAAGAAGGGCGCCCAGCAGGTCTACCAGCAGGCCGGGGCGAAGATCGTCAAGTCCTATGACACGCCCGACTGGTCGCCCGACAAGGCCCAGTCCGAGATGGAGCAGGCCATCACCGCGCTCGGCAAGAACGGCTTCGACGGCGTCTACGTCGCCAACGACGGCATGGCCGCCGGCGTGATCGCCGCGATGAAGTCGGCCGGCATGGACCCGAGCAAGTTCGCCGTCACCGGCCAGGACGCCGAGGTCACGGGCGTGCAGCGGATCCTCGCGGGCGAGCAGCTGGAGACCGTCTACCAGCCGCTGAAGGACATCGCCGGCAAGTCCGCCGAGATCGCCGTCGACCTCGTCCAGGGCAAGCCGGTCCCGGCCAGCCTCGTGCCGGAGAAGACCGACAACGGCGCGGGCCAGGTCCCGTCGGCCCTCGTCCCGACGCTGTCGGTGGACAAGAGCAACGTCAACGACACGGTGATCAAGGACGGGTTCCTGAAGGCGTCCGACATCTGCACCGGCGCCTACGCCAGCGCCTGCAAGGACGCCGGCATCCAGTGAGCCCGCGCGACGGGCAGCAGCAGGCCACCGACACTCCGCGCCGGCGCGCAGCCGCCGGCGCGGAGCTGCCGCGCAAGCTGTCCCGTCGCAGCCCGAAGGGCGAGCAGCTCCGCAGCATCCTGGAGGACCTGATCGACGCGCTGAAGCCGGGCGACCCCCTCCCCTCCGAGCGCGAGCTGGCCGAGCGCTACGACGTCGCGCGGATGACCGTGCGCGCCGAGATCACGAGGCTCGCGGCGGAGGGGCTGGTCGAGCGCGTGCAGGGCCGCGGGACGTTCGTCGCCGAGGCCCGCGTCGCGCAGGCGGCGGCGCTGTCGTCGTTCTCGGAGGACATGCGCGCGCGGGGCCTGAAGCCCGGCTCGCGCGTCCTGGGCCAGGGCACGGTCCCGGCCGACGACGCGGTCGCCCGCGTCCTCGGCCTGGAGCCCGGGGCGCCGGTCGTCCGGGTCCGCCGCGTGCGGACCGCCGACGGCGAGCCGATGGCGCTCGAGGAGGCGTGCCTGCCCGCCGACCGCTTCGGCGCGCTGGCCGACGAGGACCTGGAGGACGCCTCGCTGTTCGCCGTCCTGGAGGAGCGCTTCGGCGCGCGCTTCCCCGAGGCCGAGCAGCGCGTGGTCGCCGTCGAGATCGTCGGCGAGGACGCCAACCTGCTGCGCGTCGCCCCGGGGCGCGCCGGCCTGAAGTTCCACACCATCTTGATCGACGCCGACGAGCGCCCGCTGGCCTACGCCTGGTCGCTGTTCCGCGGCGACCGCTACGAGATCCGCCTGCGCCAGGAGCGCCGCCCGTGACCCAGACGACGGCCGGCGCCCAGATGACCGCGGAGATGGGCGAGCAGCCGCGCGTGCTCGCGGCGCTGGCCGCGCGGCGCGACGAGCTCGTCGCCCACGTGCGCGAGGCGACGCCCGCCGCGCCCGCCGGGATCGTGCTCGTCGCGCGCGGCTCGTCGGACAACGCCGCGGTCTTCGGCCGCTACGTCCTGGAGCTGGCCACGCGCCGGCCGGTCGCGCTGGCGGCGCCGTCGCTGGTCACGCGCTACGGCGTCGAGGACCGCCTGGACGGCTGGCTGGCCGTCGGCGTCTCGCAATCCGGGCGCACGCCGGAGATCGTCTCCGTGCTGGAGGCGTTCGGCGCGGCGGGCGCGACGACCGTCGCCATCACCAACGACCGCGACAGCGCGCTCGCCAGCGCGGCCGCCGCGACGATCGACACCGCCGCCGGCGCCGAGCAGGCCGTGCCCGCGACGAAGACCGTGACGGCGCAGTTCGCCGCGTTCGCGCTGCTGGCCGAGGCGCTGGCCGGCGACGAGCGCGCCGGCGCGCTGCCGTGGGGCGCCGCGGCGTGGGCCGCGCTGCCCGGCGCCGTCGCCGAGCTGCTGGCCGACGACGCCCCGGCGCGCGTGGCCGCCCAAGGTGTAGGGGATGCCCAAGGGCTGGTCGCGATCGCCCGGGGCCTGCTCCTCGGCGCCGCGCTGGAGGCCGCGCTCAAGTTGAAGGAGATGACCGGCATCCTCGCCGAGGGCGCGTCGGCCGCGGACTTCCTGCACGGCCCGATCGCCGTCGTGCGCCGCGAGCTGCCGGTCCTGACGCTCGCCGCCGGCGGCCCCGCCGCCGCCGACGTCGCCGCGTTCGCCGACGCCGCCCGCGCCCGCGGCGGCCGCGTCCTGGCCATCGCGCCCGACGCCGCCGCCGACCTCCCGATCCCGGCCAGCGTGCCCGACGGCCTCGCCGCGATCACCGCGACCGTCCGCGCGCAGCAGCTCGCGCGCGAGGTCTCGCTCCTGCGCGGGATCGACCCCGACAGCCCCTTCGGGCTGTCGAAGGTGACCGAAACGCACTAGCCGCTGGCGGTAGGGTCGGCCTCGGAAAGGGGCCTCGGACCGTGCCGAACAAGAACCTGATCCTCGCGGCGATGGTGTGCGCCGTCGCGATGACGTTCATCGACCAGACGATCGTCGCGATCGCGATCCCCGACATCCAGCGCGAGCTGTCGCTGTCGGCGACCGGCTCGCAGTGGGTGATCAACGGCTACCTGCTGGCGCTGTCGGCGCTGTTCGCGTTCGGCGGCAAGCTCGGGGACGTGCTCGGGCGCCGGAGCATGGTCGTCATCGGCGTGATCGGGTTCGCGACCACCTCGGCGCTCTGCGGCTTCACGCCCAAGGGCGCGATCGCGGAGCCGTGGATCATCGCGTTCCGCGTGCTGCAGGGCGCGGCCGCGGCGCTGATGTTCCCCGCGGCCGTCGGCATCGTCGTCGCCGCGTTCCCGCTGCGCGAGCGCGGCCGGGCGATGGCGATCTTCTTCGGCGTCGCCGGCGGGCTGACCGCGCTCGGCCCGATCGCCGGCGGCTTCCTGACGCAGTGGACGTGGCGGTCGATCTTCTGGATCAACGTCCCCGTCGCCATCGCCGCGCTCGTCCTGATCCGGCGCGCGCGCCCGGTCGACGAGCGCCATCCGGCGCCGATCGACTACCGCGGCGCCGTCCTCGTCAGCGCGGCGATGGGGCTCGTCGTGCTCGGCCTCCAGGAGTCGGGCCTCTGGGGCTGGAGCAGCGTCGCGACGTGGGGCTGCCTCGTGGCCGGGGTGGCGCTGATGGGCGCGTTCGTCGCCTGGGAGCTGCGCACGCCCGATCCGCTGCTGCGCCTGCAGATCTTCCGCGACCGGGGCTTCGCGGTCGAGACGACCGTCCTGGGGCTGATCTCGATCGTCTTCGTCCCGTTCTTCTTCTTCTCGTCGGTGTACGCCCAGGTGGCGCTCGGCGAGAGCTCGCAGCGCGCCGGCGTCTACATCCTGTACTTCTTCATCGGCTTCGTGGTCGCCGCCCAAATCGGCGGGCGCATCCTCGACAGCCGCGGCGCCCGGCCCGCCGTCGTCTGGGGCGCCGCGGTGGGCGCGGTCGGCTTCTTCCTGCTCGCCGGCAAGCTCACCGACCTGTCGCTGAGCGCTCAGTGGCCGTACGTGATGCTCGCCGGCGCGGGGCTGGGCCTGATGCTCGGGACCGCGAGCACCGACGCCGTGAACCGGGCGCCGAGCGCCGGCTACAGCGAGGTCACCGGTCTCACGCAGACCGCGCGCAACTTCGGCGCCAGCCTCGGCCTCGCGGTGCTCGGGACGCTGCTGATCAGCCGCAACCACGCCACCGTCGCCGACGCGCTCGTGCGCCACGGCGTGCCGCACTCGGCGGCCGAGCGCGCCGCGCAGGGCTTCGGCGCCACGCCGCCCGGCGGCAGCGGCCGCTCGCCCGCGATCGTGCACGCCGTCCAGCTCGCGTTCGCGCAGTCGACCCAGACCATCTTCTACGTCATGGCCGGCGTGATGGCCGCGACGTTCGTCGTCGCGGTCCTTTGGCTCCCGCGCGGCCGCCTCGAAGTGGCCGACGAGGCCGGGACGGCGGCCGTCGAGGCGAGCCCGGCGGCCTGAGCGCTAGGCGACGGCCGCGAACTGCTCGGCGCCCGCGACGAGGGTGCGGAGCACGTTGAGGTCGTCGTCCAGCACGGTGATGTCGGCCCGCGCCCCGACGCGGAGGAGGCCGAGCTCCGGGTCGCCGAGCAGGCGGGCGGGCGCGCCGGTCGCGGCCCAGACGGCCTCGGCGAACGTCGCGCCGCAGGCGTGGAGGTTGCGGACGGCGGCGTCCATGGTCAGGACCGAGCCGGCGAGGGTGCCGTCCGACAGCTCCACCGACGCGCCGCGGACCGTGACGTCGCGGCGGCCGAGGCGGTAGGTGCCGTCGCCCAGGCCGGCGGCCTCCATCGCGTCGGTGACGAGCGAGAAGCGGTCCCTTGCGGTCAGGAACGCGGCGTAGGCGGCCTCGGGCGCGAGGTGGACGTGGTCGACGATCGCCTGCACGGCCACGCCCGGCCGGACCAGCGCGGCGCCGCCCACGCCGGGGTCGCGCGGCGCCCAGCGGCGGTGCGCGTTGTAGAGGTGGGTGATCGCGCGGGCGCCGCGGTCGAACGCCGCGCCGGCGGTCGCCGCGTCGGCGTCGGTGTGCCCGCAGGAGACGACGATGCCGCGGTCGGTCAGCGCGCTCACGAGCTCCAGCCCGCCGTCGAGCTCCGGCGCCAGCGTCATCATCCGCACCGGCCCGCGGTCGCACAGCGCGAGCGCCTCGGCGACGTCCGGCCGGCGCAGCTGCTCCGGGTCGTGCGCGCCGGGCCAGCGCGGCGAGAGGTACGGGCCCTCCAGGTGGACGCCGAGCACCCGCGCGCCCACGCCCGCCAGCGCGTCGGACGCCGCGGCGCCGGCGATGGCCAGCGCGCCGTCGTAGTCCTCCAGCGGCGAGGTGATGAACGTCGGCAGGTAGCCGGTGACGCCCGTGGCGGCCAGCGCGAGGCCCGCCGAGCGGTACCCGTCCAGGTCGGTCGAGAGGAAGTCGACGCCGACCAGGCCGTTGATGTGGAGGTCGAGGAACCCCGGGACCGCGATGCCCCCGCCGGCGCCGTCGGCCGGCGCGGCGCCGACCTCCAGGACGCGGCCGTCGGCGACCACGACGTCGCCCGGGACGAGCTCGCCATCGACCAGCGCGGCGCGCACGCCCAGCCGCGTGGGGACCTCGGAGACAGACAGACGACCGGCGGACATGTGGTCTAGACCACTATACCCGCCCGCCGGTCGCGCGCCGTGAAGAACCGGCTTACGGCACCGGCGTCAGCCGGTGATCGCGAGCGTCTCGATCGTGATGTCCTCGGTGGGCTTGTCGCGCCCGTCGGTCGGCTTGCCCTCGATCTTGTCGACCACGTCCATGCCCTCCGTCACCTGGCCGAAGACGGTGTGCTTGCCGTCGAGCCACGGCGCCTCGCCGGTCGTGACGAGGAAGAACTGCGAGCCGTTGGTGTTCGGGCCGGCGTTGGCCATGGCCAGCGCGCCGCGGACGATCTTGTGGTCGTTGATCTCGTCCTCGAACGAGTAGCCCGGGCCGCCGGTGCCGGTGCCTTCGGGGCAGCCGCCCTGGATCATGAAGTCGCGGATGACCCGGTGGAAGATCAACCCGTCGTAGAAGCCGTCGCCGGCGAGCTTCTTGAAGTTCGCGACCGTCTTCGGCGCGTCCTCGTCGAAGAGCTCGATCGTGATCGGCCCCTCGCTGGTGGTCATGGTGGCGGTAGACATGGGGCGCAGCCTAGCGAGAGGCTCGCCCCGCCCCAGCTAGCCCAGGACCTTCAGCTCGGAGATGCGGACGGTCGACCCGTCGGTCGGCGGCGCGGTGAACCAGAGCAGGACGTGGCGGTACTTGGTGGTGCCCGCGCCGAGGTCGACCTTCGCCTTGCCGTCGGTGTCGGTCCCGACCGCGGCGATGTCCTTCAGGTGCGCCCAGCGCGTGTCCAGGATGTCCGGCGGCAGGTCGGTGTCGTCGGTCGCGTAGATCTCGATCTTGAAGCCCGGCGTCTTGGTCGTCACGTCGATCTCGCGGACGCCCTGCTTCTTGCCGAGGTCGACGGTCAGGCCGGCGCCGATCTGCGCGCTGCCGGGCGCGACGGTGACCGGGAACGAGGTGCCAGGGTCGTCGTCGAGCGCCTTGGTCGGGTCGCCCGCGGCGGTGTCGCGCTTGAACGGGTCGTAGAGCGCGGCGGCCGTCGGGTCGAGCTTGATCGCGACCGGCTGCGTCTCGGTCGGCGTGGTCGACGTGCGCGTGTCCGCGGTCGTGTCGGTCTTCGACGAGCCGTCCTTCGACGTGTCCGACGAGCCCGTGCCCGTCCCGGTCGACGTCGAAGGCGTCGGGGTCGGCGTGGGCGCCGGCGTGACGGGCGTGCTGAGCGCGGCCGGCGGCTTCGTCGTGCCCGTCGCGGCCGGCGGGACGGTCGTGCTCGCGGTCGCCGGGGGCGCGGTGCTGCTCGGGACCGCCGCGGTCGGCGCGGGCACCGCCGTGGGCGCGGGCGTCGCGGCCGAAGGCGTGGGCTGCGGCGCCGGCACCTGCGCGACCTGCGTGGGCGTGCCCGCGGGCGCGGAGTCGTCGTTGAGCGCCGCGTAGGCCGCGGCGACGGCACCGCCGGCCAGCACGGTGGTCAGCGCGAGGACCGTCGCCACCGCCCGCTTGCCGGGCAGCGCGACGCGGCGCGAGGACTGCGCCTCACCGCAGTTCAGGCACCAGTCCTGACCGGGCTCCACGGGCGCGCCGCACGTCGCGCAGGCGGCGGCCTCCGCGGGCGCGGCGGCCGGGCTCTCGCCCTCCGGCGCGTCGGTCTGTTTGTCGGTGTCCTTTAGAAGCAGCGTCATCGACAGTTCCTCACCATACCCCGAACGGCTTTCGGGGCACCGAGGTTGCGGTCCTTCTTCGGTCCTTCTGTCAGGTCCGCGCGAGCTCGACCCGCAGCTGGCGGCCGCCGACGGAGCTGCCGTCGATGGCCTCCACGATCCGGTCGGCCTCGCTGTCGGGCACCGAGAACAGCGTGAACCGCTGCAGCAGGCGGACGTCGCGCACGGCCTCGCCGTCCAGGCCCGCGGCGCTCGTGATCGCGTGGATCACGTCGGCGACCTCCAGCCCGTCGGCGCTGCCGCCCGAGGCGAGCACGCGGCGGTACTCCTCCGCCCCGTTGCGCGATAGCTGCGGCTTGGTGTGGCGCTTGGGCTTCTCCTCGACCTTGCCCGGGACCGCGTGCGCGCCCGGCGTCCACGGCTTGAGCTCCATGCCGACGTGCTTCTCGATCGCCTGGAGCTCCTTCTGCTGGCGCGGCTCGACGAACGTGATCGCGCGCCCGGAGCGGCCGACACGGCCCGTGCGGCCGATGCGGTGCACGTAGACGTCAGGCGACGTCGGGACGTCGAAGTTCACGACGTGCGTGACGGTCGAGATGTCCAGGCCGCGCGCCGCCACGTCGGTCGCCACCAGGATCGGCACGCGGCCGCCCTTGAACGACAACATGACGCCGTCGCGCTGGCCCTGGCTCATGTCGCCGTGCAGCGCCTTGACGTTCATCCCCTTGTCGCGCAGCTTCTTGTAGAGCTGGTCGGCGCGGATCTTGGTGCGCGTGAAGACGATCGCCTGGTCGGGCCGCTCGGTGGCGAGGACCTCGACGAGCTTGTCGGCCTTGTCGGCCGGCTTGACCTCGAGCTGGAACTGCTCGACCGTGTCCACCGTCAGGTTCGCGGACTTCACCTTCACCGTCTGCGGGTGGTAGAGGTAGCGGTCGGCGAGCAGGCGGATCTCCGGCGGCATCGTCGCGCTGAACAGCGCGGTCTGGCGGCCGTTGGGGCAGAGCTTGAGGATCTTCTCGACGTCCTCGAGGAAGCCGAGGTCGAGCATCTCGTCGGCCTCGTCGAGGACGACGAAGCGGCAGTCGGAGAGGTGGAGCGACGCGCGGCTCAGTAGGTCGAGGACGCGGCCGACGGTGCCGACGACGATGTGGCCGCCGGCGCGCAGCTGCGCCTGCTGGCTGCGGATCGGCGCGCCGCCGAAGACGGCGACGACGTCGACGCCCTTGCGGGTGCCATACGTGCGCAGCGCCTGGGTCACCTGGATGCACAGCTCGCGCGTGGGCGTGAGGACCAGGGCCTGGACCTCCGGCACCGACGGGTCGACGTGCTCGATGATCGGCAGGCCGAACGCGGCGGTCTTGCCGGAGCCGGTCTGCGCCTGGCCGATGATGTCCTCGCCCTGGAGCAGGATCGGGATGGCCTGCTCCTGGATCGGGCTCGGCTGCTCATAGCCGACGTCTTGGAGTGCTTGAAGGGTCGGCTCGCTTAGGCCGAGGTCCGCAAAGGCCGTCATGTACCCCTAGAGGGTAGTGCGCCATGGCATGATTGCGCGCGGTGCTACTGGGGCGTGAGCGCGAGATAGCGCACATCGATCATCTGCTGGCCGGCGCCAGGGACGGCACGAGCGCCGCGCTCCTCCTCCACGGCGAGCCCGGCATCGGCAAGTCCGCGCTCCTGCGAGCGACGCTGGAGCGCGCCGGCGAGCTGGGCTTCGGCGTCCTGCGCACGCGCGGTTTCGAGTCGGAGTCCGACATCCCGTTCGCCGGGCTGCTGGAGCTCCTCACGCCGCTGCTGCCGCTGCGCGACCGGATCCCGGAGGTCCAGGCGCGCGCTCTGGGCAGCGCGCTGGCGCTCGAGCCGCCGACGCCGTTCGACCGCTTCGCGGTCCCCGCCGGGATGTTGTCGCTGTTGGCCGCCGCGGCCGAGGAGCGGCCCTACGTGGTGCTGGTCGACGACGCGCACTGGCTCGACGACGCGTCGCGCGAGGCGCTGATCTTCGTCGCGCGCCGGCTCGGCGCCGAGGGCGTCGTCGTGCTCTGCGCCGCGCGCCCGATCAAGGAGGTCCTCGACACGTTCCAGGGCGTCGAGCAGCTCGCGGTCGCGCCGCTGGCCGACGCGGCGGCCTCCGAGCTGCTGCGCCGCGAGGCCCCGCACCGCGTCTCCGACGAGGTCGCCGCCGACCTCCTCGCCACCGCCCACGGCAACCCGCTCGCGCTGACCGAGATCCCGCGCGCGCTGAGCGCCGAGCAGCTCGCCGGCCGCGAGCCCGTCGGCGGGCCCGTGCTGGCCGGTGAGCGGATCGCCGAGGCGTTCGCCCGCCAGCTGGAGGGCCTGCCGGACGCGACGCGCGAGGCGCTGGTGCTCGCGTCTGCGATGCAGACCGGCCGCCACGACCTGTTCATGACGGCGCTGGAGGCGCACGGCCTGACGGCCGCGGCGCTCGACCCCGCGATCGCCGCCGAGCTGATCGCGCTGGAGGGCCGCGTCGAGTTCTTCCACCCGCTCGTGCGCTCGGCGGTCTACCACGCGGCCGACCCCGTGCAGCGCCGCTCCGTGCACGCGACGCTGGCCGGCATCGCCACGTCGCCGTCGCGCCGCGCGTGGCACCTGGCGGCGGCGGCCGACGCGCCGGACGAGGAGGTCGCCGCGGCGCTGGAGCTGGCGGCCTCCGAGGCCCGCGCGCGCGGCGGCGTGACGGCCGGTGCCCGCGCCTACGAGCGCGCCGCGAACCTGTCGACCGACACCCAGGAGCGCGCCCGCCGGCTGCTGGAGGCCGCGTCCGACTTCGCCCAGGCCGGCCAGGCCGACCACGCGCTCGCGCTCGTCGACGCCGCGCACGACCTCGTCGGCGAGGGCACGCTGATCACCGAGGTCGTCCGCGTCCGCGGCCGCGTCCAGATGCGCCGCGGCGCGCCGGTCACCGCGCACGACCTCCTCGTCGCCGAGGCCGACCGCATCCAGGACGAGCATCCCGGGCCCGCGGCGGCGCTGCTCATCGAGGCGGCCGTCGCCCACATGATGACCGGCGACATGGAGGCCCTGATCGCCGCGGGCGACCGCGCGCGGGCCCTGCTGGGCGGGCGGGCCGACATCTCCGACCCGGTGATCGAGGTGCTCGCCGGCGTGCTCGTCGGCGAGGCGCACGCCGCGCTCGGCCACGAGGACGAGGCCGACGCGCTGCTCGACCCGGCGATGCCGTTCCTGACCGGCGAGTACGTGCTGGCGATGCCGAGCGAGCTCGTCGGCATGGCCGGCCAGTGCGCCATCTGGTACGAGCGCTGGGACCGCGCGACCGGCGTCCTGGACCACCTCATCGGCCTCGCCCGCGAGGCCAGTGCGATCAACCACATCATCTACCCGCTGGCCGCGCACGCGGTCCTGGACTTCCGCCGCGGGTACTGGGGCGCGGCGCTGGCCGACGTCGCCGAGGCCGAGCGGCTCGCACGGGAGACCAAGCAGCAGCCGCTGATGGCGTTCGCGCTCGCCGTCTTGGCGCACGTCGAGGCCGTACTCGGCCGCCGCGACGAGGCGCGCGCGCACGGCCGCGAGTCGGTCCAGCTCTCCGAGCTGCTCAACGCGCCCGCGGTCGCGGTCTACGGCCTCAACGCCATGGCCCTGGACGCGTTCGGCGCCGGCGAGATCGAGACGGCGGTCGAGCTCTACGACCGCGTCCACCGCTTCACCCAGAGGCTCCACACGCAGCGCGGCCTCGTGCAGTACGGCGCCGACCGCGTCGAGGCGCTGGCGCGGATGGGCCGCACCGACGACGCGTTCCAGGCGCTGGAGGAGTTCGCCGACCGCCTCGGCGGCGGGCGCTGGGCGCAGGCCGCGCTCGCGCGCTGCCGCGGCATCCTGGCCGACAAGACCGCCGAGCACCACTTCCAGACCGCGCTCGGCCACCACGAGCACGACGGCCAGCCGTTCGAGAAGGCGCGCACGCAGCTGGCCTACGGCGAGCGCCTGCGCCGCGACCGCCGCCGCGCCGACGCGCGCGAGCAGCTGACCAAGGCGCTCGACACCTTCGAGCGGCTCGGCGCCACGCCGTGGGCCGAGCGCGCGCGGGTCGAGCTGCGCGCGACCGGCGGCGCGGCCGCCGAAGGCGGCGCGGCCGAGAAGGAGGCCGTGGCCGCCGCGGGCCTGGAGGAGCTGACCGCCCACGAGCTGCAGATCGCGCGCCTGGTCGCCTACGGCATGACCAACCGCGAGGTCGCGGCGAAGCTCTTCCTGTCGCCGAAGACCATCGAGTACCACCTGTCCCAGATCTACCGCAAGCTGGACCTGCGGTCGCGCACGCAGCTCGCGTCGCTCATGGCGCAGGAGATGCCGGAGGCGACGAGGGCGGCGTAGCGCCGGCGGCGGCGCCCTGCGCGCAGCCGCACGCCGCCGCGATCACCTCGACGCAGACCTCCGGCGTCAGGCGCGGGGCGTCGAGGACGATGTCGTACAGGCCGGCGTCGCGCGCGTCGCAGCGGTAGTAGCGCTTGACGTAGGCCTCGCGCGCCCGGTCGGTCTCCCGCTGGCGGCGCTCGGCGGTCGCGCGGTCGATGCCCTCGATCCGCATCGCCTGCTCGATCCGCGCCGGGAGCGGGCCGTCGAGGCGGACGTGCAGCGCGCGCGGGTCGTCGGCCAGGACGACGGCGCCGGCGCGGCCCAGGACGACGGCGCGGCCGGGCGCGGCCAGCTCGCGGATCGCCTGCGCGGCGGCCTCGTGGTGCGAGGTGCGCCGCAGCAGCTCCGGGTCGACGTCGCCGTAGAACTCGCCCATCGGCGCGAGGTGGCCGAGGATCCGGTCGATGCCGCGCTCGACGCCCTCGTCGAGCCGCTCGGCGGCGGTGGGCGTGATCCCCAGCTGCTCGGCGATGGCGGCACGCACGGCGCGGTCCACGAACGGGACGCCGAGGCGCTCGGCCAGCGCCGGTCCGACCACGCTGCCGCCCGCGCCGTAGCTGGCGGAGATCGTGACGAGCGTGATGTCGGCCGTGGCCTCCATGGCTGTGGTGCGCTTTACCCGCTCGGGTCCAGGAGCAGCTTGCCGCGGGTCCGGCGGGAGGCCAGATCCTCCTGCGCGCGCCGGGCGTCGCTCAACCCGTAGGTCTCGCCGACGACCGCGCGGACGCGGCCCGCGGCGGCCAGCGCGAACAGCTCGGCCAGCGGCGCGCGCAGGTGCTCCTCGCGCTCCAGGTAGTGGAAGAGCCAGAAGCCGATCACCGCCTGGGAGCGCTTGAGCAGCCGCCCGGTCCGGACCTCGTTCTGCTCGCGCGAGGAGATGCCGTAGACGACCATCCGCCCCATGTCGGCCATGGCGCGCAGCGCGACGTCGAAGAGCGGGCCGCCGGCCATCTCCAGCACGACGTCGACCTCGCGGCCGTCGTTGGCGCCGAGGATCCGCTCGCGCAGCGCGTCGGCGTCGGACGGGTCGCCGTCGATCGCGGCGTCGGCGCCGAGCTGGAGGCACAGCTCCCGCTTGTCGGCCGACGACGCGGTCGCGATCACGCGCCCGGCGCCCAGCGGCCGGGCGAGCTGCACCGCGAGCGAGCCGACGCCGCCCGCGCCGGAGACGACGAGGACCGACTCGCCGCCCTCCATCCGCGCGCACGTGCGGAACAGGTGCCACGCGGTCAGCCCCTGGATGAGCAGCGCGAGCGCGGCGCCGTCGTCCAGCCCCTCCGGGATCGGGAACACGCGGTCGGCCGGCGCGACCGCGTACTCCGCGTAGCCGCCGTGGCCGACGAGCGCGACGACGCGCTCGCCCGTGTCCTCGCGGACGCCCGCCACCTCGGAGCCGGGGACGAGCGGCAGCGCCTGCTTCTCGACGTAGCCGTCCTCGCGCTTGTGGGTGTCGGCGAAGTTCAGCCCGGCGCGGCTGACGCGGATCAGGACCTCGTCCGCCGCGGGCTCCGGAACCGGGATCTCGACCAGCCGCAGGACCTCCGGACCGCCGAACTCCACCTGCTGGATCGCACGCATCGCGCGGCACCCTACCCGCGGGGCTGACTAACCTTGCGCGCCGTATGAGCCTCACTGTCGTCGGATCCATCGCCTACGACGCCGTCAAGACGCCCTTCGGGGTGCGCGAGCGGATGCTCGGCGGCGCCGCCACCCACTTCGCCCTCGCGGCCTCGTTCTTCGACGAGGTGCGCCCCGTCGGGCCAGTCGGTGAGGACTTCGACGCGGAGTCGTGGCGCATCCTGCAGACGCGCGGGACGGTGACCGACGACGTCGAGCTGGTCCCGGGCGGCAAGACGTTCTTCTGGAAGGGCGTCTACTCCGACAACCTCAACCAGCGCGACACGCTGGTGACGGATCTGAACGTCTTCGAGTCGTTCGAGCCGAAGCTGTCGGACGCCTCGCGCGACGCCGACGTCCTGTTCCTGGCCAACATCCAGCCGGACCTCCAGCTGCACGTGCGCGAGCAGTGCACGAAGGCGCGCTTCGTGGCGATGGACTCGATGAACCTGTGGATCGACATCGCCAACGCGTCGCTGAAGAAGGTCATCGGGACCGTCGACTGCCTGATCCTCAACGACGAGGAGCTGGAGCAGCTGACCGAGAAGCCGACGCTGCGCCAGGCCGCGCACGAGATCCTGTCGTGGGGCCCGAAGGCCGTCGTCGCCAAGCTCGGCAAGTACGGCGCGGCGCTGTTCACCGATGAGGGCTTCTTCTCGCTTCCCGCCTACCCGCTGAGCGAGGTCATCGACCCGACCGGCGCGGGCGACACGTTCGCCGGCGGCTTCGTCGGCTACGTCGCCGCGCACCCGGACGAGCCGATCGACCACACCCTGCTGTCGCGCGCGATGGCCTACGGCACGGCGCTGGCGTCCTACAACGTCGAGGAGTTCGGGACCGAGCGCGTCGAGCGCCTCACCGCCGACGAGGTCCAGCAGCGCGTCGCCGATCTCCAGCGCATGACGGCGTTCACGGTCGACCCGGTCGCCCTGCGGGCGTAAGCAGCGCGACGACCTCGGCGGCGGGGAGCGCGCGGGCGAGCGCGTGCGCCTCGCCGGCCCAGAGGTTGGTGAGGTCCGCGTCGCCCGTCGCGAGGCCGCGGGCGCGCAGCGGGCCGAGCAGCTTGACGACCTCGGGGTAGGCGATCGGCGCCTCCGCGGAGTGGTCGCGCTGGATGCGGTTGACGATGCCGCGCGCCAGGCGCCCGGAGAACGCGCGGGTGAGGCCGGTGACGCTAGTCGGGTCGGCGATCGCCGCGCGGTGGGCCGGCGGCGTGCCGGCCTCGGGGCAGAGCATGAACGCGGTGCCGACCTGCGCGGCCGCCGCGCCGGCGACCAGCACGGCCTCGACGCCGGCGGCGGTCGCGATCCCGCCGGCCGCGACGAGCGGCACGTCGCCGCCCACGCGGTCGCGCACCAGCTGCAGCAGCGCGAGCACGCCGTAGTCCACCGCGTCGGGCCGGTCAGCCCAGGCGCCGCGATGGCCGCCGGCCTCGACGCCCTGCACGATCAGCGCGTCGGCGCCCGCCCGCGCCGCCCGCTCGGCCTCGTCGGGGTCGGTGACCGTGATCCAGATCCGCGAGCCGGCGTCGCGCAGCGCGCCGAGCACGTCGTCGTCCGGGCAGCCGAAGGTGAACGACACCACCGGCACGGGGTCGTCGACGAGCAGCGCGACCTTGGCGGCGAAGAGGTCGTCGTCGTGGACGGGCGTGCCGAGCGCGACCCCGGCGCGCTCCGCCTCGCCGGCCAGGCGCTCGGCGTAGGCGGCGACCACCTCCGGAGCGGCCGGCGTGCCGCTGGGCACGAAGACGTTGACGCCGAACGGGGCGCCGGGCGCGCCGGCCCGCACCGCGGCGACGTCGGCGGCGACGCCCTCCGGCGTCTTCAGCGCGGCGGCCAGGAAGCCCAGCCCGCCGGCGTCGGCGACCGCGACGGCGAGCTCCGGCGTGGACGGCCCGCCGGCCATCGGCGCCTGCACGATCGGGACTGCGAGCGTCTCCAGCATCGTCATCCGATCTTATAGGCCTTGAGCCCAGCAGTCCTCGCGTAGACACATGTCCCGGGCGTGATCGGACGTCCGGCCACGCGCTTGCGCGGCCCGGCCGCGGCGACCGAAACCAGGGACAGACCACGTCCCGGCTCGGAGGCCGGATGCCGCCCGTGCCCCGCGCCCTCGCCCTGCTCACCACATCCACGCTCGCCGCCCTGGCGCTCGCACCTGTTTCGGGTGCGTCGGCCGCCCGGATCGGCGCGCCGGACGGGCTGAAGGGCCGGCCCGACCGCAGCGTCGTGGCGCGCGCCGCGCAGGTGTCCGCGTCGGACCCGCGCTCGGAGGACCAGTGGGCGCTGGACGGCGACGTGCCGATGGGCGCCGAGACCGCGTGGCGGCAGACGACCGGCGCCGACGTGACGGTCGCGATCGTCGACTCCGGCATCGACCTCGGCCATCCGGACCTCGCCCCGAACCTCTGGACCAACCCCGGCGAGATCCCCGGCAACGGCGTCGACGACGACGGCAACGGCTACGTCGACGACGTCCACGGCTACGACTTCGTCGACGGCGACGGCACGCCGCAGGACGCCAACGGCCACGGGACGCACGTCGCCGGCATCGTCGGCGCGCGCGGCGGCAACGGCATCGGCACGGCCGGCGTCGCGTGGCGCGTCAAGCTCATGGCGGTCCGCGTCCTGGACGACCAGGCGCGCGGCACGACCACCGGCGTCGCCGCAGGCATCCGCTACGCGGTCGACAACGGGGCGCGCATCGTCAACCTCAGCCTCGCGGGCCCGTCGTCCACGCCGGACCTCGAGGACGCGATCCAGTACGCGCAGGCGCGCGGCGTCCCGATCGTCGTCGCGGCCGGCAACGACGGCGCCGACCTCGCGGCCGCGCCCACCTTTCCGGCCGGCTACGCCGAGCCCAACGTGATCGGCGTCGCCGCCACGACGCGCACCGGCGCCCTGTCGAGCGTCTCGGACTACGGCCCGGGCGCCGACATCGCGGCGCCGGGCGAGGAGATCCTGTCGACCGCCCTGGGCGGCGGCTACGAGTGGCGCACCGGGACCTCGATGGCCGCGCCGGAGGTCAGCGGGACGCTCGCGCTGCTCGCCGCGGCCCGGCCGGATCTCGACGGCAACGGCCTGCGCACCGCGCTGCTGGCCGCCGTGCGCCACGTCGGGCTGCCGGTCGAGGACGGCGCGCTGGACGCCGGCGCAGCGCTGCGCCGCGTCATCCCGGCGGCCGCGTGGAAGCCCGCGCCGGCCGGCGAGCCGCTGTCGACCTACACGGGCTCGGTGGCGACCAAGGCCAAGAAGAAGGTCAAGGCCAAGGCGAAGCCCAAGAGCACGACGAAGGCCAAGAGCAAGGCCAAGAAGAAGACCAAGAAGAAGACGACGACCTCGGCCGCGGCGCGCAAGAAGGCCGCGGCCAAGAAGGCCGCCGCCGCCCGCAAGAAGGCCCAGGCGCGCGCCCGCGCCCGGGCCAAGGCCGTCCGGCGTTAGCCGTTCCGCGGACCCCCGCGCGCAGAAAACCCCTGCGCGGTGCCCGACATGGGTAGCGTTGCGGGCACCATGACCTGGGGCCTCATCTGGCTGATGCTGGTGCTCAAGATCCCGGTCGCCGCCCTGCTGTACCTCGTGTGGTGGGCCGTGCGCCAGGACACCGAGCCCGAGGGCGGATCCGACGGCGGCGACGGCGGGACGAAGGTGTACCCGCACGGCGACCGTCGCCCGGCGCCGCCGCGCTGGCCCCGCCGCCGCGGACCGCACGGCGACCCGGCGGCTCCGCCGGCGCCGCCGCGCAGCCGCCCGCCGGTCGTGGCGCGCGCCCGGCACGCCGAGCACCACCGCTGAGCGACGCCCTCAGGCGGGCTCGACCGAGCGCGTCGCCGCGTCGTGCAGCGCCTCGATGCGCGACACGTCGCGGACCGCGCCCTTGTCGGCCGACGTCGCCATCGCGGCGTAGGCGCGCAGCGCCGGCGACACCGCACGCGGGCGGTCCTCGGCCGGCCGGTAGCCGGTCGTCGCCTCCAGGCGCGCCCGGCGGTCCTCCAGCTCGGCGTCGGTCACGGCCAGGTCGATCGTCCGGTTCGGGATGTCGATGTGCACCGTGTCGCCGTCCTCGATCAGCGCGATCGCGCCGCCGCTGGCCGCCTCGGGCGAGACGTGCCCGATCGACAGGCCCGACGTGCCGCCGCTGAAGCGCCCGTCGGTGATCAGCGCGCACTGCGCGCCGAGGCCGCGGCCCTTCAGGTAGCTCGTCGGGTAGAGCATCTCCTGCATGCCCGGCCCGCCGCGCGGCCCCTCGTAGCGGATGACCACGACGTCGCCGGGCTTGATGCGGTCGCTGAGGATCGCGTCGACCGCCGCCTCCTGGGACTCGACCACGACGGCCGGCCCCGAGAACGTCCAGATCGACTCGTCGACGCCGGCGGTCTTCACCACGCAGCCGTCGAGCGCGATGTTCCCGTGCAGGATCGCCAGGCCGCCGTCCCTGGTGTAGGCGTGCTCGACGTCGCGGATGCAGCCCTCGGCCGCGTCGACCTCCAGCGTCTCCCAGCGCTCGGACTGCGAGAACGCGGTCGCCGAGCGTCGGCAGCCGGGCGCGGCGTGGAAGAGCTCGACGGCCTGGTCGGTCGCGGCGCCGCCGCGCACGTCCCACGCGTCCAGCCACGCCTGCAGCGTCGGCGCGTGCACGCACGAGACCGCGTCGTGCAGGAGCCCGCCGCGATGCAGCT
>DATDMD010000241.1:0-41390 GCA_036518975.1 Baekduia sp.
TGATCGCGTCGGCCAGGGCGATGACCGTGCCGACCGCGGCGGCCGCGTCGTTGGCGCCGACGAAGCCCTTGGGGTGGTACTCGGAGTCGTAGTGCGCGCCGATCACGATGACCGGGCCGGGGCCGGGCAGGTCGCCGACGATGTTGCGCAGGCCGGGGTGTCCCTGGACCGCCTCGAAGCGGCCGTTGGGGAGCATCGGCTTCAGCTGGTCGGCGACGGCGCGGAGCGTCTTGGAGCCCGCCGGCCGCGTGCCGGCGTCGACCTGGAGCTTGGCGATCCGCATGGCCTTGGCGGCGTCGAAGCGGTTGACGGTCGGCCGCGGGACGGTCCCGGACCGGACGGTCGTCGTGGGCGTCTTGTCCGCGTTGGAGTCGCCGCCGCCGAGGAACGGGAACCCGTGGAGGGTGAGAGCGATGAGCCCTCCGAACAGGATGATCTGCCCGACGAGCGCGATGACGAGGAGCTTGACCGAGAGGCGGCCGCCGCCGTCGTCGCCGGGCGGAGGCGGCGGCGTGTCCGGCCTCGCCTCCGGGTCTGCGGCCGCGGGCGTCTCCTCGGGCTGTGGCGCGTCGTCGGCGTCCATCTGCGACCCGGCACGGTACCCGCACGACCGGGTGGGGGCGCAGGCGGAATCGCGTGCACCGGGTCGTGGGCCCGGAGTAGGGTGAGGCTCACGACGTGGAATTCGGGAGAGCGGGAATGGCACAGCAGCACCTGGATCGGCTGAGCGCGGTCGACGCCTCCTTCCTGGCGCAGGAAGGACCGGCGTCGCACATGCACATCGGCGGCATCGTGATCTGCGAGGGACCCGCGCCGGGCTACGAGGAGATGCTCGACCACATCCGGACGCGGCTGCACCTCGTGCCGCGCTACCGGCAGAAGCTCGCGCAGCCGCCGCTGGAGACCGGGCGGCCGCTGTGGGTCGACGACCCGACGTTCAACCTCGAGTACCACGTGCGCCAGACCGCGCTGCCGGCGCCCGGCGCCGAGTCGCAGCTCATGCGGCTCGTGGCCCGGATCATGTCCCAGCAGTTGGACCGGTCCAAGCCGCTGTGGGAGATGTGGATCGTCGAAGGGCTCGACGACGGCGGCTTCGCGGTCGTCTCCAAGACGCACCACGCGATGGTCGACGGCATCAGCGGCGTCGACTTGGCGACGGTCATGTTCGACCTCTCCCCCGTGCCCGTCGCGCCGCCGCACCCCGACGAGCCGTGGGCGCCGCGTGCGGAGCCGACGGGCGCCGAGCTGGTCGCCGGCGGCGCCGCGGGGCTGGCCCGCACGGCGCTCGGCGCGGTCGGGTCCGCGGTCTCGCTGGTCCGCCGGCCGGGCGCGACGGCGCACGCGCTGAGCGAGGCGTCGCAGGGGCTCGGCGAGGTCGTCTGGGCGGGGCTGAACCCGGCGCCGGAGACGCCGCTGAACGTCGAGATCGGCCCGCACCGGCGGTACGCCGTCATCCGCAACCGGCTGACGGACTTCAAGGAGGTCAAGAACGCGTTCGGCGGCACGGTCAACGACGTGGTGCTGACGGTCGTGACCGGCGCGCTGCGCGACTGGCTGCACTCGCGCGGCGTCAGGACCGAGGGGCTGGAGCTGCGGGCGCTGGTGCCGGTCTCGACGCGCGCGAAGGACGAGCGCGGCGCGATGGGCAACCGCATCACGGTCATGCGCGGGCCGCTGCCGGTCTACATCGGCGACCCGGTCGCGCGGCTGCGCGCGGTGCGGGCGGCGATGGACGGGTTGAAGGAGTCGAAGCAGGCCGTCGGCGCCGAGATGCTGACCAGTGTGCAGTCCTTCGCGCCGCCGACGATCCTGGCGCAGGCGTCGCGGCTGAACTTCTCGACGCGCCTGTTCAACCTGATCGTGACCAACGTCCCCGGACCGCAGGTGCCGCTCTACGTCCGCGGGCGGGAGATGCACGACGTCTTCCCGGTGGCGTTCCTGCCCAAGGGGCACGCGCTGGCGGTCGCGATCATGTCCTACAACGGCCAGATGAACTTCGGCCTGTTGGGGGACTACGACGCGCTGCCGGACCTGGACCGGATCGCGGACGGGATCGAGGCGTCGCTGGCCGAGCTGCTGGCGCTGGCGCGGCGCAGGGACGGCGGGGGCTCGCCGAACGGCGGGTCGTCCAACGGCGCGGCGGCGGCGTCCTCGTCGGAGGCGCCGGCGCACCCGACGGCGAGCGCTTAGGCGCGCGCCACGCGGACGCTCGCGTCGGCCTTCGCGGGCGGGGCCTCGCGGTTGCCGGCGCGGTCGACGGCGATCGTGTAGAAGCTGTAGCGCCCGCCGCGGCGACCGCGCAGGCGCATCGAGTGCGCGCGCGTCGTCTTGATCTTCCGGGCGGCGTGGCCGGGCGTCGCGCGCCAGATCTCGAAGCGGTCGATGCCGGAGGCGACGACGCCCGCGACCGCGTCGTCGGCCCCGCGCCAGCGCAGCAGGATCGAGCGGCCGGTCACCTTCGGGCGCTGCAGCTGCGAGGTCGGCGGGTGGGCGTCGACCGAGCGGGCGGCGGCGAGCGCGGCGCCCGCGTCCAGGATGCCCCAGCCGAGGTCCGGCGTCCACGCCACGTTCGGCGGGCGGTTGGCGGTCTGCTTGAGGATGCGGACGACGTCAGCGGGTGGCAGGTCCGGGTTGAGGTTGCGCATCAGCGCGGCGACGCCAGCGACCTGCGGCGCGCTCATCGACGTGCCCGGCAGGTACGCGTAGCGGTTGTCGCCGTTGAAGGTGGTGCGGCAGCGGCAGGGGTCGATGTGCTTGGCGGGGTCGCCGCGTTCCAGGTTGGTGGTGTTGGTCGGGAACGCGCCGAGCAGGCCGGTCTGCCCGCCGGGGCCGTACGTGCCGTAGGCGGCCATCGACACCTGGGTGCCGCGGCCGGCGAACGTCGCCCGGCGGTCCTGGGCCGTGGCGGCCGTGACGGAGAGGCCGAAGTCCTGGTTGATGTCCGACCCGGAGTTCGTCGGCTGGAGCACGTTGGCGGGGTCGCCCTGCTCCTGGACGGGGTCGTCGGCGGCCGCCGCGACGAGCACCGCGCCCTTGTTGTTGGCGTACTGGAGGGCCTGGACGATCTCGGGTGCCGCGGCGAAGCGGCCGTCGGTGCCGAAGGACATGTTGATGGAGTCGGCGCCGGCGTCGGCCGCCCACACGAGCGCCTTGGCGACGCTGCCCTCGGAGAGGTCGGACTTGGCGATCAGCAGCGAGCAGCCGAAGCCGGCGCCGGCGATCCCGATGCCGTTGTCGGGCTGGCCGCAGGCGAGCGACGCGACGTGCGTGCCGTGGCCGTCCTCGTCGGTGGTCGGCGGCCCGTCGCCCAAGTTGTCGTCGAAGTCGGCGGAGGCGGCGATCTTGTTGGCGAGGTCGGGATGCGACGCGTCGACGCCGGTGTCGATGACCGCGACCTTCGCGCCGTCCCCGTGCGTGACGTCCCACGCGGCCGTCAGGTTCTCGCGCGCGGCCCACCACTCGACGGTCGTGCCGGTGTCTCCACGCTCGGGGGCGGTGAAGGCGGGGTCGTTGGGGACGTAGCGGAGCGTGAAGCGGCGCTCGAGGCGGACGTCGGCGACGCGGGGGTCGGCGCGGAGGCGGCGCTCGAGGGCGCGGAGGGAGCGGAGGCGGGCGGGGGTGAGGGACGACTGGGGCGTCGCGGTGCTCGCGGTCGCGGCGGTCGCCGCTGTCTCGGCGCGCGTGCGGGCGGCCGCGCCGCGGGGCATCAGGGCGACGAGGCGCAGCTGCGGCACCGTCAGCGTCTCCTTCGCTCCGGCGCGCGCGGCGACGGCCTGGACCGCCGACGCCTCCGCCTTCCCGGCGGGCGGCGCGTTCAGCGTGACGAGCAGGCGGCCGGTGAGCGGCGTGCTCGCGTCGGCGTGCGCGGTCCCCGGCGCGGCCGCGATGAGCGGTGCCCCGATCGCCGCCGCCGCTGCGAGCGCCGATCGCATAAGTCCTGGTGAAGAAGCCGGGCTAGTAGCCCAGCGCGAACTTCGCGTCCTCGGACATCCGGTCCGGCGTCCAGGGCGGGCTGAACGTCATGGTGGACTCGACGGACGTCACACCGTCGAGCTCTGTCACGAACTCCTCGATCTGCTCGGAGACCTGAGGCCCGATGGGGCATCCGGGGGACGTGAGCGAGAACGTCACGTGGACCTCATCACCCGAGACCTCGATCCCGTAGATGAGGCCCAGCTCGACGAAGTCGAGCCCCAGCTCGGGGTCGATCACGTTGGTGAGAGCGGCTTCTACATCCTCGACGGAGGGCATATCTCCTTGAGTCTAGCCCTGCGCGTGGAGTAGGTTGCGGCCCCATCGTCTCCTACAGCGAACACCCCCCGGTGCTCTGCTGTGTCGGCGACGAGGATCGGTCCACCCAGAGCCTGCGGAGGCAGCCTCTGTCCAAGGCTCTGCACGCCTCCGGGACGGTTCTCGTCGACCTGCACGGGCTCGTCTTCGCGGACCCATCGCTGATGGTGGACCTCGCCATGGTCGCCCGCCGCCTCCGCCAGGCCGGAGGCCAACTCCGCATCCACGGCGCCCAGCCGCAGATCCTCAAGTTGATCGAGGTGGTCGGTGTAAACCGGCTGCCGAACGTGGTCATGGAAGAAGCGCCGGCGCCGGCCTGAGACGCTGGCGTCTCCTGGCGCGGGCGCGTTGCGCGCCGCCCCTCCGGTCCCCACCCGCCGCCTTCCCGCCCGCCACGCGCCGCCCCTTTAGTCCTCACCCGCCGCCTTCCCGCCCGCCGCGCGCCGCCCCTCCGCCCGCCACGCGCCGCCTTCCCGCCCGCCGCGCCCCGCCCCTCCGGTCCCCCGCGGCCCGCGCCGCGCGCCGCCCCGTTCCTCCGCGCGCGCGACCGCGCTCCGCGACCGCGTAGCCTGCGAGCCCTCAGATGCCCTTCCTGATCCTGCTCGTCCTCTTCGTGGTCGTGCCGATCCTGGAGATCTACGTGATCATCCAGGTCGGCCAGGCGATCGGCGCGCTGTGGACGATCGCTCTCCTCATCGCGGACTCGATCGCCGGCGCGCTGTTGATGAGGTCGCAGGGCCGCGCGGCGTGGCGGCGCTTCCAGGTCGCGCTGGCGGAGGGCCGGATGCCGGGGCGCGAGGTCGTCGACGGCGTCCTGGTCATCTTCGGCGGCGCGTTCCTGCTCACGCCGGGGTTCTGCACCGACGTCATCGGCGCCCTGCTCCTGCTGCCGCCGACGCGCGCGATCATCCGCCGCGTGCTCGTGCGCCGCGTGACGTTCCGCGTGCTGGCCGACGCGCCGAGCCCGCGCTTCGGGCGTCCCGGTCCGCCGGGCGGCGGCGCGGGCCGTCAGGACGACTTCGACGTCGAGGGCAGCGCCACCGAGATCGACCCCAGGAGACTGCCATGACCACGACCGTGACCGCCGAGGCCGAGGCGCCGCGCGACCTGTCCACCGATGAGAGCGACGCGGTGACGGTCGCGTTCAGCGACGCGAGCGCCGACGTCTGCGGCGTCGCCCGGATCGGGCGCGCGCTGGGCGACGACGGCCGGGTCGTGACGTCCGGGCTGGCCGTGCTGTTCGCGGGCGGGGCGCCGGTCGCGGTCCGCGCCGAGGGCGGCGTCCCGGCCGGCGAGGGACTTGGCTGGGGCCGCGCCGAGGCGGCCGGCGTCTGGACCGAGGTCGTCGACCCGCTCCGCGCGTGGCGCATGCACTTCGAAGGCGAGGACGGCGAGCAGGCGTTCCTATTGGACTTGGAGGCGGTGTCCGCGCCGGCCGTCCTCGCGGGCGACGACGCGGCCGGCAAGCTCGGCGGGATGCAGGGCTACGACCAGCTCGTCAAGGTCACCGGGAAGGTCACGATCGGCGGGAGCGAGCGGACGTTCACCGGCCGCGGCCAGCGCGGTCACTCCTGGGGCGCGCCGGACTGGGACAAGCTGACGCTGGCCCGGACCCTCGGCGTCTGGCTCGACGGCGACACGGGCGTGACGCTCACCGCCGTCCGCTCGGCCAAGGCCTCCTCGCACGCCGACGAGGCGATCCACGCCGTCCTGCTCGGCCGCGATGGCGAGACCGACGAGCCCGTGTCCCTCGTCATCGCCGACCCACGCGTGTCGACGACCTACGACTCCGAAGGCCGCCAGCGCCACGCGGGCCTCGAGTTGTACGAGACGGACGAGTCACCCTACGCCCACCGCATCGCGGGCGAGGTCGCCTGCGGCACCACCCTCGACCTCGGCCGCCTCCGCCTCGACACGGCGTTCTTCACTTGGCGGATGGAGGGGCGGGACGGGGTCGGGCGGTACGACGTGCTGCGACGGGTGTCGTAGCGCGGGGCGTCGCCCGGCGACGCCAGACGCTTGCGACCGGCGCTGCGACGCGCCGGCCCCCGACGCGCCCGCTCGCCACCCACGTCGCGAGGCGAGCGCCCCGCGACACGCCACTTGCCAACCCACGCGGCGAGGCGCCCGCCCTGCAACACGCGGCAACTTGGCCGCAACGACGCGAGGCGCCCCGCCCCCGCGTCCTGGCGGGCGCGCCGGCGCATGGCCATGGCTGCCCATGCCTCCACGGCACACTTCCTGGCGGCGTCGCGATCACGCGGCAAGAACCTCGGCCGCTCCACCGACGCGCGCGACTGGCCAGGCCGGCGCATCACACTGCGCTCGCCGCATCGACGCGACCACCGGCCGCGCAGGCGGCCGGCTACGCGGGGCGACTCAGTTGTCGCTGCCCAAGCGGTCCCACAGGTAGAGCTCGACGCACTCCTGCGCCAGCTCCACCGACCGCTCGCGCGACAGCCGCGGCAGCACCGTCTCCAGCGCCTGCTCCTCGGCGACACCCGCCTCGAACGCCTCCTCGCCGCGGAAGCCCGCGGCGATCTTCAGCGCCTCACGGCGGTTCTCGCCGAGCGTCGGGAAGACGTTCATCAAGAAGTCGCGGTTGGCGATCGGCTGACCCACCTCGAGCGACGCGTGCCATGCGGCGAGCATCGAGAGGTCGTGCTCGTCGAGGTCTGCGACGGCCTTCGCGTAGTGGGTGTCCAGCTCGCGCTCGGGGATCTCGTCGACCCAAGCACGCACGAGCTCGCCGAGCAGTTGCCGCCGGGCCTCGCGGCCGACGGACTCTGCGATGACGCGAATCGCGTCGTGAGGTTCGATGAAGCAGAGGGCCATGGGTGAAGCTCCGGGCACTCGAGGTACTGGACGCCGCCAAGCTACGGCTCCCATCGGACGTCAAAACCGCTCCCGTTCGCCCCTCTCCGGGAACTTCCTGCACGTTGCGTGATTCCGTTCCGCGACAAGACGTCCGGCCGACCTGATTTCACGCGCGCGTGCGTACCGTTGCCGTGCGCGTCTGGCCCGCGGTGTCCGCGTCACCCGCATATGCGACGGAGACTGTCGCGACCCGCGCCGCGGCGAACGTCGGCGAGAGCGCGAGGACCGTCTTGAAGGCCTTGCGCCTGATCTTCACCCGCTTCGTCAGCGTGCGCGTCCGGCCGCGGCTCTTGACGCGGTAGCGGACGGTGACGGTGCCGGAGGCCTTCGACGAGACCGTGCCACCAACGGTCACCCGGGTCCCGACCCGCCGCAGCGTCGTCAGCTTCAACCCGGGGCTGGACTTCCTCGGCCGCGTCGTCTTGGGAGGCGCCCCACCGTTTGGCGGCGTGGTCGCGATCGGCGGGGTGGTCGTCAGTGGGGGCGTGAAACTCGGCAGCGTCGGGTCGCACGAGCACACCGGCGGCGGATCGACGATCGGCGGCGGCGCGTACGCAAGTTCAACCGTCGCCGCCCTGCCCTCATCGGCGTGTCCCTGGGCATCGCGCAACCAGACCCGAAGCGTGGCCCTCCCGACATGCGGAAGGACGATGCCATCGACGCCCGTGAGCGACCCCGCGACCCGCGGCGCCGAACAACCGTCGTCCATGCAGACTCGGTACTCAGCCTGATCGATCGCCGACCCAGCATCCGCCGGCAAAGACCATCTCGCCGAGAACCGGTTCTCATCAGCTGCCGCCTGCCGGACCGCAAGCCCCACCGGAGTAGCGGGGGCGGCATTGTCCACCAACAACGGCTCAGGACGCGCAATCTTGGTCTCGTTGCCGGCAGCGTCTTCCACACCAACTTCGATGTAGTGCGGACCATCAGCCAGCGCCGCCGTGGGCAGTCCAACGGCACCATCCGGCTCATCAGTACAGGGCCTCGGCCGCGTATAGCTACACGACCGCTGCAACGTCGCGATCACCGACCCATCGGCATAGACGCGGGTGGCCGCGATGCCGGTGGCATCACTCGAAGTGACCGACAACGGGAGCGTGCCGTCGGACCATGCCGTCGTCGTCCAGCCTAGTCCCACAGCGTCTGTAACCGCTGGAGCAACCCTCTCGGCGATCGTAAAGAACGCGCTGTAGACGTTCGCGCCGACGTTGTTTACCGAGTAGTTGTTCCCGCAGACATTGTCGGGGTTCGGTCGACATGAGACGCCCACGATAACCGCCGACGCCCACAGGTCATCGAGATCCGTATACGCGCGTCGCTCGGCCGCAAAGTCATCGTCGTTGGCATACCAATCGCTGCTCCCAACGTTGCAGGCGTTCGTGACAAGCGGATCGATATCGCAGCTGTCGATGACGTTGTTCGACGAGTCGATCGCTGTGTACGACAACCAATTGTCGTCCAGACGTTTCTCGACGCTACGCCACCAACGGACTCGCGTGATGGCAGTACCAGGCAGCGGCACAAAAGTGATCTCGGCGCGCGCCCCGGGCGCGGCATCCGAGCCTCCTGCATTGCCCAAACGATCTGTGATCCAAATGCCTGTCTGGAACGTGTTGGGGGGAAGCGCACCATAGTTCGGTGGACAGACGACGCCGGTCTGCAACTGCGCCGAGCTACTGTTTGTCGCCGCCCACCCGTCGGAGGAGCCCGACTCCCCGCAGCTCTGCACGACAAAGCCGCCAGCTGTTCCGAGCGGCCCGACGTCGCGTGGCGTGGGTCTTGGCTGGGCGAAGCATCGCGAAGCCGTCCCCAGCCCGATGGCACCAACAGCAATAAGAATACCCAGCCGGGAGATGATGTGGTCGAGCTCGACAGACAACCGTTATCTGAATTTGCGAATGGTCACGGACGGCGAAGCTCGGCGTGCTCCGGTTGGGTCACGATAAGTAATCGACACTTGGGTAACCATCCCCAAGAACCGTGTCCGGACACGGTCACTCTTGCTGTGGAGCTTGCGTGTGAGGACAGGAAATGCGTGTCTGCGGATCCGCGCATAGACGTCGACACGCGCCTCAACATCGCGAGGCCTTCGCCGGAAATCGATCGTCAACAGCCCCCGACGGACCCGTGCAGACATAACCGACGGTGTCGGCAGGACTAGAGAACGGTTCGCGGAAACTGACGACGTATCGGCCGAGCTCGACCCGCTGGACAGCGTACGGGTTGGCTGGCCGACCGGCTGTGCTGCTGATGGCGGGGTCGCCGAGGTCGTCATCGACGGCGTCGACGCCACCGGCGCACGGTCTACCGCAGCTTCCGGAGCGGCAGTGTGGCCCTCGGTAAGTTGCGCCTCGAGATCCGACCCACGGAACCCCGCCGCCACATCGAGGAACGGGCCCACCGGCCGGCCCGTCGCATTCGATCTGAGAGCCGCTTCCGCCTCGACGACTCCTAGATCAGCCGAAAGTCCGCGCAGCTGTGTGAGCACACCGGCAGTAAAGGCAGTGGCCTCACTGGAGCCATACGCCCAAGCGGCGAGAGCCGACTGGTCCGGGCGAGCAACATCGAGAGGGCATCCGGGAGCCCAAATATCGACATCAGGGCCCCAGGAGGCGAACTCGCACCTTGCCCCGTGGTTATCGGCCGCGCCCACCGCAAAGGTGGGACCGTAACCAGCCGGCCAGTCGACGATTCCTAGACCGCTGTTTCCTGCCGCTGCCACCACGTTGAGAGAGTGAGCACGGGCATTGTCGATCATGCTCTGAAAGTCTGCCCGCTGACCAGCATTCGCTTGGACTCCGCCGGTTCCGAACCCGCTGCCGAGGCTCATCGACACGACTCTGATGTTGTAGATGCTGCGCTTGGTGACGCACAGCTGCACAGCTGTCGCAAGGTCGTCGCCACCGAAATAGCGTCCGTCGCGAGACGCTCGAACTGACACCACGTCGATCGACGGTGCCGCCCCGACCATGCCGAAGCCGTTGTAGGGCGCTGAGGCGATTGTCGACATGAGGGTGCCGTGTTTGGTTGGGCTGAGGTCTTCGCCGGTGCCGCCGTCGACGGCGAAGCGGGCTACGACGTTGGTGGTGTCGGGTGTGATGTCGTTGCCGGTGTCGACGATGCAGACGGCGGCGCGGCGAGGTGGTGCTGGGATCCAGGTGGAGTCGGTGGCGTTGGTTGCGGCCGCCTGGCTCGTGAAGACCTCCTCGGCCCGCGCGACGTCGGTGCTGACCGACAGCGGGATCGCCAACGTGGCGGTGGCGACCGCCAGGAGACGCGCGAACGCGGCGGGCAGGGCCCGCCGCGGCGCGATCGTCGTGGACTTCGGCTCAGCGGCCAACGGTGACCTTCACCGGCTTCGAGCTCGTCGCGACGAAGGGGTAGTCGACCTGGCCGCCGGCGATCTGGACGCGCAGCTGGTAGACGACCGTCCGGCTGGACCGGGTGAACCGGTAGGCATAGGCGTACCGGCCGTACTTGTTGGTCTTGATCTGCGCGAAGGGGCGCCAGCGCTTGCCGTCCTTCCACTGAACGGCGAGCGTCACGCCGCGCTTGGGCACCTGGCCGCCGGCCAGCGCCCCGCGGAGCGTCACGGCCTGGCGGTTGTGCAGGTGCTTGCGGTCGGCGCGCGCGGAGATCCTGGCGTTGACGAGCACCTTCAGCGTCGCCACCGCTCGCGCGAGCGCGTCGTCCGAGTACATGCGGTAGCCCACGGTGATGCCGCGCGACGCGCCCTTGGCCAGGCGGATCGTCGCGTGGCCGGCGCCGTCGGTCGTCACGTCCGACGCGACGGCGGCGCGCGTCCCGGTCTTCGTCGCGATCTCGAGCTTCGCGTCGGCGATCGGCTTGCCGCTCGTCGTGCACGTCAGCACGAGCTGCGCGACGGACGCCTTGCCGTACCCCAGCTTCATCCTGCCGCCCTGCACGTGCTCGAAGCGCAGCGTCGCCTTCTCGCCGGGACACGCGGTCCCCGCGGGCTCGCCCACGACGCGCCCGATGATCGAATGCGTGATGGTGTTGTTGTTGTTGGTGGTGTTGGTCGTCGTGGTCAGCGCCGGCGGGACGACGATGCTCGGCGGAGGCGGCGGCGTGGTGCCCGACTGCCCGCTCGGCTTGTCGGTGAGGTCGCCGGCGCTCTTGGGCACGGTGACCTCGCCGGAGCGCGCCGAGTAGACCGTGACCGTCTCCGCGGCGTTGCTCGCTGTGCTGGCGAGCTTCAGCGTGTGGCCGACGTCATCGGTCGTCGGCACGTAGCTCAGGCTCGTCGCGCCCGGGATCTGGGCGCAGCCCTCACCGTGCAGGTCGCACCGGACCCACGCGACCGAGATCGCGAGGTTGGGCCCGCTCCAGGCGCCGGCGGATGGGAAGGACATCGCGGTGCCGATCCGCGGCGAGCTGAAGAGCTGGGCGTTGACGTCGGCGGTCGGGATCGCGGGCGGAGCCGTGTTCACCGGCGGATGGTTGGCCACCAACTTCCGCTCCGGCCCCCACACGACCTCAGCGTTGCCCGAGGCGTCCTCGATCATGACCTTGAAGTTGTGGTAGCCGTCGTCGAGGGTCGTCGTGTCGAGCGTCGCCCCGGCTGTGGCCGACAGCACGCACGGCACCGCGCGGTCGTACTTGTGGGTGTCGAGCTCGATGCAGTGCCCACCGTTGGGGTCGACAATCGCGCTCACGACCGGCGTCGCGCCGTCGTAGATCACCGTCCGGTGCAGCCCGGACCCGAGGTCCGAGGCATGGAACGACACGTCGGCGGTACCGACCAGCTTCAGTGCCGACTTCAGGGCACCCGTGTCGTCGCCGAACCTCGGCAGGTCAGCGTCCTCGAGCACGATGGACGCGCCCGTGATGCGGTGGATGGCGTTGGGGTACGCGTAGCACGGGTTCGGGCCCGCGCACGTCAGCTGGGCCTCTACCGTTTCCCCGGAGACGTCGGCCTCGATGACGCGCGCGCCCACGTGCGACGGGGCGTCGAGGAAGACGACGTGCGACGAGTCGCGCACGATCGTCTGCCAGTCGCCGCCGTTCAGGCCGCCGATCTCGCTAATCAGCTGCAGCCAGCTCAGCTTCGTGTTCGCAGGGGCGGTGTACTTGAACGTCGTGTGCTCGGCCCCGTAGAAGGTCCCCCGGCCGCCGCCGACGTTCCAGGTGCCCGTCGCGCTGGCACCGCTGAGCGCGGCGGTCACATAGCCGCGGTTCCACGTCCCTTCGGAGGCGCTCCAGCCGTCGGTGTTGTTGAAGCCGCCGGCGCCGAGCGAGATCGCGGCGTACGTGCCGGCGTCCGACTCAGGCGCCGCGACGGCGAGGCCGCCGGCGGCCAGGAGCGCGGTCGCGGCGGCGCGGCGTCCACGCAGCCAGCTGGTGGGGTTGGGCAAGAGCAAGGTGAGTCCTTTCACGTTCATGTTCATGTTCATCAACTAAGGCTGCGGCGCGAACTCGCCACCGGACGAGTCGGCGGGCGCCGCCGACGCGGGGGCCGGCGACGGCTTGGAGGACGTCGAGGCGCTGGCGGCGGTGGCGGTCACCGGGATCGCGACCTCAGCGCCGACGGGCTTGAGCTCATGGGGCGCGGCCGCGCGGCGGACGGGCGCGGGCCTGCGCGCCGTGACCCTCACGCGGGCCGCGCGAGCGCGGTGCGTGCGGTGGACCGCAGGCGCCGTCTTGGCGGTGGTCGCGGCGGCGAGCACCCCTCGCGGCGGCGCGGACGCGGTGCGCGCGGTCGCCACGGCCTTCGGCTTCTCCTCGGCCCGCGCCGCGTCGCCCCGGTCGACCACGACCGTCCCGCCGCCCACCGCCGCCGCGCCGGCCGCGAGCAGCCCGGCGACCTTCATCCCTCCCGCGCCCAGCACACCGGCCCCACCGGCGCCGGAGACCATGTCGGCTCCCCCGCCCGGCATCAGCCGCTCGACCAACCCGGACAACTTGGCCCCCACGCCGGCCAGCCCGACCGGGAGCACGGCGCGCATCGGCTCGGAGCCGTCCTGCAGGCTGCGCAGCGTCGCGCGGCATCCCGGGCAGTTGCGCAGGTGGGGCCGGGCGTCGGCCATCTGGGCGGCGGTCGCCTCGCCATCGACGATCGCGGAGATCACCGCCTGCCAGCGCTCGCACTCGGCGCCCGTCTCGATCCCCTCGAACCGCTCGAGGAAGCTCTTGCGGCCCTCGGCCAGGCAGCGGTTGACCTTGGTCGCCGAGAAGCCCGTGATGTCGCTGATCTCGCGATAGGAGTGGCCGATGGCCTTCAGCCAGACCGTCCGCAGCTCGTGCGGCTTCAGGCGCTGCAGGGCCTCGGCCGCGCGCGTCGCGCGGTCGATGGTGAGCGCCCGTTCCTCGGGCGAGTCGAGGTGGCGCGCCTCGTGGCGGTCGTAGTCGACGTCGTCGCCGCCGACGACCGACATCCGCGCCTGCCGCACCTCCATCGCCTCGTGTTTGACGACAACATGGAGCCACTTGTGCGCCGTGCGCGGGTCGAGCGTCGGCGCGCGCCGCAGCAGGATCTCCATCCCGCGCTGGTAGGCGTCGTGCGCGTCGTCGGGGCAGAGGCTGTGCCTGTACGCGACGCGCAGCAGCGACTCCGCGTGCTTCGCCACGGTGCTGAGCACCAGCTCCTGGGCTTGTTCCTCGGTGAGCCGGGCGTGCGCCGGCCGTCGGTCGTCCATGTCCGTCCTTGGGTTGTGCTTCCGTGCTTCTGAGGGGTGGGCCCCGCAGTTCTCGCCCCCCTTGCGTCCGCACGAGGACAAGGCCGCCCAGCGGTGAGCGACGCGACGAGGTATCGCGGCAGTGGCGCGCTGTGGTCAATGGAGACGCCGCTGTTTCCCGCCCGGACTCGGGCGATCCGAGCGTCCGCGAGCTGACTCGACACGTGCGGATCGGCACGTGGAAACCCGCACGTAGCGGGAACGGAGCGTCCCGAATGACGGCGCTCAGCACTCCGGGACGCTGTTCACACGCGGACATCGACGCGTCCAGTGAGCGTCCAGAAACGTCACCGATTCTTGGTAGGTGGGCGATCAGCGCCGGCGCTGGCCGTGCTGCGGCGCGTGCTCTGCCTGGCATCTAGGGCGTGCGGCGTGCGGGGCGACGCCACCGGGATCGGTGTCGCTCGGCCCGCGGCGACGCGGACCCGGCGTTTCGGAGCCGAATGAGGGATGGATCGCGCCAAAGCCGCGATATGCACGGCTTTTGCGCGATCCATGGGCCGAATGGCCTCTGACCCGCGATATGGGCGGGTCAGATGCCAGCCGAGCCTGGCTTCAGGCCCTCAGCAGCCCCCGCGCGCGCGGACCAGCTGTGCCGCCAGCGCATCCCGGTCCAGCCGTGGCGGCGTGTCGTTCGTCGCCACCCCCGGCGCGCCCAGTGAGGCCAGCACGGCCTCCGCGCCCTGGTACGCCCGCCAGGCCGTGTCGGTCGGCGCGAAGCCGAGCCGGGACTTGAAGCTCGACGCCCACGACGCCGGCGGAGACGCAGAGCCAGGCGGCTCCACGATCGCCGTCGCATGCCCCGCCGGGTAGATGTCGCTGCGATCCGAGCACGCCTCGGCCTTCAACGCGTCATCCCCCAGCGCCACAACGCTGATCCCGGCCTCGTTCAACAACGTGATCGCCGGCCGCGCCACGCTCGCCGGCGCGTCGGTGATCACGGCGCTGGCCTGCGTGTCCTGCAGGGACGTCCGGGCGTTCGCGAGCGCGTCGGTCTCGGCCTGCGCGGCGTCGTCAGACACCTGCCGGCCCGCGTAGTTGACGCGGAACTCCCCGGCCCGGCCCTCGTGCTCGGCCAGCGCCAGCTTCACGCCCGCCGCGAGCTGGCGGTAGTCGTGCGCGGTCCCGCTCACCCACAGCGACACGGTCGGCGCCGTCGCCGGGTTGGCCGACGAGGTCGACCCGCACCCCGTCGACGCCACGACCCCCGCGCCCAGCGCCAGCGCCGCGACGGCGCCGACAACACCAACAACACGCGGCAAGCCTACAGCCCCAGCGCCGTGGCGATCCCGTCGCGCTCGGCCTGGTCGACGACCGCGCCGGACCCGGCCACGTAGCGCTCGTCGTCGACCGGCTGCGACCAGTTGTAGAAGGCGAGATCCAGCGTCTCGACCGGCACGCCGACCCCGTTGGCGAGCTCGCGCTGGCGCCGCTGCAGCAGCACCGGGTCGCCGATCCCCAGCACGCGCTTGGCGGCCAGGGCGACCGGGTCCATCGGCGACGCCGAGCTCAGGTGCATCGTCCAGGGGTCGAGGTCCACCAACCCGAGGCGGTGCTCGACCACCAGCAGCTCGACCCGCGCCGGCCGCCCGAAGCCCGGCAGGCCGAGGCGCTCGAAGGCGCGGTCGTAGCGGTGCTGCAGCGTCCAGGACTCCTCGCCGGCCAGCGCCGTGATCTGCCCGCCGCCACGAGAGGCCCACGCGCGGTAGGCCGCGAAGACCTCGGCGCCGCGGCGCGGGTCGTGCCCGTTGCGCCGGCCGAACTCGGCGCCGTCCAGCGCCGGGTCCTCGCCCGAGGCCCACGACGTCCGGCGCTCCCGGATCGTCTTCCAGGGATCGTCGCCGTCCAGCGGACCGAAGTAGGTGATGAGGAACGCCAGCCACGCGGCCTCCTCGCGGTCGGCCTCGCGCGTCACGTCCGCGTACAGCCCGGGAGGCGCTTCGCTCAGCTCGCGCAGCCGCGCCACGCTGAAGGCCAGCTCGTCGGCCAGCCGTCCCGCGTCGATCGACGACCGCAGGCCGGGCACGACGTCGTGCTCGTAGCCGTCGTCCGGCGCGCGCTGTACCCGCCGCACCGTCATCCCGGACGACACCGACTTGCGCGGCGCCCGCGCGGTCCCACTCCCCTCCGGCTTGGACGGGCGGCGCGCAACCGATCGCGTCGGTGCCTTCACCCGCTCCTTCTTGGAGCAGATCGGGCAGTTCTCGACGAGCCGGTTGTGGCGGCAGAAGGTGGGCACGAGGTCAGTCTAGAAGCCCGACGAGCGCCCCGGAGGGCGCCCATCGGGCCTCGCCGGGCGGCCTACGCGTGGCAGGTCGCCGACTGGCGCTTCTGCACGACCGTGTAGCCGAGCCGCTTCGTGTTGTCCACGTTGATCAGGCCCGCGTCGAAGTCGTTCGTCGTCGGGGCGCCGTTGAACTGGTAGATGTACAGGCGCTTGATCTGCGAGTAGCGCTTGGGCATCGAGAACATGCACTTGAGCGCGGTCGCGGCCTTCTTCTCGGCCGCGGCCTCCGACCCGCCGGCCCACACGCCGCGCAGACGCAGCTGGCCGCCGGTCTCGGTCAGCCAGACCTGGGCGCTCTTGTCGTTGATCGTCTTGATCAGGCGCGACGTGCGCGAGTAGGACCCGCGGTTGGTGTCGCTGTAGTTGTGGATGCCCCAGTACTTCGGGCGACCCGAGACGTACTTCTTGAACTTCTTGAGGTAGCTCACCGCGCCGCCGACGTTGGCCCCGTCGAGGATGTCGATCGCGGTGACCTTGCGGCCCGGGAAGACCTTGCGCGCGGCCGAGTAGTACTGCGCGACGAGCTTGGCACCGGTCGACGACTTGCAGATCTTCGACGGCTGGCCCTCCTGCCGGCCCTTGGCCTGGCAGACGTTGACCTCGTTCCACGGCGTGACGTCGAAGCTGCTGCCGTACTTCTTCTTGAAGGCCTTCAGCGCGGTCGTGTACTGCGAGACGCTCGGCGCCTTGTTGTACTTGGTGCCCAGGCGTGAGTGCTCGAACGAGATCAGGATCGTCATGTGCGCGTGCTTGGCCGCCTTCAGCCAGGCCTCCCAGTTCGTGCGCTCGGTGCTCTCCGACGTGACGTCGTAGGGCGCGATGTAGCGCGCGACCTTCATCTTGAGCGGCGGGAAGAGCGGGTTCGTGAACGTGCTGGCCTGCTGGTCGGACACGCCCACGATCGCGGACGCGGAGGCGTTCGCCGGCAGCGCGATGGCCGCGAGGGCGGTGACGAGCAGGGCAATGCGGAAGAGACGTCGCATCGGAATGCGGTGGCTCCTTTGTCGGCGTCGGGGACGAAGGGTGAAGTCAGGACGCGCGGTGCGGAAGCTTCCGGCGCGCCCTCAGAGTCCAGACAACATAGCCGCCGCCGAAGTTGCGGTGCCCCGTCCGCGCAACCCCGCTTGCACGTTCTGTCACGAGCGCGCGGCGCGCAGCCCCGCGATGAACAGCGACGAGATGAACTCGGTTGCGCGCTCAGCGTCCGGCTCCTGACCGTCGAGCATGCGGGCGCCGACCTCGAACGCCGCGCCGACCATCGACGCAGCCATGTACTCGACGTCGTGGTCGGGGATCAGCCCGGCGGCGACGCCGGCGCGCAGGTCCTCCGCCAGCTCCTCGACGCCCGCGACGAGCGACGGCTCGTCGAAGAGCGCCCGGATCGTCCCCGCGTTGCGCGCGAGCAGCTGGGACGTGCGGCGGTCCTCGATCAGGAAGCGGAAGTACGCCCGGAAGCCGTCGCGCACGAACGCGTCGAGCGTCTCGCCGCCGCGGCGCGCGGCCCGGACACGCTCGCGCGCCTCCCCCGCCGTCGCGTCCAGCAGGGCGACGAGCACCGTCTCCTTGTCGGGGAAGTAGTTGTAGAACGTGCCCGTCGCGAGATCGGTCTGCCGGACGATGTCGCGGACCGTCGCGGCGCCGTAGCCGATGTCGCCGAAGACGTCGCGCGCGGCCTCGAGGATCGCGGCGCGGTTGGCCTGCTTGGTGCGCTCGCGCTTCCCCGCGGGCGCGGTGGGCGACGCCGACGCGGGCAGGCTCGTCACGCGGCGACCGCCCCGCCGGCGTCGGCCGTCCGCGGCGCGTCCTGGGCGCGGTGCGGGACCGGGAGCGCGTAGCCGCGCGCGGCCGCCCGCTCGGCGCCGGCGTGACGCTCCTTCTCCAAGGCGTACAGGTAGTCGTCGAAGTCCACCTGGATGGTGTGGCGCTTGGACGCGACGTAGCGCTTGTGCATGGCCTTCTGGTCCGCGCGGATGTCGGCGGCCAGCTCGGCCGGCGCCGGCAGCGCGTACTGGCCCTTCAGGTACGCGGCGAGCCACTGGCCCTGCGCCTCGGCGAGCGGCATGAGCGCGCCGAGCGGCTGAAGCAGGCCGATGAACGCGAGGTCCGGGTAGCGCGGGTGGAAGACGCGGCGGAACAGCTCGATGTGGTTGTCGGGCGCGGCGATGAAGTCGTCGCGGAAGAACGGGAACGTGATCTTGTAGCCGGTGCAGTAGACGACCACGTCGACGTGCGCGCGGCTGCCGTCGGCGAAGACGACCTCGTCGCCCTCCAAGGCCTTGATGTTGGGCTTGGGCGTGACGCGGCCGTGCTGGATGCGGTCCAGGATGCGGCCGGAGACCGTCGGGTGCGCCTCGCCGAACTGGTGGTCGGGCTTGGGCAGGCCGTACTTCGTCACGTCCCCGATGTTGAGCCGGATGACCGCGTGGATCATCTTCTGGCGGATCTTGAACGGGATGCGCGGGTCGTTCTTGAGCTGGTCGGTCGGGCGCCCGAAGACGTACTTGGGGATGATCCAGGCGCCGCGGCGGGCGGCCAGGTAGGTGGTGTTGGCGACGTAGGAGGACTCGACCGCGATGTCCATCGCCGAGTTGCCCATGCCGAGGACGACGACGTCCTTGCCCTCGAAGATGGATGACTCGATGTAGGCGTGCGCGTGCATCTGCGTGCCGGTGAACGTGTCGCTGCCCGGGAACGCGGGCTCGGGCAGGCGCGGGTTCCAGTGGTGGCCGTTGGCGACCAGGACCGCGTCGTACTCGCGCGTGACGCTGTCGTCGGTCGTGACGGTGTAGACGCCGTCGTCTCCCCGGACCACGGACTCCACCTTGGTGTCGAAGATGATGTTGTCGCGGAAGCCGAAGTGGTCGACGTAGTCGTCGAAGTACGCGGCGATCTGGCTGTGGTGCGGGTAGTCGGGGTAGTCGGCGGGCATCGGGAAGTCCGAGTAGGCCATGCGGTCGCGCGACGTGTTGATGTGGAGGTCGCGGTAGGCCGCCGACATGCCGTTGCGGTTCTCGAAGACCCAGTTGCCGCCGACGCGGTCCGACGCCTCGATGCAGTCGAACGGGATGCCGTGTTCGTGGAGCGCCTTGGCGACGGCGATGCCGGAGGAGCCGGCCCCGATGAGGCAGACGACGGGAAGCGCGGGCTGGGACATGACGCGCAGCGTCTCAGAAGAGTGACGGGGGCGTCAAGTTTTGGGGTGCCGGACCCGGAGTGCGGCCGCGGCCTCCTGCGCCGCGCGCTCGCCCGCGCGGACCGCGCCGTCCATGTAGCCGAGCCAGTAGTCGGAGGTCTCGGTGCCGGCGAAGTGGACGCGGCCGTGGGGCGCGCGCAGCGCGGCGCCGTGCTTGGAGAGGACGCCGGGCGCGAAGTGGCCGACGGGGCAGCCGCGGGTCCAGGTCTCGGTCGTCCAGTCCTTCTCGACGATCTCCAGCGGCGAGCGGGCGCGCTCGTCGGCGGTGAAGCGGACGAAGTCGTCGAGGACGCGCGCGCGGCGGGTGGCGGCGTCGAGCGCGACCCACTCGGCGTGGCGCTTGCCGCCGATGAAGCCGAAGAAGACGCCGACGCCGCCGTCGGGCGGCGAGTTGTCGTAGGGGACGCACGCGAGGCCGGCGTCGCTGACGCCCTGGCCGCTGAGGCCGGCGGCGCGCCAGAAGGGCGTGTCGTAGACCGCTTCGACCTTCGTGAGCGAGCCCGGGACCATGGCCTTCAACAACGTCTTCTTGTCCGCCTCGAGCCCGGGCGCGAACGCGATGCGGGTGGCGAGCACCGGCGGGACGGCGACGATCGCCTGCTTGGCGACCACGGTCGGGCCGCCGCGCGTGGTGACCGTGACCGTGTCGTCATGGTCCTTGATCTTCGTGACGGGCGCCTTGAGGATCACGCGCGAGCCCAGCTGCTGGGCCACCTTCTGGGCGACGAGCACCGAGCCGCCGTCGAAGCGCCGCTCCTGCGCGCCGCCCGCGGTCGAGATCAGCTTGAAGAACGAGCCCGGCGTCTTGGCGTCGCCCGCGGCGGCGGTGTACATCGCGACGTAGAGCAGTGAGAGCTCCTCCGGATCGGCGCCCCAGACGGACTCGCAGATCGCATCGACGATGGCCATGGCGTCGGGCGTGATGCCCTGCGGCGCGAGCCATTGGGCGAGCGTCTGCCCGTCGTACTTGCGCGCGTTCTTGCTCTTCCACGGCGCCTGGACGCCGACCTCCTTCCCGATCGCGTCGAGCTGGACGAGGACCTGGAGGGAGTGGACGAGCCCGGGATCGTCCGGGAGGCCGGTGGCCGCGGGGTACAGCGTCCGCTGGCCGTTGGCGATCAGGACGTTGCTGCCGGCGTTGTACACCGGGAACGTCTTGACGCCGACCGCCTTGGCCAGCGCGAGGATCCGGTCCTGCGTGGGCCCGACGTACTCGCCTCCGAGCTCGACGACGTACCGGCCGTTCGCGATCCGCGCGTTGTCGGTGCGGCCACCGACGCGATCACGCGCCTCGAGGACGACGACGTCGTGGCCGGCCTTGTGGAGCGCGCGCGCTGCGGCCAGACCGGAGAAGCCGGCGCCGACGACGACCACATCGGCGGTCCTGCGCTTGCGCGCCGCGGCGTAGGCGGCCGTGGTGAGCGGCGCGTCGATGGCGGCGAGCGCGGTCGCGGCGGCGCCTGCCTTCTTGAGAAGACGACGGCGGGTCAACGGCACGTGGGCCATCGCCCGACCCTAACGCGGGGTGGCGGAGGGGTCGAGCGGGAACCGGCGGCGGGGGCGCTGGCGGGTGGGGTGTCCGGTGGCGCGTGGAGGAGGCGGAGGCGGCCCGCCGCGCGCGAGGGCGTCGGGCGTGCCCGGAGACTCGAGGCGCGTCACTCGATGTGCGAGGCGGCAGCGGAGGACCGGAGGCGGCGGCGCCGCCACCGACAGAGACGATTGGTTGAGTGCAGCCGGCGCGACCGGGGCGGCCGATTGCGGCGAGGACGGTGGACGCGCCCTCAGACTCCAGGCGCGTCACTCGATGGGCGACGCGCCCCCGCCCCTACTCCTCCGCCGTCACGCCGCCATCGGTGTGCAGCGGTGGGCCCTCCGGCCCGTCGTCCGCGTCGTGCACGTTGCCGGCCAGGACCGGCTCGCGGTTGGCGGTGGTCAGGGCGTGGAGGTAGCGGTCGGCCATGCGGGCGGCTTGGCGGCCTTCGTTGATCGCCCAGACGATCAGGGACTGGCCGCGGCGGGCGTCGCCGGCGGCGAAGACGCCGTGGACGCTCGTCTCGTAGGTCGGGGCCTTCACATTGCCGCGCCCATCCAGATCGACGCCGAGCTGGTCGACGATGCCCTCGTGCTCGGGATGGAGGAAGCCCATGGCCAACAACACCAGGTCGGCCTGCATCTCGCCTGCGGTGCCCTCGACCGGCGCGAAGGGCGGCGCGTCGGCGGCCGCGGCGTAGTTCAGCGACGTCACGCGGCCGTCCTCGCCGGCGAAGTGCGTCGTCACGATCGAGAAGTCCTGCTCGCCCTTGCCGATCGCCGTCGCCTCCTCCATGGCGTAGGACAACCGGAACTTCTGCGGCCACAGCGGCCACGGCGTCCGCTCGTCGGGACGGTGGGCGGGCGGCTCGGGCAGCAGCTCCAGCTGCGTCACCGACAGCGCGCCCTCGCGGATCGAGTGCCCGACGCAGTCGGCGCCCGTGTCGCCGCCGCCGATCACGACCACGTGCTTGCCGGCGGCGGTGATCTCCCGAGCCTCGGGCGCCGCCACCGAAGGCTCCGGCCCGAGCTCGACGGCGATCGCGCGGTTGCGCACGTACAGGTAGTCCATCGCGGCGTGGATGCCGTCCAGCTCGCGGCCGGGCACCGGCAGGTCGCGCGGCACGCGCGAGCCGATCGTCAGCACGACCGCGTCGAACTCGGCCCGCAGCTGGTCGGCGGTCACGTCGCGCCCGACGTCGACGCCGCAGCGGACCTCGACGCCCTCGGCGCGCAGCTGGTCCAGCCGCCGCTCGACAACCCACTTCTCGATCTTGAAGTCCGGAACGCCGAAGCGGACGAGCCCGCCCCCGGCCTCGTCGCGCTCGAACAGCACGACGCGGTGACCGGCGCGGCGCAGCTGCTGCGCGGCGGCCATCCCGGCCGGACCGGCGCCGACGACGGCGGCGCTCATCCCGGTCTCGACGGCCGGCGGCTGCGGCACGACCCAGCCCTCGTCCCACGCCCGGTTGATGATGGAGTTCTCGATCTGCTTGATCGTGACCGCGTCGCCCTCGCGGATCTCCAGCACGCACGCGGCCTCGCACGGCGCCGGGCACAGCCGCCCGGTGAACTCCGGGAAGTTGTTGGTGGCGTGCAGCTGCCGGATGGCGTCCGGCCAGCGCTCGCGGAAGACGAGGTCGTTCCAGTCCGGGATCAGGTTCCCTAGCGGGCAGCCGTTGTGGCAGAACGGCACGCCGCAGTCCATGCAGCGCGCGCCCTGGGCGGCGAGCTCCGCGTCGGGACGCTGAACGACGAACTCCTTGAAGTCGCCGACGCGCTCCTGCGCATCCCGGTACGGGATGTTGGAGCGGTCGATCTTCAGGAACCCTCCGAGCTCACCCATGGCTAGGCGGCCACTCCTTCGGTCGTCTCAGCCGCGGCCGCGGCCTGCTCGGCCAGCACGCGCTTGTAGTCGCTCGGGAACACCTTCACGAACCTCGCGCGCGCGGCGTCCCAGTCCTCGAGCAGCGCGCTGGCGACGTCGGAGCCCGTGCGCGTGCGGTGCTCTTCGACCAGCGCGCGCACCTCGGCGGCGTCCTCGTCGGTCAGCTCCTCGAGCTGGTCCAACATGGTGGGGTTGACGCGCGAGCGGAACGTGCCGTCGTCGTCCAACACGTAGGCGAACCCGCCGGACATGCCGGCGGCGAAGTTGCGGCCCGTGGGGCCGAGCACGACGACGCGCCCGCCGGTCATGTACTCGCAGCCGTGGTCGCCCACGCCCTCGATGACGGCCGACGCGCCCGAGTTGCGGACCGCGAAGCGCTCGCCCGCCAGGCCGCGGAAGAACGCGCGCCCGCTCGTCGCGCCGTACAACACGGTGTTGCCGACGATCACGTTCGCGCGCGCGTCGAAGGTCACGCCCGCCGGCGGGGTGACGACGACGGTCCCGCCCGACAGGCCCTTGCCCGTGTAGTCGTTGGCGTCGCCGTGCAGCGTGAACGTCACGCCCGGCGCGAGCCAGCCGCCGAACGACTGGCCGGCCGAGCCGGTGAGCTCCACGTCGATCGACCCCTCCGGCAGCCCGTCGCGCCCGTGGATCTCCGCGATCCGCGAGGACAGCATGCCGCCGACGCAGCGGTTGACGTTGCGCACCGGCGTCTCGATCCGCACGTGCGTGTCGCCGCCCTCGACGACCGGCCGCGCGCGCTCCAGCAGCACGTGGTCCAGCGCGTCGTCCAGCACGGGCGGCGGCGGCTGCGTGCGGTGGCGCGGCTTGGACGCGTCCACGTCGCGCGGGAACGTCAGCAGGTGCGTGAGGTCGATCCCGCGCGCCTTCCAGTGGTCGATCGCCTCGTCGGCCATCAGCAGGTCGACGCGCCCGATCAAGTCCTCCATCTTGGCGATGCCGAGCGACGCCATGATGCCGCGCAGCTCCTCCGCCACGAAGAAGAAGAAGTTGACGACGTGCTCCGGCGTGCCCTTGAAGCGCTTGCGCAGCTCCGGGTCCTGCGTCGCGATGCCGACCGGGCACGTGTTCAGGTGGCAGGCGCGCATCATGATGCAGCCCGTCGCGATCAGCGGCGCGGTCGAGAAGCCGAACTCGTCGGCGCCGAGCAGCGCGGCGATCGCGACGTCGCGGCCGGTCTTCAGCTGGCCGTCGGTCTGGACGACGATGCGCGAGCGCAGGTCGTTCTTCAGCAGCGTCTGCTGGGTCTCGGCCAGGCCGATCTCCCACGGCGCGCCGGCGGCGACGATCGACGACAGCGGCGACGCGCCGGTGCCGCCGTCGTGGCCCGCGATGACGACGTGGTCGGCGTTGGCCTTGGCGACGCCCGCCGCGACCGTGCCGACGCCGACCTCGGACACGAGCTTCACCGACACCTGGGCGCGCGGGTTCGCGCAGCGCAGGTCGTAGATGAGCTGCTTGAGGTCCTCGATCGAGTAGATGTCGTGGTGCGGCGGCGGCGAGATCAGGCCGACGCCCGGCGTCGTGTGCCGGACCGACCCGATGTACTTGTCGACCTTGTGGCCGGGCAGCTGGCCGCCCTCGCCGGGCTTGGCGCCCTGCGCCATCTTGATCTGGAGCTGGTCGGCGTTGACGAGGTAGTGGATCGTGACGCCGAAGCGCCCCGACGCCACCTGCTTGATCGCCGAGCGCCGCAGGTCGCCGTTGTCGTCGGGCACGAAGCGGCGCGGGTCCTCCCCGCCCTCGCCCGTGTTCGAGCGCCCGCCGAGGCGGTTCATCGCGATCGCGAGGTTCTCGTGGGCCTCGGTGGAGATCGACCCCAGCGACATCGCGCCGGTGGCGAAGCGCTTGACGATGTCCTGCGCCGGCTCGACCTCGTCGATCGAGATCGGCTCCACGCCCTCGGCGCGGAAGTTCAGCAGGCCGCGCAGCGTCGCCTTGCGCGCGGCGTGCTCGTTGACCATCCGCGCGTACTCGTCGTACTTGTCCTGCGCCGAGCCGTTCGTGTCCCGGACCGCGTGCTGCAGCGCCGCGATCGTCTCCGGGTTCCACATGTGGTGCTCGCCGTCGCGGCGCCAGGCGTAGATGCCGCCGACCGGCAGCAGCTCCTCGGCCGTCGCGCGGCCGTAGCCGCGCTCGTGGCGGTCCAGTGCCTCCTGGGCCAGCGTCTCCAGCCCCACGCCGCCGATCCGCGACGCGGTGCCGCAGAAGTGGCGGTCGATGAGCGGCTTCTCCAGGCCGACGGCCTCGAAGATCTGCGCGCCGCAGTAGGACTGGATCGTCGAGATCCCCATCTTGGAGATCGTCTTGAGCAGGCCCTTGCCGAGCGCCTTGACGACCTTGGCCTCGGCCTCGTCGGCGGTCGCGACGTCCGCGAGCCGGCCCTCGGCGACGAGCTGGTCGACCGTCTCGAACATCACGTACGGGTTGATCGCGCTCGCGCCGTAGCCGATCAGCGTCGCGAAGTGGTGGACCTCGCGCGGCTCGCCGGACTCCAGGACCAGGCCGGTCTGCAGGCGCGTGCCCTCGCGGACCAGGTGGTGGTGGACGGCGGCGACGGCCAGCAGCGACGGGATCGGCGCGCGGCGCTTGCCGATGCCGCGGTCGCTGAGGATCAGGACGTTGATGCCCTGGGCGACGGCGTCGTGCGCCTCGTCGCAGATCTCGGCCAGGCGCGCGTGCAGGCCCTCGGGCCCGTCCTGCACGGCCCACGTGATGTCGATCGTGTGGGCGCGGAACCACGGGTGCTCCAGCGATCGCAGCGTCTCGAGCTCGCTGTTGCGCAGGATCGGCTGCTGCATGACCAGCTGCCGCGCGTGCTCGGGCGTCTCGTGCAGCAGGTTGCCCTCGGCGCCCACGCCGGTCCCCAGCGACATGACGATCGACTCGCGGATCGGGTCGATCGGCGGGTTGGTCACCTGCGCGAAGAGCTGCTTGAAGTAGGAGAACAGCGCGGGGCGCTGGTCGCTGAGGACCGCGAGGGCGTTGTCGTTGCCCATCGAGCCCAGCGGCTCCTCGCCGTTCTTGGCCATCGGCGCCATGAGGATCCGGAGGTCCTCCTGCGAGTAGCCGAACGCCAGCTGGAGGTCGCGCAGCGGCTGGGCCAGCGTGAGGCCCTCGCGCGGCGGGAGGTCGTCGAAGCGGACGACGTTCTCCTCGAACCAGCGGCCGTACGGCTGCTGCGTGGCGACCTGCTCCTTGACCTCGTGGTCGTCCACGATCCGGCCGGCCTCGAGGTCGACCAGGAACAGCTTGCCCGGCGCCAGGCGGCCCAGCCGGACGACGTCCTCGGGCTTAACCGGCAGCATCCCGGTCTCGGAGCCGAGCATGACGTAGCCGTCCGTGGTCTCCGCCCAGCGGCCGGGGCGCAGGCCGTTGCGGTCCAGCGTCGCGCCGACCACGGTGCCGTCGGTGAAGCAGACCGACGCCGGCCCGTCCCACGGCTCCATCAGGCACGAGTGGAACGCGTAGAAGCCCTTGAGGTGGTCCGGCAGGTCGTCGCGGTCCGCGTAGGCCTCCGGGATCATCATCATCGCCGCGTGCGGCAGCGACCGGCCGGCGAGCATGAGCAGCTCGAGGACGTTGTCGAACGTCGCGGAGTCCGACCCGCCGGGGCGCACGATCGGCAGGACCTTCTGGAGGTCCAGGCCGAACAGGTCGGACGCCAGCTGCGACTCGCGCGCCCGCATCCAGTTCGCGTTGCCCATCAACGTGTTGATCTCGCCGTTGTGGGCGATGACGCGGAACGGGTGCGCGAGGTCCCAGCTCGGGAACGTGTTCGTGGAGAACCGCGAGTGCACCAGGGCCAGCGCGGAGCCGAACCGCGCGTCCTTGAGGTCCGGGTAGAAGTCCCGCAGCTGGTGCGAGATGAGCATCCCCTTGTACACGCACGTGCGCGAGGAGAAGCTCGGCGCGTAGAAGTCCGGGCCGGCCGCCAGCTCGACGATGCGGCGGATCACGTACAGCTTGCGCTCGAAGCGGTCCTGGTCCTCGGCGAAGCCCGCGCCGGCGCCGACGAACAGCTGCCGGATGTGCGGACGCGACTGGTTGGCGGTGTCGCCGACGTGGTCGAGGTCGACCGGCACGTCGCGCCAGCCCAGGACGGACTGGCCCTCGATGCGGACGTTGAGCTCCAGCAGCTGCTCGATCTTGCGGCGCCGCGCGGGGTCGCGCGGCAGGAAGCAGACGGCGACGCCGTACTGGCCGCGCGGCGGCAGCTCGAAGTCGGCCACGGCGCGGAAGAACGCGTCGGGGAGCTGGACGAGGATGCCCGCGCCGTCGCCGGTGCGGATGTCCGCGCCCTCGGCACCGCGGTGCTCGAGGTTGTCCAGCGCCGTGAGCGCGCGGTCGATGACGCCGTGGTCGGGCTGGTTGTCCAGCCTCGCGACCATGGCGACGCCGCATGCGTCGTGCTCGTAGCGGGGGTCGTACAGGCCGTCGGCCTGAGGCAAGGCAGAGATCGTCATGAGGTGTCCCGTGGCGGCCCGGGGGCACGTGAGAGGAAGCGGGAGAGTAGCAAGAGCACTCCGGATTGGACAGGCGTACGTGATCGCATACAGGCTCCGCGGACCAGGCTAGGCCGCTCTGGCAGACGATGACGTTCGTCAGCGCGCAAACCGGAATCCGGCGGGGGCGAAGGCGCGCGTTTGCGGCCGGAACGCCCGGGCATATTGAGGCTCGCGGGACTGTTGTCCCCGTCACAGATCGCGTCACGGAGAGCACCGGACCCCTGCCCCGGTGCGATGCGATGACCTCCCCCACACGCGCGGGCCGCCCTCGAGGCGGCTCGGCGTGCTTAAGCGATCCTTCGCATCGACGGGGCGGGACCGAGCCGACGACCCCACCGACTATGCTGGCCGGCGCTTCGCCAGTGCGGTGGCGAAATCCGCGAATAGGACGACGACCGGGTGGGCATATGCCAGCCGATGACAACCCCGAGGCTGGGATGCCTCGGTCTGACCGCCACCAGGAGCCTGACACGCCCGACTTCGAGCTGACCCTGCCGGCACGCGCCGAGAACGTGGCCGTCGTCCGGCATGCCTTCGGCGGGATCGGCGACGCCCTCGACGTCCCGGACCACGCGCTGGCCGACGTCAAGCTGGCCGTGACCGAGGCGTGCACCAACGTGGTCGTCCATGCCTACCCCGACGGCGACGGTCCCATGAGCGTCAGCGCCGGGCTGCACGACGGCGCGCTGACCGTGGTCGTCGCCGACGAGGGCCGCGGGATCCTGCCGCGGCCGGACTCGCCCGGGCTCGGCCTCGGGCTGCCGCTGATCGCGACGCTGGCCTCCTCGCTGGAGCTCGGCACCAACGACCGCGACGAGACGGAGGTCCGCATGGTGTTCGAGCTGGACCACGCGCCGGAGCCGGCGGCATGAGCCCCGAGCCCTCCACCGTCAACGAGGCCACGCTGACCGTGCGCCGGCCCGAGCTGCTCGGCCCCGTCCTCGGCCGCGTCGTCGGGATGCTCGCGGCGCGCGCCCAGTGCCCGATCGACCGCCTGGACGACGCCCTGCTGCTGACCGACGCGGTCGCCGCGCACGCCCCGCTGCACACCGCCGACGGGCTGGTGACGGTCCACGTGCACGCTGAGCCCCGCGGGCTGTCGCTGCGCGTGGGCCCGCTGTCGGACGCCGGGGGCGACGCCCTCGTCAGGGCCGCCTCGCTCCCCGGGGTCGGCAACGTCTTCGAGCGTGTGGCGTCGGACGTCCGCACCGAGGGGTCGGAGCTGCTGCTCCACCTCACGTTCCGGGAGTGACCAGACGCCCGCCCGTCAACGAGATTCGTCACACTTGAGGAAGCCATGCCACCGGAATTCGCATTGACCCAGGACGCCGTCGACGCCGCCACCCAGGTGGTCGCCGTGCGCGGCGAGATCGACCTGTTCACCGCGCCCGAGCTGAAGACCGCGCTCGGCGAGGCGATCGAGGGCGGCAAGTCCCGCGTCGTGGTGGACCTGGGCGAGACGACGTTCCTCGACTCGACCGCGCTGGGCGTCCTGATCGGGACGGTCAAGCGGCTGCGGGCGCGGGACGGCCGCCTGACCATCGTCAACGTGGACCAGAACATCGCCAAGACGTTCGAGATCACGGGGCTGGACCAGATCTTCACGATCCGGGCCTCCCGCGACGAGGCGTTGGCGGCGCTGGACGAAGAGGAAGCCTCGGCGTAGGCCGGTCGGGGCGCGCGGACGCGCCCCGACCACATGGCCTACGTCACGCGGCGGCGCGGCCGCGCAGCGCCGCGAGCTCGCGCTGCACCAGCGCCTCGTGCTCGACCTCGTCCTGGCGCGCCCGGCGCGGGCTCCAGCGGCCGGTGAGCAGCAGGGCCGCGGGCAGCAGGCAGAGCTGGCCGGCGAAGCAGATCCACCACCACGTCTGCCACTGGCCGGGGTTGTCGGCCTGCGCCTTCTGGACCTTCGCGCCGTTGGCCGCCAGGAACGCGATGTCCTCCTTGGGCATCTTCCCCACCGACAGCAGCGCGGCGGTCGCCTGCTGCGGCGTCATGTGGTCCTTCGCGACCAGCGTCGCGATCGCCTTGGCCGCGGCGCCCTTGTCGCCGGTGCCGGCCGCGGTCAGCGTCGCGGGGTCGACCGAGTTGAGGACCTTCACCTGGGTCGGGTACTTGGCGACGATCTCCTGCACCTGCGGGCCCTTGTCGACGAGCGTCGTCGTCGCGGGCACCACGACGGGCAGCAGCGCGAACGACACCGTCACGACGATCCGCAGGATCCACCCCCAGACCGCCAGGCCGGTGGCCGTCGCGGCCGGGTTGACCTTCTCCACCGTCTCGGTGAACGCCGCCATCCAGCAGACGTAGGCCGTCCCGCCGCCGATCGCGCCGAGCACGAAGACCCACGCGAACGTGTGGTAGCTCGTGTCCGGGTTGGTCGCCGCGCTGGCGAAGATCGCCGCGGCGATCAGGCTGAGCACGGTCCCGCCGACCATCACCGGCTTGCGGACGCGCAGGCGGTCGCTCAGCAGCCCGGCGCACAGGAGGCCGATCGCGTTGGCGATCCAGTACCAGTTGGCCAGGTTGTTGGCCTTGGCCTCGGTGTAGCCGAAGACGGTCGAGAAGTAGACCACCAGGAACGCGACGAAGATGTAGTACAACAGCAGGAACACGCTGATCGCCAGCGCCGGCAGGACGATGTCGGCGCGCGCCATCTGGCGCCACAGGTTCTGCGTGAGGCGCTCGGGCTCGACGCCGGCCGCGCGGGCCTCGATCAGCGCGCGGTCGCGCTTCGACACCATCAGCTGGTCGCGCAGCCGCGGCGACAGCTCGCGCAGGCCGAGCGCCGCGATCGCGAACACGATCAGGCCGACGATGCCCGCGACGTGGAACTGGAACTGCCAGTCGGTGTGCGTGTCCAGCGTGTGGCTCGAGACCTCGGTGACCAGAAGGCTGCCGAGCACCGGGCCCATCGTCCAGAACGCCATCGCCGACGCGCGGCCGATCTGCGGCGAGAAGTCGCGGATCAGCGCCGGCGTGGCGACCAGCGCCATGCCCTCGACGATCGACACGAGCGCGAAGAAGAACGTGTACATGCCCTTGCTCGACGCGTTGGGCAGCGCGAACAGCGTCAGCAGGCCGGTCAGCAGCAGGCCGCCGACGACGAGGTTCGCGCGGCCCCAGCGGTCCGCCAGCCCCGCGCCCAGCGAGGCGAACGCGCCGACCGCGTTGCCGATCACCAGGACGAACACGAACTGCGTGAACGTGAAGCCGAAGTCCTGGATGATCTTCGTCGCGACCGAGCCCTGGACGTAGAGCTCGTAGTACAGGACGACGGTCGCGAGGACCGTGATCCCCAGGTACAGCGTCCGCGGCGCGGTGTCGGGGTAGTGCGCCAGCTGCCGGTTCCAGAACCCTCCGCGCGAGCGTCCGTCGAAGCCCGCGCGCTCTCCTGCGATGGTGCTCATCCGCTCAGCTCTCCTCCGGTGACGTGGTGCGGCCGGCCGGCTGCCGACCGCGACGACCCACGCTCGCGCCGAGGATAGCGATTGTGAGTACGGTTTGGTACCGGTTACGCGGCACGTGCGAGCGCGGCGGCGATGTCCTCGCCGCCGGGCGGCTCAAGGGCGCCGTCACCCTCCCCCGTGAGCAGCTCCAGGACCGCCGCCTCGACCTGGCCCTGGATCGCTGTCCCGCCGTCCGTGCCGCCGTCGGCGAGGTCCGGGATCGCGCCCGCGATCGTCACGCCGTCGGCGTAGCGCTCGAACGTCCGCGGGTCGATGTAGGAGGCGCGGGCGACCGCCGGCGTGTTGCCGAGGTAGTACGCGACCTCCTTGACGACGCGCGCCACCGCGCGCTTGCGGGCCGTCTTGGCGTCGGGCACGGGCGAGACCGCGAGGCCGACGGCGGCGAGCACGGTCGCGCCCCAGGTCCGGAAGTCCTTGGCGCTGACGTCCGCGCCGGTGGTCTGCTTCAGCCAGGCGTTGATGTCCGGGGACTTGACGTCGAGCCAGCGGCCGCGCGGCGGTGCGCTCCTGTAGGCCAACAGCTCGTCCCCTCCGCCGCGGCGGCGCTTGAGGTGGCAGATGTCGCCGCCGAGGTCGGGATCGACGACGGCCTGGACGCGGCGCTTGCCATGTTTGGCCGGGTAGTCGAAGTACAGGATCCCGTCGCGGACCTGGACGTGGCGCTTCTTCATGGTGGCCAACCCGTAGGTCTCGTTGGTCACCGCGTAGTCCTCGGAGCCGATGCGGAAGAAGCCGCGGTCGAGCAGCCGGACGGCGAGGGCCAGGACGTGGTCCTGTGAGTAGTCGCCGCGGGCGAGGTCGTGCTCGACGCGCTCGCGCAGCGCCGGCAGCGTGCGGGCGAACGTGACCATGTCGTCGAACTTGAGCTGGTCGCGGCGGGCGCGCCAGCGTGGGTGGTAGAGGTACTGCTTGCGCCCGCGCTGGTCGACGCCGGTGGCCTGGATGTGGCCGCCGGGGTAGGGGCAGATCCACACGTCCTGCCATGCGGGCGGGATGACGAGCTCGTTGATCCGCGTGATGACCTCGGCGTCATCGACGCGCTCGCCGTCGGGGTCGAGGATCGAGAAGCCGCGGCCGCGGCGGACGCGGCGCAGGCCGGGCCCGGTGCAGTCGACCCTCCGGAGGCGTGGGAGCGCGGTGGCCATCGGGGCGGGCGTACCCGCCGCCGGGGGCCGGCGATGCCTACTTCTTGGCGGGGGACTTCGACTTGGCGCCGGTGCCGGTGCCGGTGCTCCGCTTGCGCTTGGGCTTCTCGTCGGCGGGGGCGTCGCCGTCGCCGTCGCCCGTGGTCTTGCGGACCGCGTCCAGCGAGGCCTTCAGCGCGCTCATGAGGTCGGGGACCGGCGCGGCCTCCTCCTGCTCCTCCTGGATCACGATCTCCTCGCCGCCGGCCTTGCGCTCGATCATCTCGAGCACGGCCTCGCGGTAGGTGTCCTTGTAGCGCTCGGGCTCGAACGGGCCGGCGAGCGACTCGACCAGCTGCTTGGCGATCGCCAGCTCGCGGTCGTTGGTCTTGACGTCGTCGGCGTCGGGGATGTCGTCCAGGCGCGTGGGGTCGACGACCTCGTCGGCGAACAGCATGGTGGCCATCTCCAGGACGTCGTGGTCCTGCAGCGCGCGGACGGCGACCAGCGACTCCTTCTGGCGGATGACGACCTTGGCGATCGCGACCTTCTCGGTCTCGCGCATCGCCTCCAGCAGCAGGCGGTAGGGCTTGGCCCCGCCGGCGGCCGGCGCCAGGTAGTACGGGTGGTCGTAGAAGATCGGGTCGATCTCGGCGAGGTCGACGAAGTCCTCGATGTCGATGGTCTTGGTCTTCGCCGGCTGGACGGACTCCAGCTCGCCCGGCTCGATCACGACGTAACGGTCGCTCGCGATCTCATAGCCCTTGACGAGATCCTCGTAGTCGACCTCCTCCCCGGTCGTCGCGTCGACGCGCTTCTGAGCGATCCGCGAGCCCGTCTTGCCGTTGAGCTGGTTGAAGCGGACCGTCTTGCGGTTGACCGCGCTGTACAGCTTGACGGGCACGGTGACGAGCCCGAAGCTGATGGCGCCGGTCCAGATCGAACGGGGCATGGACGGCCTAGTGTGCCCGACGGGAGGCGCTTTGCACACCTCCCGCAGGCGTTCTTGCGGCGGCCGCCTGGCCGTGTTGTCCTGGAGACAAGCTCGGCTATGGTAGGCGGATGCGCGGGAAGCTCGTCGTCGTCGTGGCAGGCGCGGCATGCGGGATCGCCGCGGCGCAGCCCGCGACGGACACGCTCACCGCGACCCTGGCGGCGACGCCGGCGCGTCCGGGCGGGGTCGAGGTGTCGGTAAGGCTGGACGTGAAGGTGCCTGCCGGCGCGCGGCGGCCGGTGTTCACCGGGATCGAGCTGTGGACCGGACCGGGCGTCACGGTCGGCGGCCGGCGCTTCCCGTCGTGCGCGACCGCGACGCTGCGTCGCGGCGGGCCGGCCGCCTGCCCACGGAGGTCGCTCATGGGGACCGGCGCCCTCCTCGGCGACCCCGCGCTCGGGATGGACTTCGCGCAGCGCGGGCGCATCACGATCGTCAACGGTCCGAGCGGGGTGCCGTCGCTGTGGATCGTGAGCCAGGATCCCGCGCGCGTCGCGGACGCGGCGGTCGGGACGCTGGTCCGCTCCGCGTCCACGCGCTGGCCAGGCCATGTGCGGTGGACGATCCCCCGGTCGCTGCAGGTCGCGGCCGGGGTCCCGATCACCCCGTTCGGCCTGAGCTTCGTGCTGGGCGGCGCGGCGTGGGCCAAGGACTACATCTCGACCGCCGGCTGCCGAGACGGCGGCTGGGCGTGGAAGCTGCGCGTGCACACGGGCGACGGGCAGGGCGGGGCCGCGGGCGTGCTCGACGCCCACGGCCGCGTCCCGTGCGGCTAGGCGTGCTGCTTGGCGTGCTTGCCCTCGGCGATCTCCTCGACCATCTTGGCGTTGAAGGCCTTGAGGTCGTCGGGCATGCGCGAGGTCACGAGGCCCTCGTCGACGACGACCTGCTCGTCGACCCAGGTCCCGCCCGCGTTGCGGACGTCGGTCTGCAGCGAGGGCCAGGAGGTGATCGTGCGGCCCTTGAGGACGTCGGCCTCGACCAGCGTCCACGGGGCGTGGCAGATCGCGGCGACCGGCTTGCCGGCGTCGAAGAACGCGCGCACGAAGCTCACGGCCTCGGGGTGCGTGCGCAGGTTGTCGGGGTTCGCGACGCCGCCGGGCAGCATCAGCGCGTCGTAGTCGTCGGCGCTGGCGTCGCCCACGGCGCGATCGACGGGGAACCGGTCTGCCTTGTCGAGGTGGTTGAAGGCCTGCGCCTCGCCGGTCTCCGGCGCGAGCAGCTCGACGGTCGCGCCAGCATGCTCGAGCGCCTTGCGCGGCTCGGTCAGCTCGACCTGCTCGATGCCCTCGTTGGCGACCAGGATCGCCACATTCTTGCCCTTGAGCGTGTCCGCCATCAGCGAGCGCGCCTCCTTTCGATTCAGGGTTCGGTCCGTCAGGGGTAGGGCTCACCGCCTGGCGGGGAGGCGAAACACGGGGCGGGGGTTGAGGCTCGAACGGGCGTGGTGGCGGCGCGGCGGGTCGGGCGGTCCGGGTCGCTTTGGGCTCCATATATGGGTTGAAGGTGACCCGGACGGCGGTAGGCCGAGGCGGGATGGAGGATCCGTGTGGTCCAACCCGCGATATGAGGCTGTCGCGTAATTGGCGGCCCGGTGGGATGACGGTCTGGCGCAAGCGTTGGTAGCCGCGGCGGGCCGCCGGTTAGGCGGTGGCCGGGGTGGTGTTTGCCAGCTTGAGGAGGTTGTGGGTGGCGGTGATCAGTCGCCACTCGGCCAGGCAGTGGGCTAGGCCGCGTCGTCGGAAGCGGTCGATGCGGCGGTTGTGCTTGGTGTTGCCGAAGACCGGTTCGATCATGCCCTGGCGGCGGCGGTAGAGCTCGCGGCCTTCCTCGGCGGCCAGCGCCCGGCGCATTTGCTCAGAAAGGGCGGCGCGGCGGCTGGGGTTGGGCTGTCGGCTGGAGTTGCCGTCGGGCGGAACCAGGACGGTCATGCCCGCGTCGGTCAGCTGCTCGATGTCATCGCCGGCCCAGTAGCCAGCGTCGGCCAGGACGACTTTGACGGTCTGCTCGATCCCGGCGTCGCCGAGCTGATCGACAGCGGCGCCGACCATCGGCGCGAGCATGCCGCCGTCGGTGGTGCGGGTGGTCAGCTCGGCGGCGATGATGATCTGCCCGGCGGTCGCGACGGCGTGGGCGTTGTAGCCCTGGATGAACCCGCGCGGCGTCTTGACCACTCTCGAATCGGGGTCGGTGAGATTGACGCGGCCCGGCGGATCACCCGAGAAATCCCGCGCCAGCGGGACCCGTCCCCTGGGCTTGCGGCCGGTGCGAGCCGCGTGCTTGGCGCGCTTGGCCATCATCGCCTCGTGCGCCTCGCGCTGCGCCTGCCAGTCGGCGTCTATCTCGGCCTTGGCCTGACGCAGCCGCTGTTTGCGGGTCTTGGGGTCGGCCAGCTCGTCGGGCAGCTCGTCGCCGCGACGATCACCGAACTGCTCATCCTCGGCCGCGTCGGTCGCCTTGGCCTCGGCGAGGATCTCGCGCGCGATCTGGCCGTAGCTCTTGTTCTGATAGCCCGACGCGTTGGCCGCCAGCTTGGTCGAATCGACCGCGATCCGCCCCGCCTGGACCAGACCAGCGCGAGCGCAGAGCTCGAGCACCTGCTCAAACAGGCCGGCCAGAGCAACCTCGTGGCGATCGACAAACCGTTAGATCGTCGAGTGATCGGGCACCAAGTTGGCCGCGATGACACGAAACGCGACGTCCTCGACACACCGCCGCTCGATCTCGCGCGAAGACCGCACCCCCTTGCAATAGGCGTACAACAACACCGCGACCATCATCGCCGGATCATGTGCCGGACGCCCGTGACCGTCCTGGCGATAAACGCCATAAAACGCCGCAAGATCGAGCTGATCGACCGCGTCGAGCACAAACCACGCCAAATGCCCCGCCGGCAACCACTCCGCCAGGCTCGGCGCCAACAACAACACCTGCTCGCGATCGGCCGAAATAAAGCGCTGCCCCATCCACCAAGTCTCTTAACTTGCCCGGACGGATTTACGCGACAGCCTCATATGCGCGGGTTGGACGACATGGACGGCCGGCCGTGCCGGGTGGGTCGCCGCGGCCGGCGGCGCTCCGGAGCGCCGCCGAGCCGGGGGACGCGTGTACCGCTGCTTGGCGCGACGTGGCGGGCGGACCGTGCAACACCGTCGGCGCTGCCAGTCCACGACCGTGATCTTGTAGGCCAACGGGCTGGCGCTACGACTGCGGTCGCCGCGGCCGACGGCGCTCGGAGCGCGGCCGGGCTGAGGGACGTGTGTGCCGACGGGCGGAGAGAGATCCGTGTCGTTTGGAACGTCGTATAGACGTTGGAAACGACACGGATGGTTGGCCGGAGGCGGGAGCGCGACTCGGCGGGCGGACGGTGCAACACCGTCGGCGCTGCCAGGCAACGACCGTGATCTTGTAGGCCAACGGGCTGACGCCCAAGACGGCGGTGGCCGCGGCCGGCGGCGCGCGGAGCGCCGCCGGGCTGAGGGACGTGTCTGCCGATGTGGGAGCGCGACTCGGCGGGCGGACCGTGCAACACCGACGGCGCCGCCAGCCAACGACCGTGATCTTGTAGGCCAACGGGCCGGCGCTACGACTGCGGTCGCCGCGGCCGGCGGCGCTCGGAGCGCCGCCGGGCTGAGGGGCGTGTGTGCCTAAGGGTGGAGAGGCGCGCGCCCCTACCGCACGATCGCCACCGCCGCCTCCGGCGTCGCCACCCGGAAGGAGAAGGACTCCTCCAAGTACAGCGTCACCGAATCGGCGTCGTGGAGGTCGTAGCCGACCGCGATGTCCTGGCCGGAGTCGTAGAGGAAGTCGCCGCCGCGTTGGGACAGGACGATGCCGCCGTCGACGCCGGGTGCCCAGACGATCGGGCCTCCGAGGATCTTGCGGAGGTGGTCGAAGAGCAGGACGCCGCCGCGTTCGGCGGTCTCGATGACGCGGGTGTACTCCTCGCGTCCGAGGGCCATCGCGTAGGGCCCGCCGACGCCGGAGCGCAGCAGCGTCTCGACGGCGCGCGCCACGAACGAGGGGTAGCGCTCGACCTCGTCCCCGCACGGGATCGGGTCGTGCGGCGAGACGCGGGCGATGCCGTCGATCCCGGCGTCGCTCCAGCCGTGGAAGACCGCCGTGTTCTCGGCCACCACCATGCGCTGGGCGGCGGCGTCGAGGTCCTCGAAGTCGACGTCCTCGGCGCCGCGGTCGCCCGCGGCGAGCTCCGCGCGCGACACCACGAACCGCGCCCGGACCTCGACCAGCGGCAGGACGCGCCGGACGCGTCCCTCGACATGGTCGAGCGGCGAGATCTCGTCGTCGCTCACGCGTCCGAGGGCCGTCGCGCTGTGCTCCCAGCCCTTCGGCCCGTCGAAGTCCACGACGCGCCGCGCGGCCAGCCCCGGCGACAGCCGCGCCTTGGCCTCGTCGTCGATCAGCTTCCAGCCCGCCTCCGAGGTCGGCGCGTGGCCGCGCAGCAGGTGTCCCGCGCCGGCGCTCACAGCGACGCCCCCTTCAGCGACCCGATGCCCAGCGAGCCGTCGAGGCCCGCGGCGCCGCCGGCGCTGTCGCCGCCCTCGTCGCCCGCCTCGGCCTCGGCCTCCTCGCCGTGCTCGACGATGTCGCCCTCCTTGAACAGGACGCCCTGCGCGATCTCCCGCCACTTCGGCTTGCGCCGCAGCAGGAACTCCAGGTCCATGGAGAAGTGCTTGTACTCCTCGCCGACCGCGTCGCTCATCACCGCGACCGCCTCGGGGTCCTTCTCGATCGCGAGCCGCTGCTCGTACCAGCCGATCGCCTCGGCCTCCTCGGTCAGCGACGCGCACAACCGCGCGAACGTCCGCGTGGCCTCCGGGAGCTCCGCCGGAGGCTCGTGGTACTGGTCGAAGCCCATGGCCGCTGAATCTACTCCGCGGGCGCGGGCGCGGGGGGATCGATCGGGTCCTCGCGCGGCGTGTCGGGCTCCGGGACGTCGGGGCCGACCGGATGGCCGGGCGTCCCGGGCTCGACCGGCGGCTCCGGGTCGGCCGGGACCGGCGACGGCTCCGGGACCACGGGCGTCGCGGGCTCGACGGGCTGCGGGACTTCCAGGACGGGAACGCTCATGCCCCTTCCCCTACCCGAGCGCCGTCCCGTCCAGGCTCAGCCGCAGGTCCTCGATCGACCGGAAGACCTCCGCGGCGCCCGCGTCGCGCAGCTCGGGCTCGCTGAAGCCACCGGTCAGCACCGCCCACGACGGGATCCCCGCCGCCTCCGCCGCCAGGCAGTCCCAGGTCGAGTCGCCGATCATGATGGCCTTCTTGCCGCCGCCGTCGTCGCCGAGCAGCTCCAGCGCGGCCAGGACGAGGTCCGGGTCCGGCTTGGTGGCTGCGACGTCGGCCGACGTCGTCCACCCGTCGGCCAGCCCGCGCGCGTCGAGCAGGTCGAGGTAGTGGTCGACCTCCTCGGCCTTGGCCGACGACGCCAACACGACCTGCCGGCCGCGGTCGTGCAGGTCCTGGATCAGCTCGCGCGCCCCGCGCAGCGGCTCGACCTCGGCGATGAAGATGGAGTACAACGCCTTCTCGGCGGCGCGGATCGCGTCGCCCTCGCGCGCCTCGACCTCGTCGCTGAGCAGCGACGCCACCAACTTGTCGCCGCCCATCCCGATGTGGCGGTGGATCCGCCACAGCTGGACGACATGTCCGTGTTGCCGGAACGCCCGGAACCAGGCGACCGCGTGGTGGTAGTTCGTATCGACGAGCGTGCCATCGATGTCCAGGATCGCCGCCGTCGCGACCGATGCCTTCTTGGTGCTCACCACTCCCTCTTCCCCGATGCGCGGCGGCGCCACGCCAATCCGAACCACAGCCAGACGAACAGCGCGCTCATCCCCGCCACCGTGATCACCACGGTCAGCGAGTGGAACAGGATGTCGCTGATCAGCAGCAGCGCGCCGTTCATCGCCAGCGCGAGCAGCGTCATGCCGGCGATCGTCTGCCGCGAGGCCAGCGTGACCAGGTACGGCTTCTGGCCGGCCCGGAACGTCAGGCGGTGGAAGGCCGACGGCGCCATCAGGAAGGCGGCGCTGCCGGCCGTCAGCAGCAGGGTGATGAAGTAGACGATCCGCTGGAAGTCGTCGACCTCGCCGAAGCGCTGCTGGAACGGCACCGTCAGCAGGAAGCCGAACAGCACCTGCACGCCGGGCATGACGACGCGCACCTCGTTGAGCAGCTCGAGGAGCTCGCGGTCGAGCCGCTCGCCCTCGTCCTCGTCGGCGCGGGCCTCGTGCTTGGTCTCCTCGGACGCCATGGGTGCGCCCGAGGTCTTCACCGCTGGAGGGCCGAGGTAATCGCTCTACGCGGCCGCGGGCACCGCGATCCGCTCGCGCAGCTGCTGGACCGTGCGCCGGATCAGGCGCGACACGTGCATCTGCGAGATCCCGATGTGCTCGGCGATCTCCCGCTGCGTGAGGCCCTCGTAGTAGCGCAGGCGGACGATCTCGCGCTCGCGCGCCGGCAGCTCGTGCAGGCCGTCGGCGAGCATCGCCCGCGCCTCGGCGCGCTCGAAGCCGAGGTCGTCGTCGCCGATCGCCTCCAACGGCCCGGTGCCGTCCTGGAACGGCTGGTCGAGGCTGAGCGTCCGGTAGGCCTCGGCCGCGGCCAGTGCCTCCAGCACCCGATCCTCGTCGGTCGCGGTCGCGCGCGCCAGCTCCGCCACGGTCGGCGAGCGCGCGAGGTCGTGCACGAGCCGCTCGCGCACGATCCCGATCTTGCCGCTCAGCTCCTGGACCTCGCGCGGGACGCGCATCATCCAGCCGCGGTCGCGGAAGTGCCGCTTCAGCTCGCCGGCGATCGTCGGGACCGCGTAGGTCGCGAAGCGCACGTCGCGGCTGAGGTCGAAGCGGTCGATGGCCTTGATCAGCCCCACGCACGCGACCTGCTCGAGGTCGTCCAGCGGCTCGCCCTTGTTCGCATAGCGCCGCGCGAGGCTGCGGGCCAGCGGCAGCATGCGGGCCGCCACCTCGTCGCGCGCCGCGCGGTCGCCGTCCCGGTGCCAGCGCACCAACAGCGCGCGCACGTCGTCGCCGCCCGCGGCTGTGGCCGTCGTCGGGTTCATTGCCCCTCCCCTGTGATGTTCCCTGCCCCTGCCATCCCCAGAAGTGGGGATGGCCGTATCCTCACTTTTGGGGATGTGGACGCAAGGTGGACAAGGTTGGTCAGCCGCGTGAGTGGGAACAATTGTTCACGGTGAGCCACACGGACAAAGGTGGTCAGACCGTCAGCGCCACGCGCTTCACCCAGTTGACGGGCGTCACGCGCGAGCGCCTGCGCACCTGGGAGCGGCGCTTCGGGTTCCCGGAGCCCGTCCGCGTCGCCTCCGGACCGCGCCGCTACGCGCTGGCCGACGCGCCCCGCGTCGTCTCGGTGCGCGACGCGGCCGCGTCCGGGACCCCGCTCGCCCATGCGATCGAGCGCGCGCGCGACGCGGCCTCGCCCGACCTGCCGGCCACCGACGCCTTCCGGCACGCGGTCGAGCTCGCCCCGGTGCCGGTGGGGCTGATCTCCGGTCCCGAGCCGCTGCGGCTCGCCTGGGGCAACGCGGCGCTGCGCACGATCGAGGGCGCGCCCGCGCTGGGCGAGACGCTGAGCGGCGTCGCCGCGCGCGCGACCGGCGAGGCGCTGCGCGAGCACTTCGTCCGCGACCTGCGCCCGGTCGAGATCGAGCACCCGCCGTGGGGCGGCAGCGTCGTCGGCGCGGGCTCGCGGCCGCTGCGGTCGCGCTCGATGGTCTACCGGCTCCCGGTCGAGCCCGGCCAGCGGCCGCTCGTGGCGATCGTCGGCGTCGAGACCAGGGGCGAGCACGAGGCGCGCGTCGCGCTGGCCGCCGCCGAGCAGGAGCTCGTCCGCCTGCGCCACCGCGAGGAGCGCCACGACCGCTGGCTCGACGCGCTCGGCGGCCTGGCCGCGGAGTTCCAGCACGAGCCCGGACCGGACGTGATCGCCACCGCGCTCGACACGCTGATCCGCCAGACCGAGGCGGTCGACGTCGGGCTCGCGCCGTACGTCAGCGGCCGGCTGGAGCTGCACGCGACGCGGCGCGGGGCGCTCGGCGCGACCACGCTGACGGTCGCCGCCCACCCGCAGGTCGGTCGCGCGCTGCGCGACGTCGACGGCGCGTGGCTGGAGGACACGGCTGCGCGCGCCCTCGGCGTCCCGGGCGGCCTCCACGCGGTCGGCGTCCCGGTCGCGGTCGCCGGCGAGGTCCTCGGCCTGCTCGTGATGGTCTTCGACGAGATCGAGCCGCTCGACGACGACAACCGCCGCCTGCTCGCCGCGATCTCGGCGTCGGTCGGCTTCGCGCTGCTGCGCGACCGGCTCGTCTCCGAGCTCCAGGGGCTCAGCGTGCCGCGGGACCCGGCGGCAGCTCCGGATCTCCCGGCGCCTGGGCCGGGCCGCTTTGGGCGGCCGCCAGGCGCAGGCGCGCGACCGCCTGCCGGATGAGCCGCGAGACCTGCATCTGCGAGACGCCGATGATCTCGCCGA
>DATDMD010000242.1:0-3698 GCA_036518975.1 Baekduia sp.
GGATGGGCGGCGAGGTGGCGCTGTTCGACTCGGCCGGCCGGGTGATCGCGGGCAGCGACCCGACCGCGCGGCGGCTGAGCACGTCCGGGCTCGCCCGCGACGGCGACGTGCTCCAGGGCGAGCGTGCCGGCGCGGCGGTGGTGGCGTACAGCGTCGACACGCGCGGCGGAGACCGGACGCTCGTGCTGCGCCGGTCGCTGGACGACGCGCGCGCCGCCGACGCGGTCGTGCGCGGCGCCCTGCCGGTCGCCGGCGGCGTCGGGCTCGCCGTCGCGGCGGCGCTCGGCGCGGCGTTCGGCTTCGGGCTGCTGCGGCGGCTGGAGGGGCTGCGGCGCGACGCGCGGCGGATGGGCGACGTCGGCATCGACCAGCCGATCGACGTCCGCGCCGCCGGCCACGACGAGGTCGGCGAGCTGGCCTCGACGCTGGAGTCGATGCGGATCCGGCTCCAGGCCCAGGAGCAGGGCCGGCAGGCGTTCCTGTCGACCGCGTCGCACGAGCTGCGCACGCCGGTGGCGTCGCTCCTCGGCGCAGCCGAGCTGCTGGAGGAGCAGCTGGCGGCGCCGGACCCTGACGTCGAGGGCGCGCGGATGCGGGCCGGCGCGGTGGCGCGCCAGGCGCAGCGGCTGTCGACGCTGGCCAACGACCTGCTCGGGCTCGGCCGCCTGGACGCCGCGACCCCCGTCGCCGCCGAGCCGGTCGACCTCGCCGAGCTGGCGCACACGCTGGCGGGCGAGGCCGAGCCCGCCGCGCGCGCCGCGGGCGTCGTCGTCCAGGTCGAGTCCTACGGGTCGGCCTGGGCGCTGGGCGATCCGCTGGCCGTCGCCCGTGTGCTCCGCGCGCTGATCGACAACGCGCTCCGCCACGGCGCACCGCCCGACTCCGCGTTGACGCTGACCGTGACGACCGACGGCGAGCGCGCGGCCGTCGCCGTCCGCGACACCGGCGCCGGCGTGCCCGAAGCCGACCGCGAACGCGTCTTCGGCCGCTTCGAACGAGCCGCCGCCCGCGGCGCCCACGGCTTCGGCCTCGGCCTGCCCATCGCCCGCGGCCTGGCCCGCCGCATGCACGGCGACGTCACCCTCACCGACGCCCACCCCGGAGCCCGCTTCACCCTGGCCCTCCCCGCCTGCGCCGCCCCCGCCGACGAGCCGCACGCCGAGATGCGTCCGACGGCGCTGCGCCGCTGAGGCGCGCCTCCTCGCCGCCGATCGCTCAGCGTTCGTGCGCTTCTCGGAGCGTCTCGGCGAGGGCGATCGTCGACGGGTCGAGGTCGGTGGCCGTGAGGCGTTCGTGGGCGGCGAGGGTCGCGATGAGCGCTCGTTCGGCGTCGGGTGCGGTGAGGTCGCGGATGAGGTCGTTCGCTGCGGCGGCGGTCGCGGGGCGCCAGGCGAGGTCGAGCGCGTCGTAGACGTCGATCAGCAGGTCGCGGAGGCGTGCGCCGTGCTCGACGATCAGCATCGCGGTCACCAGCGACGCGCCGCGGATCGAGCGCTGGGCGGTGCCCGCGAGCTTGATCCCGGCGGCGTTGACCGACCAGTCGCCGGCGCAGTACTCGCCGGGCAGCGCGCCGACGCGGGCGGCGATGCCCAACGCGGCGAGCGACTCCACCAACAACGCGGTCGCGCTCGCGAAGCGCTCCGGGATGCCCTCGGCGATCGTCTTGACGGGGCGCACGACCTCCACCAGGACGCTGCCCTCGTCGTACCCCGCGGCGTGCCCGCCGCCGAGGCGCAGCAGCGGCCGGAAGCCATGCTCGCGCGCGACCGCGCGGGCGTTGTCATAGGCCTGGCCTTCGAGCGCGTCGAGCCGGCCGAACGCCACGGTCGGCCCCGGCCGGAAGACCCGCGCGGTCGCCCCCTTCTCCCCCGCCCCGACCTGGCGCAGCAGCGCGTGCGTGATCGCCGCGTCGAGCACGGGGTCGTCGGGGTGCCGCGCGCGGAGGAGCTCCATCGCCCCGCGCCTACGCGAACACGTCGGTCAGCGCGAAGGCGTCGACGTCGACGAGGCCCTGGTCGGTCAGCTTCAGCGACGGGATCACCGGCAGCGCCAGGAAGCTCAGCGCCATGAACGGCGCCGCGAGCCGGCAGCCCAGCTCGCGCGCGACGCCCTCGGCGGCCGCCAGCTGGTCGGCGACCACGCGCGGCGGCGCGTCGGCCATCAGCCCGGCAAGCGGCAGCGGTACGGTCGCCCGGACCTCGCCCCCGGACGCCACGACCAGCCCGCCGCCCAGCTCGGCGGCGGCGCGCGCGGCCACGAGCGCGTCGCCGTCGTCGGCGGCCACCACCACGATGTTGTGGGAGTCGTGCGCGACGCTCGACGCCAGCGCGCCGCCGCGCAGCCCGAAGCCGCGGACGAACCCGGCGCCGACGTTCCCGGTCGCGTGGTGGCGCTCGATCACGCTCAGCCGCAGCAGGTCGCCGTCGGCGTCCGGCCCGGCGATCGCGCCGCCCGCGCCGTTCAAGTCCACCATCTCGGTCGTCGTGATCAGCTGGTCCTCGATCACGCCGATGGCCCGGACGCGGTCGCCGCCGCGCGCCAGCGTCAGGTCGTCGCGCCACGCGACGTTCATCGTCGGCGGCAGCGCGTCCGGCGCGCCGTCCCCGCCGCCCACGCGCTCGCCGTCGCGCGCGACCACGCGGCCGCCGGCGATCACGACGGACGGCCGGACGTCGTCCAGCGCCTCGAAGACCACCAGGTCGGCCCGTCGCCCCGGCGCCACCGCGCCACGGTCGCGCAACCCGTAGTGCTCGGCGGCGTTGAGCGTCGCCAGCGTGATCGCGACGATCGGGTCCAGCCCCGCGCCGACCGCCATCCGCACCAGCGCGTCGATCGACCCCTCGTCCAGCAGCTCGCCCGGCACGCGGTCGTCGGTGCAGAACGCGAAGCGCCGCGCGGTGGTCGGCGTGACCGCCGGCAGCACGTCGAGCAGGTTGCGCGCGTTGGTCGCCTCACGCAGGAACACGGTCATCCCGTTGGCGACCTTCTCCAGCGCCTCACCGGCCGTCAGGCACTCGTGGTCGGAGACGACGCCCGCGCCGACGTAGGCCTGGAGGTCCGGACCGCCGACGGCCGGCGCGTGCCCGTCGACCAGCAGCCCCGCCGCGCCGAAGGCCGACAGCTTGGCCAGCTCGACCGGGTCGCCCGCCAGCACGCCCGGGTAGTTCATCATCTCGGCCAGCCCGAGCACGCGCGGGTGGCGCCGCGCCAGCCCGATGAGGTCCTCGGCGACCAGCCGCGCGCCCGACGTCTCCAGCGGCGACGCCGGCACGCACGCCGGCGCCATCGTCAGGACCGACAGGTCGAGCCCCTCCGACGCGCGCAGCATCCACTCGATGCCGGCGACGCCCAGCACGTTCGCGATCTCGTGCGGGTCGGAGACGACCGTCGTCGTGCCGTGCGGCAGGACCGCGTCCGCGAACCGCCCCGGCGCGACCATCGACGACTCCACATGCACGTGCGCGTCGATGAACCCGGGCGCGAGGTAGCGCCCCGCCGCCTCGACGACGACCTTGCCGCTCAGCCCCGCGCCGACCGCCGCGATCCGGTCGCCCACGATCGCCACGTCGGCGTCGCGGACCTGCTGCGTGAGCACGTCCACCAGCCGCGCGCCGCGCACGACGAGATCCGCCGGCTCCGCGCCACGGGCGACGCGGACGAGACGAGCGAGCTGGTCGGCCATGCCGCACAGTCTCGCT
>DATDMD010000243.1:0-10085 GCA_036518975.1 Baekduia sp.
GCGCTGGAGAGCGTGAACCGCTACCTCGCGCAGTACCTCGGGCCGCGCGGGATCCGCTCCAACCTCGTCGCGGCGGGCCCGCTGCGGACGATGGCCGCGGGCGCGATCGAGGGCTTCGACGTCCTCGGCGCCGCCTGGGAGCAGGGCGCGCCGCTGAAGTGGGACCTGACGGACCCGGAGCCCGTCGCCGACGCGTGTCTGTTCCTCCTGTCGTCGCTCGCGCGCGCGGTGACGGGGGAGATCCTGCACGTCGACGGCGGCTTCCACGCGCTCGGCGTGCACGGCGCGGCGGTCCTCCAGGCGCAGGCCGCGGCGGCGGCCGAAGGCTGATCCTGGCCTTTCGGCGCGCGCCATCGTGAGGCAGACCGCCGCGTCGTTCGCCAGAATGGTCTGCGGTGCGACGGATCCGCGACTTCATGCCCGTGACGCTCAGCGTCGGCGTCCGACCGATGGAGGGCATCGTGGCGGCCACCGGGAAGGACATCGCCTGGCTGCTTCCGCGCGATCCACGCGACCCGACGCCGGGTCTGCTGCCCCGTCCGGCCCAGATCTCGTTCCTGCACCAGGGCCACCTCGTCGTCCTCCACGGCGAGGCCGATCGCGCCCTTCAGGGCTGCGTGGCCTTCACCGCCCACCGCGAGGGCCGCGTCGACAACCTGCGCGCGAGCCCGCGGCTGGACGTCGAGCTGCCGATCAAGGTCAGCGGCAGCGGCCTGACGCGCGAGACGACGACGATCAACGTCTCCGCCGGCGGCGCGTTCCTGGCCGGCGGCTTCTTCGGCCCCCGCGGAACCCCGGTCGAGGTCGAGATCCAGATGCCCCAGGACGGCCCGAAAGTCCCCGCCCGCGGCCTCATCGTCCGCATCCTGCCCGAGGGCACCGGCATCCGCTTCATCGACATCGAGCCCTCAGCCCGCGACCACCTGGACTCCTTCGTCCTCTCGATCCGCGCCGCGCTGGCGCGCCGCTTCGCGGAGAAGGCGATCCGCGACGACGCGGCGCGGGGCCACTGACCGCGTTCGCCGCCTCGTCGCGGGAGTAGCCTCAAGGCATGAGCCCCATTCCCGGCGAGCCCCTGAACCCCGATCGGCGTGAGCTGACGACGAAGGACGGGCGCAGGGTGAAGTTGAAGGTTCCCGGCCTGGCGCCGCCGATCAAGCCGAACAAGACCGAGGAGCGCGGGAGCGAGGAGCCGCCGCGGGATGATCCGCGGCCGCCGATGAACCCGGGCCACGCCGGGTTCTAGCGCGGGGCTACGGCGCGCGCCTCGTCCCACCCGCTGAAGCGTGCTCGAAGTTTTGAAATATGGGGCGATAGGTCGTACACTTGCCTTGCTGGGGCTGGGCCGCCGATCCAGGCGGGTTCCCGGTCCTGCTTATCTTCTGCGAGCCCTGGGATCTTGTCCCGGGGCTCGTGTCGTTTCGGCAGGTTCGTGCCGGTGGACGTCGTCGAGCAGTGGGACGAGGATCGGCCCGACGATCTCTGCGTACCACGTCCACATGAAGCGGCGTGCGGGGTTGCGGACGACGGCTTGGAACGCGGCGTGAGCGAGGAGATCGGCGATCTGGATGAGCTGGCTGGCGTGAGCCGGCTGCATCCACGGGTCTTCGAGCACGTGTCGACTGGCCAGCGTCAGCTCGCGGTGTTCGGCGCGGTGCCCTTCATCCAGTCCGTCGACGACCATCACACCCAGTTCGTCCGTGGCGGCCAAGAGCTGTTCGACGCGGCGCAGGAGCTCGCAATAGGCAGCCATCTTGTCCGTGTCGTCTCGGTGAACCGTGAACACCTTGGCCGGGAGGCTCGAGATGACCTGCAGCGCGTCAGCGTAGATCGCTCGGCGCAGCGACTTGTCGACGTTGATGCGAGGCTTGGGCCTACCGATCGGCGCCGTCGCCGGATCGCCTCGGCCGGTGACGAACTTCTGGGCGTGCAGCTCGAATCCCGCGGGCAGGCCGTGGAGCCGGAACATCGACCGGCGCCAATCGAGCCAGGACTTGAGCGCCGGCTTCCAATCGGTGGCGCGGACGCCGATGGCGGTGAGCATGACCTGCCGTTCGTCGCCGGAGTCGTCCACGTAGAAGAACCACATCCGGGTGCATCGTAGACGCGCGCGCTTCTAGCCCGCGGCGCCCCGGCGGCGCTTCGGCTTGACCAGGTCGTAGGAGTCCTGGATCAAGTCCATCACCATCTGGTCGCCGGCGTCCGCGCCGAGTGTGATCGTCAGCCAGTGCTTCTTGTTGAGGTGGTAGCCGGGCACGATCGCGTCGTAGGACGCTCGCAGCGACTCGCCGAGCGTCGGCTCGCATTTCAGCGACACCTTCATCGGCTTCTCGCCCAACCGCGACAGGGCGAAGACCTTGCCCGCGATCTTGAAGACCGAGGTCCCCGGAGAGAACGGGAACTCCTCGACGGCGCCCGGCATCGACCGGCACCACTCGCGCAGCTCGGCGCCCGTCACGCTGCGCGGGCTCCGGTCACTCCGCCGTCGGCTTGGAGTACACCGCCCGCCACCACAGCTCCGCGAGCACGCGGATCGACTGGTGGGCGTCGCCGCCGCCCTGGATCAGCTCCAGCGTGACGTGCCGCTCGACCATTGCCAGGAGCGCCTGCGCGGCCAGCCGGGGCGGGATGTCGGACGGCGCGATGCCGCGCGTCTGGTCGCGCGCGATGCGGTCGGTGGCCGCGGCCACGAAGCGCACAACATAGGGCGCCCACTGCGGCGGGAGCCGGTCCTCCTCGCCGGACAGGAACGCGGCGAGGGTCAACACATGGGCATTGCGATCGATCACGCCGACCGTCCGGGCCAGGCCGCGCCGCAGCTCCGCGCGCGGGTCGCCGCTGCCGTCGAGATAGGGCGACGCCGCCTCGTACATGTCCAGGAACGCCCTAGCGATCAACCTGTCCACCAACGCGCGCTTGTTGGGGAAGTAGAAGTAGAGCGCGGTGCGGCTGACGAACGCCCGCTTGGCGATGACGTCCATCGTCAACCGCCGGTACTCCGTGTCGGCGAGCGCGTCGCGGGCGGCGTCGAGGATCGCCTCCTCGGTCGCGTTCCGCGATTCCTCCCTGAGCGGCTCGCCGTCCGACGTCACGTCTTGGCCAGCTCGAGGACGTGGGCGATGCGATCGCGCGTCTCAGACGGCGCGATGACCTCGTCCACGAACCCCGCAGCGGCCGCGACGCGGACCGGGAGGTGCTCTGCCTCGTACGCGTCGGCGAGGGCGGCGGCGTCGGCCCCCGCCTCGATCTCCCGGCGGCGCACGAGCTCCACGGCCTGGCGCGCGCCCATCACCCCGATCCGGGCATCCGGCCAGGCGAGCGTGAGGGTGGCACCGAGATCGCGGGAGTTCATGACGATGTGCGCACCACCATACGCCTGCCGCAGCGTGACCGTCACCCGTGGCACCGTCGCACGCCCGAACGCGCGCAGCAGCGACGCGCCGTGGCGCAGCACCGCGGCCTGCTCCTGCCGCGCGCCGGGCAGGAACCCGGGCGTGTCGCTGAGCACGACGAGCGGGATCCCGAACCGGTCGCAGAGGTCGACGAACCACGCGCCCTTCTCGGCCGCCTCGGCGTCCAGGCAGCCGCCGAGGTGCTTGGGCTGGTTGGCGATGACGCCGACCGTCCTGCCCTCGATCCGCCCGAAGCCGACGACCAGGTTGCGCGCCCAGCGCGCCGAGACCTCGAAGAACCCGCCGCGGTCGGTCAGCCGCGTCGCCACGTCGCGCACGTCGTAGACCTGGCGGTCGCTGGCCGGCAGCACGTCGCCCGGGTCGAGCTCCGGCGGCGCCGCCGGCGGCATCAGCGGCGCGCCCGCGCCGCCCACGCGGTCCGGCAGGTGCGTCAGCAGCTCGCGCGTCAGCTCGGCGGCGTGGACGTCGTCGCGCGCGACCAGCTGCGCGACGCCGTTGGCGCTCTGCACCTTCGGCCCGCCGAGGTCGGCCGCGCTGATGACCTCGCGCGTCACGCGCTCGATGATCTTCGGGCCGGTCAGGAACATCACGGCCTCGGCCGTCATGATCGTGAAGTCGCCGAGCGCCGGCGAGTACGCGGCGCCGCCGGCGCACGGCCCGCTCACCACGCTGATCATCGGAACGGTCGCGACGGCCTGCGCGCGGAAGATCGCCGCGTACGCCGTCAGCGCCGCCACGCCCTCCTGCAGCCGCGCGCCGCCGCTGTGCGGGTAGCCGACGACCGGGACGCCGAGCGCGTCGGCGCGCTCGATCGTGCGGGCGATCGTCTCGCCGCCCGACGAGCCCAGCGAGCCGCCCTTGAATGACCCGTCCTGCGCCCACGCGACGACCGCGCGGCCCTGGACGCGCCCGGACCCCGACAGCACGCCGTCGCCGACCGCGGTGCGGATCGACCGGAACGTGCCCGGGTCGAACAGCAGCTCGAGCCGCGCACGCGCCGCGAGGTGGTGTTCGAGGCCGACGTCGAAGACCGCTGACATTCCCTATGCCGCCTGCAGCACCAGCGTCGCGTTCTGGCCGCCGAACGCGAACGAGTTCGACAGGGCCACCTTCAGATCCGGCGCCTCGCGCGGCGCGCCGGCGACGTGGTCCGCCGCGCACTCCGGGTCGACGTCCTCCAGCCCGAGCGTCGGCGGCAGCGCGCCGCGGCGCAGCGCCTCGACGCACGCCAGCGCCTCGATCGCGCCGGCCGCGCCGAGCGTGTGCCCGACGGCGCCCTTGCACGACGAGATCGGCGGGCCGTCGTCGGAGAAGACCTCGCGGAGCGCGAACGTCTCCACGCGGTCGTTGATCGGCGTCGAGGTCCCGTGCGCGTTGACGTAGCCGACGTCTTCCGGCGCCAGCTCGGCGTCCTCGAGCGCGGCCGTCATCGCCTCGATGGCGCCGCGCCCGTTCTCCTCGGGCTGGGTGATGTGGAACGCGTCGTTGGACGCGCCGTAGCCGGTGACGCGGGCGAAGATCTGAGCGCCGCGGGCGCGGGCGTGCTCCTCGCGCTCCAGCACCAGGATCGCCGAGCCCTCGCCCATGACGAAGCCGTCGCGGCGCGTGTCGAACGGGCGCGACTCGCCGACGCGCGACAGCGCGCCCATGCGCCGGAACGCCGCGAGGCACAGGCCGACGAGCGCGGCCTCGGTGCCGCCGGCGATCATCGCGTCGACCTCGCCGCGCGCGATCATCCGGGCGGCCTCGCCGATCGAGTGCGCGCCAGTCGAGCACGCCGACGCGATCGAGAAGCCCGGCCCGTGCAGGCCCAGCCGCATGGCGATCTGGCCCGCCGCGGCGTTGGGCATCATCATCGGCACGAAGAGCGGGGAGACCGCGCGGTCGCCCTCCTTCAGCCACGTGGTGCACTCGGCCTGGAGCGTCGTGAGGCCGCCGACGCCGGTGCCGACCACGACGCCGATCCGGCGCGGGTCCACGCCGTCGGGAAGGTCGGCCTCCGTCGCGGCCTGGGTCGCGGCGTCGATCGCCAGCTGCGCGAAGCGATCGGTCCGCCGTGCCTCCTTGGGCGTCATCACCGACTCGGGGTCGAAGTCCGCGCAGGGCGCCACGCCCTCTTCGCTGATCCCGCCCTGCATGCCGAGCAGGGCGTCGAAGAAGGCGTCGACGCCTGTGGCGATCGGGGAGACGACTCCCCGTCCGGTGACGACGATCCCGTCCATCTAGGCTGCGAACCGCTTGACCGTGGTCGATCGTGGCGTGTCGCGCCGAGCGATCATGCGGCGGCGCCCTGCAGGCGCTCGACGAGCGCGATGGCGTCGCCGACGGAGGCGATGCCCTTGAGGTCCGGGTCGGCGATCTGGACGTCGAAGCGGTCCTCCAGCGCCTTGACGAGCTCGACGAGGTCGAGCGAGTCGACGTCGAGCTGCTCCCACGTGGTGTCGGGCTGCGCGGTCTCGGCGTCGGGCACCTTGATCGCGGCGAGCTCGGTGCGGATGGCTTCGAGGATCTCTTGCTGGCTGGCCATGATGGTGGTGATCTCCTTGTTGGTGTTCTCGGTTGCCTGCTGGAAGTCCTGCTGTACGGCTACGCGCCCAGTCCGCCGTCGACGGCGAGCGTGGCGCCGTTGATGTAGGCCGCGTCGTCGCTCACGAGGAACGCGACCGCGGCCGCGACCTCCTCGGGCTCGCCGACGCGCGCCGCCGGGATCGCCGCCGCGAGCTCCTTCTGCGGCAGCTCGGCGGTCATGTCGGTCGCGATGAAGCCGGGCGTCACCGCGTTGGCGGTGATGTTGCGCTTGCCCATCTCCTTGGCGACCACGCGGGTGAAGCCCAGCAGGCCGGCCTTGGAGGCCGCGTAGTTGGCCTGCCCGGAGTTCCCGCGCTCGGCGGAGACCGAGGACACGTTCACGATCCGGCCCCAGCGGGCCTTCAGCATGTCCTCGAGCCCGCGCTTGGTGCAGTTGAACGCGCCGGTCAGGTTGGTGTCGATGACCGACGTCCAGTCGGCGTCCGGCATCCGGATCGCCAGGCCGTCCGCCGTCACGCCCGCGTTGTTGACCAGGATGAGGACCGGGCCGAACTTCTCGCGGATCTCGTCGAACGCCGCCTGGACCGACGCCGGGTCGCTGACGTCGGCCTGGACGTCGCCGCCGCTGCGGCCGAGCGTGACGACCTTGTAGCCGTCGGCCCGCAGCCGCTCCGCGATCGACGCGCCGATGCCGCGCGTGCCGCCCGTGACGAGCGCGACCTTGTCCCCGTTCTCAGGCGCAGACATACCGGCGCTCCTTCCAGGAGACGATGCCCGCGCCCCAGACGAAGCCGGCGCCGAAGGCCGCGAGGCCGACGGTCATGCCGGGCTTCAGCAGCCCGTCGCGCTCGGCCTGGGCCAGCGCGAGCGGGATCGACGCGCTCGACGTGTTCGCCACGCGGTCGACGTTGATCGCCAGCTTCTCGCGCGGCAGGCCGAGCTCGTTGGCGGCGGCCTCGATGATGCGCGAGTTGGCCTGGTGGGCGACGAAGAGGTCCAGGTCGGCGGCGGTCAGGTGCGCGGCGTCGAGCGCCTCGCGCGACGCCTCGACCATGCGCGCGACCGCGTGGCGGTAGACCTCGCGGCCCTGCATCCGCAGCTTGCGGTCGTCCTGGTGGGCGTAGAGCAGGTCGCCCTGCTCGGGGTCGCAGCCGAGGACGAAGCGCGAGACGCCGCGGTCCAGCTCGCCGGCGGCCACGACGACCGCGCCGGCGCCGTCGCCGAAGAGGACGGCGGTGCCGCGGTCCTCGGTGTCGGTGAGGCGGCTCAGCGCTTCTGCGCCACAGACGAGGACGACACTGGCGCGACCGGTCTCGACCAGCGCGGCGGCCTGGTCCAAGGCGTACAGGAACCCGGCGCAGGCGGCGTTGAGGTCGACGGCGGCGGCGCCCTGGGCGCCGATCAGCCGCGCGACCTCGGGCGCCAGGCCCGGCGTGATCTGGTCCGGCGTGATCGTGGTGACGATGACTTGGTCGACCTCGTCCGCCGTGCGGCCGGCGTCGGCCAGCGCGTCGGCGCAGGCGCGGGCGGCCAGCGGCGCGAGCGGCTCGCCGGCGTCCAGCCAGCGGCGCGTGCGGATGCCGGTGCGGCGGACGATCCAGGCGTCGTCGGTCTCGAGCCGCGACTCCCAGTAGGCGTTGTCGATCTCGCGCTCGGGCAGCGCGGCGCCGACGCCGAACAGGCCGGCGGTCAGGCCGCGCGGCAGGGGACGGCGGAAGCGGCTGCGCGGGGCGGCGTCGGGCGTCGCGGGCGCGTGGCGCGCCTCGGTCGCGGTCGTCGTCGTGTCCGTCACCGTCGCTGCCTGCATCACGCCGCCGCCAGGGTTCGCTTGACCAGTCCGGTGAGCACCGCGCCGGGACCATGCTCGACGTAGCGCTCGATGCCGGCCGCGCGCAGCGCCAGCATCGTCTCCCGCCAGCGCACGGCGCGCAGGAGGTTCTCGCTCAGCTCGCGGCGCACGTCGGTGAACGGCGCCGCGGTGCCGTTCGCGTAGACGGGGAAGTCGGGGGCGCCGATCTCGACCTGGGCCAGCGCCTCGGCCAGGCGGGCCGCGGCCGGCCGCATGAGCGGCGAGTGGAACGCGGCGGAGACGTCCAGGCGGCGTGCGCGCGCGCCGGTCTCGTCGCGGGCGAGCGCGTCGGCCTGGTCGACCGCCTCGACGGCGCCGGACAGGACGAGCTGGCCGGGCGCGTTGTCGTTGGCGATCGTCAGGCCCAGGCGCGCGGCGAGCGCGCGGACCTTCTGGTCGTCGCCGCCGAGCATCGCGATCATCCCGCCGGGCTGAAGGTCGCCGGCGTCGGCCATCGCGGCGGCGCGCTCGGCGACCAGGCCGACCGCGTCGTCGAAGCGCAGCGCGCCGGCGGCGACCAGCGCGGCGTACTCGCCGAGCGAGTGGCCGGCGGCCGCGCGCACGTCGGCGACCTCGTCCGGCGCCTCGGCGCGCCAGAGGTCCCAGGCGGCGACGGAGCACAGGAAGATCGCGGGCTGCTGGTAGCGGGTGCCCTCGTCCAGCCGCTCGAACGGGTCGAAGCCGAGCAGCTCCAGGCCGCGCTCGAACGCGGGCTGGCCGCGGTACGGCTCGTCCATGTCCGGGGCATGGCTCCCCTGGCCCGGGAAGATCGCGGCAATCGAAGGCACTGCTCACACTTAGCGCGCGTCAGCACGCAAGTTTCACGATCTCGACACAGGGTGCTTGGAGTGTCGAATCCCGTCTGGGACACCCGTTGCGGGGGTGCGGCGGTGGTAGGCGGTCGGGAGGGTGACTCAGACCCGTCCGTGGGCGGGGATCCAGGTGCCGTCGTCGCCCCGCGCGAAGTCCTGGAACAGCGCCGGCGCCTCGGCGCGCGCGAGGCGCGCGACGGCGTCGAACACGAGCCGCAGCTCCTCCTCGGCGGCCGGCGCGGTGCGCAGCGCGATGACGTGACGGAGGGTGCGGACGTTGGCCGTCCAGATGATGTCGGTGCTGAGGCCGAGCGGCGCGAGCCGGCGCAGCGCCGACGTCGCCTCCTTCTTGACGGCGAACGGGACGCCGTTCTCGTCCAGGCCCAGCTCCCGCGCGGCATCGCGCTGGAACTCCTCCAGCTGCTCGACGATCGCGAGCACGCGTCCGCGCAGCGGCTCCAGCGCCGGCGGGACGCGGAAGCCGATCTCGCTCAGCCGCACGTAGCGCAGCGACTCCTGGGAGAACGCGCTGCCGGCGCGGTGGCGGACCAGCTCGTGGGTGAACACGCGCGAGACGTCCCGGAACGCGAACGTGTAGCTCGCGTGCTCGAGCACCGAGCCGTGCCCGGAGGCGAGGACGTTGTCGAGGTACTCGCCCTGGTCCTCGCGCACGCGAGTGACGTTGGAATTCAACCCCGGCTCCCAGGACCGGTAGCACGCGCGGCCGGCGAACTCGACGAGCGTCTCGGCGTCACGCGCGCCCTCGGCCTCGCGCCGGTCCAGCCAGGACGCGCCGCCGACGGCCTCCAGGTACCCGCGCATCCCGGCGCCGTCCAGCGCCGGCCGAGCGATCAGGAACACCTCGGGCCGCGTCTCGCGCACGCCGCAAGCCTAGTTGGCAGCGCCCTTCTCGACTAAGCCTGTCTTGCCCACTGGCTTGGTGTACACTCGCGAACCTCCTAAACCTGACTGTGATTCAGCCTTTTCCGAGGAGCATGTTGTGAAGTCCAAGATCCTGTTGTCGACGCTCGTCGTGGCCGCCCTCGCGGTCGCCGGGTGCGGCGGCTCGTCCGACGAGACCGGCGGCGGCTCGTCCGCCTCCGCCTCGCAGTCGTCCGGCGGCGGCACCAAGTCCTCCATCTCGCTCGTCGCCTACTCCACCCCCGAGGTCGTCTACGACGACATCATCCCCGACTTCCAGAAGACCCCGGAGGGCAAGGGCGCGTCGTTCAAGACGTCCTACGGCGCGTCGGGCGACCAGAGCCGCGCGGTCGCCGCCGGCCAGAAGGCCGACGTCGTCGCGCTGTCGCTCAGCCCGGACGTCGACAAGCTCGTCGACCCCAACCTCGTCCCCAAGGACTGGGTCGCGCAGACCGAGGCCGACGGCGGCCAGGGCGGCTTCGTCTCCACGTCGCTCGTGAGCTTCGTCGTGCGCAAGGGCAACCCCAAGGGCATCCACGGCTGGGACGACCTGCTCAAGCC
>DATDMD010000244.1:0-9039 GCA_036518975.1 Baekduia sp.
GCTCGCGCAGCGCCCGCGGGTTGCCCCGCGCCTCGGCGACCAGCTGGTCGCGCACCCGCCGGTCGAGCGGGGCCGGGACCGAGAGGCGGAGCAGCTCGCGCGCGTCGTCGTCGGCGAGCCCGCCGACCACCAGCTGCGGCAGGTCGGCGAACTCCTGGTCGACCACCCGCATCGCCAGCACGATCGCGACGCCCTCGGCCTCGATCCGGCGCGCGACGAACGCGACCGCCCGCGCCGACGCGTCGTCCAGCCACTGGGCGTCGTCGACGACGCCCAGCAGGTGCCGGTCGGCGGCGGCCACGGTGAACAGCCCGAGGACGGCGAGCCCGACCAGGAAGGGGCTCGGCGCCGAGCCGTCGCGCAGCCCGAACGCCGTCTCCAGGGCGTCGCGCTGGGTCTCGGGCAGCTGGCCGACCGCGTCCATCATGTGCGAGCACAGCTGCTGGAGGCCGGCATAGGCCAGCTCCATCTCGGACTCCGACGCGACGATCCGCTCGGTCCGCACGTGCGCCGCGGCGCGCTGTGCCATCAGGTCCAGCAGCGCGGTCTTGCCGACGCCGGCCTCGCCGGCGACGACCAGCGCGCCGCTGCGCCCGGTGCGGGCCCGGCCGACCAGCGCGTCGAGCTCGGCCAGCTCGTGGCTGCGGCCCCGGAGGGGGATGGCGAGGTGGGGTGCGATCACGGCGGCGACGCTAGTCACGGGTCACGCGCGCGGCATCCGTGAGGTGCCCAGCCGGGTCCCCAGTCCCGCGTCGCCCCGGGTGCGGACTGGGGACGGCGACCGAGGCGACGGAGGCCTCCCAGCGGCGACCGTGGTCGCTGTCAACGCCACGCCCCTCCGAAAGGACCTCATGCAGCCCACCACCATCGTCCTCGTCCACGGCGCCTTCGCCGAGTCGGCGAGCTGGAACGCCGTCGCCGAGCGCCTGCACGCCGCGGGTCACCCGGTCGTCGCCGCGGCCAACCCGCTGCGCGGCGTCGCCGCCGACGCGGCCGGGATCGGCGACCTCGTCCGCACCATCGACGGCCCGGTCGTCCTCGCCGGCCACTCCTACGGCGGGGCGGTGATCTCCAACGTCGCCGCCGACGCGGGCGACGTCGTCGCCCTGGTCTACGTCGCCGCCTTCGCGCCGGAGGCGGGCGAGAGCTGCGTCGAGCTGTCGCAGCGCTTCCCCGGCAGCACGCTCGGCGACGCGCTGCGGCCGGTGCCGCACGGCGACGGGACGGTGGACCTGCTGATCGCCCGCGACCGCTTCCACGACCAGTTCTGCGCTGACCTGTCTGCGCACGAAGCCGGACTGATGAGCATCACCCAGCGTCCGGTCGCGCAGGCCGCGCTCGAGGAGCCCTCGGGCCCGGACCCGCTGTGGCGGCACGTGCCGTCCTCGTTCGTCATCGGCGTCGAGGACCGCAACATCCCGGCCGCGCTGCAGCGCGCCCTGGCGCAGCGCGCGAACGCGCTCCGGACGGTCGAGGTGCCCGGGGCCTCGCACGCCGTCGCCGTCTCCCACCCCGCCGAGACCGCCGACCTGATCCTCGACGCCGCCGCCTTGCGGCTCGCGGCCTAGCCCATCCACGACCACAGCAAGGACATCGACATGAGCACCACCACCCAGACCCCCATCGTCCTCGAGCCCGCCTCGCAGGCGTTCGTCGAGGCGACCGGCCAGCCGCCGTTCCTGTACGAGTTGACGCCCGACGAGGCCCGCAAGGTCCTCGACGACGTCCAGGCCGCCCCGATCGACAAGCTGCCGGTCGACGAGCGCTGGATCACCGTCCCCGCCGACGTCGGCGACGTGCGCGTCCGGGTCGTGCGTCCCGCGGGCGCGGAGGGCACGCTGCCCGTGATCCTCTACCTGCACGGCGGCGGCTGGGTCCTCGGCAACGCCGGCACGCACGACCGCCTGGTCCGCGAGCTGGCGGTCGGCGCCGGCGCGGCGCTGGCGTTCGTCGAGTACGACCGCTCGCCCGAGGCGCGCTACCCGGTCGCGATCGAGCAGGGCTACGCGACGGCCCGGTGGATCGTCCGCGAGGGCGCGGCCAACGGGCTGGACCCGGAGCGGATGGCGATCGCCGGCGACTCGGTCGGCGGCGGCATGACGGCCGCCATCGCGCTGCTGGCCCAGGAGCGCGGCGACGTGCGCTTCGTCCAGCAGTCGATGTACTACCCGGTCACCGACGCCGCGATGGACACCGAGTCCTACAAGCAGTTCGCGGAGGGCTACTTCCTCACCGCCAGGTCGATGGCCTGGTTCTGGGACTGCTACGCGCCCGACCTCGCCACCCGCGACGAGCCGTTCGCCTCGCCGCTGCGGGCGACCGACGCGCAGCTCGCCGGGCTGCCGCCGGCGCTGGTCATCGTCGACGAGGCCGACGTCCTGCGCGACGAGGGCGAGGCGTACGCGAGCCGCCTGCGCGCGGCGGGCGTGGCGGTCACCACCATCCGCTACGACGGCATCACGCACGACTTCATGATGCTCAACCCGCTGAGCGGGACGCACGCGACGCGGGCCGCGGTGGCCCAGGCCGCCGCGACCCTCCGCCAGGCGCTGCACACGGCCTGACGTGACGCTCGCCGCCCACCTCGAGCGCGATCGACTCGAACAGCGCGCGGCGCGGCTCGACCAGATGGTCGCCGCGCTGCGCGCGCGGGCGCGCGCCTATGACGATGCCGCGGTCCCGCCGCCGCTCAGCCACTCGCTGACCGACTTCCAGCGCGAGCGCGACGCCGTGCGGGTGCAGCTCGCCGCCCGGCTGCGGGCAGCGGGCGCCTGACGATCGTGCTCACCCACCTCCCCACCCTGCTCGGCGCGGCCGTCCCGGCGCCGGCCCTCGGCCCCGCCGAGCAGGCGCACCTCCTGCAGGCGCGCCAGATGCAGGCGCTGTCGTTCACGGTGCACATCCCGCTCGTGTGCTTCGGCATCGCGTTCCCCGTGATGGTCCTCATCATGGAGTGGTTGGGCCAGCGCACCGGTGACCCGCTCTACCGGACGATCGCGCGGCGCTGGAGCAAGGTGATGATCGCCCTGTTCGCCGTCGGCGTCGTCACCGGCACGGTCCTGAGCTTCGAGATGGGCGTGCTGTGGCCGAACTTCACCGCGACGTTCGGCGGCGTCTTCGGCCTCGGGTTCGCGATCGAGGGCTTCTCGTTCTTCGTCGAGGCGATCTTCATCGGGATCTACGTCTACGGGTGGGACCGGCTGTCGCCGCGCCTGCACCTGCTGAGCGGGATCCCCATCGTCGTCACGGGCTTCCTCGGGTCGTGGATGGTGATCTCGGTCAACGCCTGGATGAACCATCCGGGCGGCTTCCGACCCGACGCGGCCGGCCGTGTGATCGACGTCCACCCGTGGAGGGCGCTGTTTGCCAACGACTTCCTGTGGCACGAGGTCATCCACATGTACGTCGCCGCGTACCTCGTGACCGGCTTCGTCGTGGCCGGCGCCTACGCGGCCGCCCGCCTGCGCGGCCGCTGGACGCGGTACGAGCGCACCGCGATCGCGCTGCCGCTGGCCATCGCGGCGATCGCCGCGCCGCTGCAGATCCTCGTCGGCGACTGGGCCGCGCGCACGGTCAGCCACGCCCAGCCGACCAAGCTGGCCGCGATCGAGGGCCTGGCGAAGACGACCGACGGCGCGCCGCTGCACGTGCTCGGCTGGTACCGCGACGGCGACGTCCGCTACGGGATCCGCGTCCCGACGGCGCTGTCGGCGCTGGCGTTCCACGACCCGGGCGCGCGGGTGCGGGGGCTGGACGCGGTCGCGCCCGCGGACCGGCCGCCGGTCAACGTCGTGCGCCTCGCGTTCCAGACGATGGTCGGGATCGGGACGCTGCTGGCCGGCCTGGGCGTCCTGACCCTCGTCGTCGGGGTCCGCCGCCGGCGGCTGCCGTCGTCGCGCGCGTTCTTCCTGGCCCTGGTCGCCGCGGGCCCGCTCGCGTGCGTCGCGCTGGTCGCCGGCTGGGTGACGACCGAGGTCGGCCGGCAGCCCTGGGTCGTCTACGGGGTGATGCGGACCGACGCGGCCGTCACCGGCGCCGGGGTGATCCCGGTCACCTACGCCACGCTGTGCGTGGTCTACCTCGCGGTGGCCGCGGGCACGGCGTGGATCCTGCGCCGGCTGGCGCGCGTGCCGGTCGAGGTCGAGGTCGAGGCCGGCGCCGGGGTCGCGCGATGAGCCTGGCGTCCGTCCCGATCGTCCTCGTCCTCGCGGGCCTCGCGTTGTACATCATCTTGGCGGGCGCGGACTTCGGCGCCGCGGTCTGGCAGGTCGGCGCGCCGGCGACGCCGGAGGGCCGGCGCCTGCGCGACTTCGCCCACAACGTGATGGCGCCGGTGTGGGAGGCCAACCACGTGTGGTTGATCTTCGTGCTGACGATCACGTGGACCGCCTACCCCGCGGCGTTCGGCTCGATCGCCTCGACGCTCGCGATCCCGCTGTCGCTCGCGGCGCTGGGCATCGTCGCCCGCGGCGGCGCCTACGCGCTGTCGGCCGGGACGTCCGGGCCGCGGCAGACGCGCGCCGTCGACCGCGTCTCCGCCGTGGCCTCGATCCTGGCGCCGTTCGCCCTCGGCACCTGCCTCGGCGCCATCGCGTCCGGGCGCGTGCCGTACGGCAACGCCGAGGGCGACCTCCTGTCGAGCTGGCTCAACCCGACCGCGCTGCTGACCGGCGCCCTGGCCGTCGCGCTCTCCGCGTACCTCGCGGCCGTGTACCTGTGCGACGACGCGCGGCGCCGCGGGGCCGGCGACCTGATCGCGCCCTACCGCCGCCGCGCTCGGCGCCGGCGTGGTGGCCGGCGCGCTCGCCGTGGCCGGGCTCGCCGTCCTGCGCCAGGACGCGCACCCGCTGTACGCGGGCCTCGTCGCGGGGCCGGGGCTCCCGGCCGTGATCGTCTCCGGCCTCGCGGGCGCCGTCGCGCTGGGGCTCGTCGCCGGATCGCGGTTCGCGCTCGCGCGCGCCGCCGCCGGGACGGCCGTCGCCGCGATCGTGGCCGGCTGGGCGCTGGCGCAGCAGCCGCGGCTGCTGCCGGGCCTGTCGGTCCAGCAGGCCGCCGCGCCGCGCGCCACGCTGGTCGCCGTCGTCGTCGCCGTCGCGGTGGGCGCGCTCGTGCTCGCGCCGTCGTTGTTGATGCTGTTGCGTCTGAGCCTGCGCGGGGAGCTCGGCTACGACGCGGGCGCCGCGGCCGACCCCGACGCCGCGGTGTCGCGGCCCATCCCGCGCGGGCCGCGGCGCGCCGGCCGCTGCGCCGCCGCGTGCCTGCTCGGCGCGCTCGCGTTCCTCACCGCCGCCGAGCCCGGCTGGGCGCACGCGATCGGCGTCGTCCTCCTGCTCGCCGCGGGCGTGACGGGCGTGGCGGCCGCCGCGCCGGCGCTGCTCGACGACGCGCGCCGCGACTGGGGACCCGACACGGGTCAGGCCCAGACGCGAGACACTGTCGCAGCGGGGACCATCGACCCATGAACCGCCATGCCGCCCGCATCGCCCGCGACCACTGCCTGGCTCCCGAGCGGGTGGACGCCCCGATCGCCGGCGGCCGCTACCGGTCGCTGTTCCCGGATCTGCCCCCGCTGGACGCCGACGAGCGGGCGCTGCACGCGCTCGGCCGTCCGGGCGGCCCCTGCGACCTCGGCGCCGGCGAGGCCGACTCCCACGTCGCCGCGGTGTGGCCGTTCTTCGGGCAGTTCCTCGCCCACGACATCACGGCCGACCGCTCGCCGTTGACCCATCGCGCCGACCCCGCCCGCCTGCGCAACGCCCGCGCGCCGCGGGCCAACCTGGAGGGCGTGTACGGCGCCGGCCCGGTCGGCATGCCGTACCTGTACCGCAAGGACGACCCCGTCAAGCTCCTGTCCAGCGAGGGCGGCTGCGACGTCCCGCGCAACCGCGAGGGGATCGCGCTCATCGGCGACCCGCGCAACGACGTGCAGCTGTTCACCAACCAGATGCTGGTGGCCTTCATCGACCTGCACAACCGGTTGGTCGACCGCCTGCGCGAGGACGGGACCGCCGAGGCGGACGTCTTCGCGGAGGCGCGGCGCGCCGCCACGTGGCACTACCAGCACGTGATCCTGCGCGAGTTCCTGCCCGGGCTGATCGGCCCGGAGCTGACCGCCGAGCTCCTCGAGGACGGCCCGCGGCTGTACCGCGTCGACGAGGACGACCCCTACATCCCGTTCGAGTTCGCCGATGCCGCCTACCGCTACGGCCACGCGCAGATCCGCGACCGGTATCAGGTCAACCCGCGCTTCGGCCCCTGTCCGGTGTTCCCCGACCTCATGGGCTTCGGCCCCGTGCCGCCCGAGCACACCGTCGACTGGACGCTGCAGATCGACGTCGACGGCCACCCGCCCGCCCAGCGCGCCAAGCGCATCGACTCGCGGCTGCCCGCCCCGCTGATCGCGCTGCCCACCGAGGTGTCGGGAGCGGCGCCGGGCACCGACTACGCGTCGCTGGCCAACCGCGACCTCCAGCGCGGCCAGGCCGTCGGCCTTCCCTCAGGCGAGGCCGTCGCCGCCCGCCTCGGCGTGCCCGCGCTGAGCCCCGAGGAGCTCGGCCTCGCCGAGCACGGGTGGACGGACGCGACGCCGCTGTGGTTCTACATCCTCAAGGAGGCCGACGCCCTGCACGACGGCGACCAACTGGGCCCCGTCGGCGGCCGCATCGTCGGCGAGGTGCTGGTCGGGATCATCGACGCCGACCCGGAGTCCTTCCGCTGCGCCGACCCCACCTGGCTGCCGACGCTCCCGGCGCGCCGCGCAGGGGCCTTCGGGCTGGCCGACGTCCTGGTCCCCGCCTAGCTGCACTTCGACTTGCTCGCGTCGACGAAGCCCTTGACCGAGCTCACGACGCCCGTCGCCCCGGCGGCGATCGCGGCGACCTGGCTGGCCGAGGGCGTCGACGTCACCGCCGCCACCGAGCGCTGGAGCTGGTCGACCGACGACTTGAGCGCGCTGGTCTGGTCGGGGAAGTCGCTCTTGGCGGAGCTGACGAGCGACGTCGCGTCGTCCTGGATCTTCGTCACCTGCGCCTTCACAGCGTTGACGTCGAGGCTCGACGCCGCGCTCGTGAGCCCCTTGACGGAGCTCTCCAGGTCGCTGCGGTCCGAGCAGTAGGCGGGCTTGCCGCTGCTGCCGCACCCGGTCGCCAGCACCGCCGCGAGCGCGACGACGACAACAACAACAGCGCTCGCGAACGTCCGCGAGCCTCCGACGACGACGTGCATCACAGTCCCTCCTGAGCCTCGATCGCACCCGAGCGCACCGCGTCGCTCAATGCTTGGTAGTCCCGTTCATTCTGCTCCGCATACGCATGGGCGAACGCGACGACCGCCCGGTCGAAGCTGTCGCCGCTCCCGAGATAGGCGGCGATCGCGATCCGGTCGCCGCTGCGCGCATGCGCGCGGGCCAGCGTCCAGCCGCAGAGCGTGCCGTAGGTGGCCATGGCGGTCGCGTCCATCTGGTCGATCTCCGCCGAGCCCTTCCAGTCCTTGAGCTGCCGGCCGTAGTAGTCGAGGGCCGGGCCGCCCATCGCGTCGTCGACGCGCACCCACCCGAGGAAGATGTCGCTGGTGGCCTGCATCAGCCGCTGGCCGACGACCACGCGCTCGCCGTGGTTGCGGAACTCGCTGCGCCCGAGTGACTCCTCGAGCACCGACGCCTCCGCCTGCTTGATCTGCAGGAACAGCGGGTCCTGCTCGTCGCGGCCCAGCAGCAGCGCGATCCACGCGCGGGTGCCGACGCTGCCGACCCCGACCACCTTCCCGGCGAAGTCGACCAGCTCGTACTGCTCCAGCAGCCGGCGCCGGTTGGCCTCGAGCGTCCGCCGGTAGGCGCGCATGAGCCCGCGCAGCCGCTCGAACACCTCGTCGCGCTCCTCGTCGGGCGAGAGCTGCTCGATCGGCACGATCAGCGGCGGCTGGTCGACGATCCGCGCCTCGCCGTCGACGACCTGGGCGAGCTTGGAGAACGCCGCCATGCTGTCCCGCGTGCGCGCCTTGGCCAGCGACTTCCCGGTCTGCTTGGCCAGCTTGGGCTTGAACTCCGAGCCGTGCTCCGCGAGCGCGGCATCGGCGTCCAGGTGGGAGTACCAGACGCCGAGGTTCGTCATCGCGGCGAAGCCGGCCATCGCCGTGCGGTAGCGGCCGACGGTGTCGAGCGTGATCCGGTCCTGCTGCCGGACGCCGAAGCCGTTGTCGCGCGCCGCGATCAGCATGCTCGCGGCCAGGCGCTTGACGTCCCACTCCCACGGGCCGGGCAGCGTCTCGTCGAAGTCGTTGACGTCGAACACCAGCCGGCGCTCCGGTGAGGCGAACACCCCGAAGTTCGACAGGTGCGCGTCGCCGCAGCACTGCACCTTCAGGCCGGACCGCGGCGTCGCGTCGAGGTCGTGGGCCATGATCGCGGCAGCCCCGCGGTAGAACGCGAACGGCGAGACGAGCATGCGCCCGTAGCGGATCGGGACCAGCTCGGGCACGCGCGTCGCGGCCTGCCGCTCCAGCAGCGCGACGGGATCGGCGCGCGACGGCGGCGGCGCGAACGCGGCGTGGCTGGCGCGCGGCGTCGCCTTGCGGGCCGCCTTGCCGCGCGCGCGCTCGGCGACCGACGGGCGCGCCGGCCTGGCCTTCGCGCCCCGGTCCCCGACCCGCTCGGTCGTCGTCGTCATCGTCACCCGCGCGCGCCGGCTACGTCGTCGCCGCCGTGTCGGTCGCGGCCGTCTTGACCTGGCTCGCGCTCTCGCCGTCGACCTTCTCCTGCGTGACGGTGCTGGCCTTCGCGAGCGCCTTCTCGACGTCTTGGAGCCACGTCTCCTCGAAGATCGCGACGATGCCGGAGCTGTTGGGCGGCAGGACGTCCTCGACGTCGGCCCTGATCTCCTTCTTGTCGCCGTGGGACAGCAGCGCCCCGGCGCCCGCGCCGATCGCGCCGCCGAAGACCGCGCCGGCGAGCAGCGTCGGCGGGAAGATCAGCCCGATGACCGCGCCGCCCACGGCGCCCCATCCGGCGCCCTTGGCGGTCTCGTGGAAGTCGTCGTCGACGTG
>DATDMD010000245.1:0-7546 GCA_036518975.1 Baekduia sp.
GCCGCAGGCCGGAGCGTTCGCCGCGCCGGCGCCGGTCGCGCCCGCCGCGCCGCTCCCGGTCTGGCAGCGCCCCGAGGTCGTCTCGGCGCTCCTGACGCTCCTGGCCGTCGTGATCGGCTACCTCGGCGGCCGCCGGTCCGCCCGGCCCTAGACGCGTTTCCCCTCCGACGAAGGACCCCAACATGCCCAGACGCAAGCGGGTGGGCCTCATCGTGCCCAGCTCCAACACCACCATCGAGACCGAGATCCCGGAGCTGCTGGGACGCCTCGCGCTCGACCCGCCGCCCACGTTCCACTCCAGCCGGGCGGTGCTGCACAACGTCGACGCGGAGTCGCTGGAGCGGATGGTCGCCGACGGCGACCGCTGCGCGCGCGAGCTCTCCGACGCCGGCGTCGACGTCCTGGTCTACGCGTGCCTGGTCGCGCTGATGGCCAACGGGAAGCGGGCGCACGAGCGCATCGAGGAGCACCTCGCGCGCGTCGCCGCCGACAACGGCTCGACCGCGCCGGTGGTCAGCAGCGCCGGTGCGCTGGTGCGCGTCCTGCAGGGCCTGGGCGCCGAGCGGATCGCGATCATGACGCCGTACATGCCGGCGCTGACCGCGATGGTCGGCGACTACCTGGCCGACTACGGCTTCGACGTGACCGGCAGCGTCTCGCTCTCGGTGCCCAACAACCTGGAGGTCGCCGAGCTCGACCCCGCCGGCCTCCTCGGCCACGCGCGGACGCTCGACCTCACCGGCGTCGACGTGCTCGTCGCGTCGGCCTGCGTGCAGATGCCGTCGCTCCCGGCGCTGGAGGAGCTCGAGACCGAGCTCGGCGTCCCGGTGGTCTCGGCCGCGACGGCGACCGCCGCCGAGCTGCTGGACGCGCTCGGCCTGCCGCGCGACGTGCCCGGCGCCGGCGCCGTGCTTCGGCCCTCGGGCCAGACTCGCGCAGCCTGAGGGCTGCCCGAACGAGGAACGGCGCGGCCGAGAGGCCGCGCCGTTCCGTCACTACGGCTGGGCCGTTCCGCCTCAGCTCGGCGGCGCGACCCCGGCGGACGCCGCCGTGACCGGCAGCCCCGTGCGGCCGTTCGCGGCGGCGAGCGTCTCCTCGCCGTAGTTGTCCGTGTTCCAGTAGGTCGCGTCCATCCCGGCGATCTCCTCGGCCTCGGTGACCCGCAGCCCGCTCGTCCGCTCGAAGATCAGGCAGATGATCAGGCACGGGATGGCGGCCAGCGCGACGTCGACCGCGACGCCCGCGAGCTGCATCCACGGCGTGATCTCCGCGTGCCCGAGGGCGTAGGCGCCTTCGAGGCCCGGGTAGCCGCCGGTCTTGGTGTGCCAGGCGATGAAGCCGGTGGCGATCGCGCCGACGATTCCCGGCCCGAGGGCCAGCGGGATGACCTTCGGCTCGTCGATGCGCAGGCGCCGCAGCAGGTTCGCGGTCCCGAGCGCCACGAGCGGCCCGAAGCACGCGAGGATCAGGACCTCCCACGGCTTGCCGACGTCGAACAGCGTGCCGCAGATGACCGCGCCCGACAGCGGGCCCATGAGCGCCCACACGGGCTCACGGCGCCGGTAGGCCACGATCGCGCCGACGATGCCGCCGCCGATGTAGGCGGCGAAGATGTTCGTCAGGACGATGCCGAAGCCCGACTCGGTGAACGAGATGCCGAAGAAGCCCTGGCCCGGGATGACGAAGCCGGACGACAGCGCGATGAACGGCAGGGCGAACATGATGATCAACACGCCCGTGGCCACCATCCCCACGTTCTGGGCCGCCGGCGCGGTCCCGCTGGGATGGGGCTCGAACGCTCCGAGCCGGGGCTTGAGGCGCCAGCTCAGGACCGCGACCCACGTGCCCGCGAAGATGTAGAGCGGGAAGATGCCGTCGAAGTCGTGCGTGCCGTGATTGGTGAGCGGGCCGACCGGGCCCCAGCAGAAGTACGCCACGAGCGGCGACAGGACGAGGCCGATGATGGCGGCCATGGTGTAGAGCGGGACCGGCTTCATCCGCTCCATGGCGCCAGTGTGGATGAGCGCCATCGTGCCCATGGAGAACACGACGAAGAAGACCAGGAAGATCTGCTGGACGTCGGCCTCCGGCAGGATCTTGGGGTCGATGGCGCCCGCGAAGTGCGTCTGGAACTGCCCTCCGAGCCACCAGTCCTTCAGCGCCTGGCCGAGAGGATGAGGAACGCCGAAGGCGGAGTTGAACTGCCAGTTCCAGATCCCGTAGCCGACGACGAGGGTCCCGCCGCCGGCGACGAGCGCCGCCACGAGCTTCTGGATCCACGTGTCGAGGGTGTTCTTGCGCCGGACCAGGCCGACGTCGATGAAGCCGAGGGCCAGGACGACCAGGACGACGCTCACGGCGCCGAGGGAGTACAGGACCGACAACAACAGGTTGTCGGTGGTCAACTGCTCCTTGATGAATGGCATGAAGCCTCCTCGCGACGTTCAACCGCCCGGCGGGCGCCGGGCGGGGGACTGCATTTCTCTCCTGCGGACCGCCGCCGCGACCCCTTCGAATCGGAGGCCCTGCATACATGAATACAGTACACTCGCATGCAGGACAGCGTCAACGGCAAACGGCGCCGGACGCGGGACAAAAGGGGCTTTGCTGATGGAGGTCGAGCGCGACGCCGTCCCGGACTGCGTGGCCGGGCTGACCGCGGCCGAGCCCGCGTGGCGGGCCCTCCCGGCCGACCGGACGTTCGGTTCCGAGTTCCTGGCGCTGCGCGACGCGGCCTTCGGCTGGCTGGCGCCCTATTACGACCGCGTGCACCTCACGCGCGCGGCTGACTGGATGCTGGTCGTCGCGCCGGACGCGCCCGAGCACCTCGTGCTGGCGGCGCTGATGCACGACCTGGAGCGCTCGATCCCGGGCGGGCCGGCGCTGGCGATGGCCACCATGCCCTGGGACGACAAGACCTACAACGACGCCCACACCGGGCGCTCGGCGGCGGTGGTCGCGACGTGGCTGGTCGAGCGCGGCGCGCCCGAGGAGCTGGTCGTGGCCGTGCAGCAGCCGATCCGCGAGCACGAGTTCGGCGGGTCGCCCGAGGGCGACCTCATGCAGGCCGCCGACTCCATCTCGTTCCTCGAGGCCAACGGCGCGCTCGTCAGCGGCTGGGCCCAGAGCGGCCGCTGCAGCGCCGCCAAGGCCGAGGAGAAGCTGCGCTGGATGTACGAGCGCATCCGCCTGGAGCGGGCGCGGCCGCTGGCCCTGCCCTACTTCGAGCGGTCGGTGGCCCAGCTCCACCAGGCGCGCTAGAAGACCCCTGAAAAAGTCGCTGCGGCCATCTGCGGCCGTGGACACATCGCCAAGCGCCACCCAATCCCTTGGCAAGGCGGACGCCTTGCCTACGGAATCGCGCGGCGCCTGGCTCGGTCCACGACCACATCTGACCGGAGCGCCTGATTTTCAGGGGCCTTCTAGACCTCGTCGAGGAACGTCAGCGCGGCGCGCGCGCTCTGCAGCCGCCAGGACATGAGGACGCGGTCGAAGCCCTCGGCCTCCGGCAGGCGCGTGCGCAGGCGCTCCTCGATCGAGGCGTACACCTTGGTCTGGGCGTCGACCAGCGCGTCGCTCGGGCGGCCGCGGCGATCGAGGAACAGGAGCTTGAGCAGCAGCAGGTAGCGGCCGTCGCGCACGTGCTCGACCGGCTCCTCGAGCCAGCCGTCGACCCGCTCGCGCGCCGCCGCGGTGCCGGCGACGCGGATGCGCGGCGGGCCGGTCGGGCTCTGCTCCGGGCCGAGCTCGTCGACCAGGCCGAGGCCGACGAGGCGCTGCAGCGCGCGGTAGACCAGCGGCCGGCGCACCGACCACACGCGGCCGACGGGCCCGTCGGGCGCGAGCTCCTGGGCCAGCGCGAAGCCGTGCGTCGGGCCCTCGTCGCAGAGCGTGAGGACGGCCCACTCGCCGGGGTTGAGGTCGCGCTCGCTCGCGCTCATGCCGCCAGCGGCGACGCCGCGGAGCGCACGTGGATCGTGCCGTCCGTCGTCGACAGCCGTCCGCCGGGGCGGCCGTGGCGGACCGCGACCAGCTCGGCCATGATCGACAGCGCGGTCTCGGCGTCGCCGATCCCGCCGAGGTCGAGGCCGATCGGCGCGGAGATGCGGTCCAGCTCGGCCGCGGTCAGCCCGCTCGCCGCCAGCCGCTCGCGGCGGTCGGCGGTGGCGCGGCGGCTGCCCATCGCGCCGACGAACGCGGCCCGCGAGCGGACCGCCAGCGCGAGCGCCGGGTCGTCGATCTTGGGATCGTGGCTGAGCGCGATGACCGCGGTGGCGGGATCCAGGCCGCCGAGCTGCGCGAAGCCCTCCTCGGGCCAGGCGACGACGACGCGCTCGGCGGCGGGCAGGCGCTCGGGCGTGGCGAAGCGGCCGCGGGGGTCGACGACGAACGGCCGCCAGCCGGCATCGCGCGCGGCGCGGCACAGCGCCTGGGCGACCGGGACGGCGCCGACGAGGATGAGCCGCGGCGGAGGCGCGACGACGTCGACGAACCAGCGCCGGCCGCCGTCGTGGACGAGCGCGCTGCGATCGGCCCACAGCAGCGCACGGGCGGCGGCGCGGGTCGCGGGGCTCAGCGGGGCGCCGACGGCGACGGCCTCCGGCGCGAGCAGCGCGCGCTCGCGAGGGGCGCCCAGCGTCTGCTCGCGCGGGGCGCCGGCGCCGGGAATGACCAGCGTCTGCTCGCGGGGGCCGTCCAGCGCGGTCACGAGCGCCGCGCGCTGGCCGGCGGCGGCGAGCGTGGCGAAGCGTGCCTGCGGGCTGCCCGGCGTGGGTGCCCAGAGGGCGACGTCGACCTCGATCTGGCCGCCGCACGGCAGCCCGATCGCCCACGCCTCCGCGTCGGAGATCCCGTAGGCGCCGGTGCGCGGCTCGTCGTCGGTCAGGACCCGCTCGGCCAGCTCGACGACCGCGCCCTCGACGCAGCCGCCCGACACGGCGCCGGCGATCCGGCCCTGGTCGTCGACGGCCATCTTCGCGCCGATCGGGCGCGGGGCGGAGCCGCCGGTGGCGATGACCGTGGCGATCGCGACCCGGTGGCCCGGAACCGTCCATGTGTCCAGCTCGGCGAGGAGCTCCCGCATGCGACCCATGGTAGTCACACTGTGACTAGCGGACAAGGCCTTTCAAGAACGCTCCGTAGCGTCCGACCACCCGACGTGGATACCGAGTACTTGCATTCACGTATACAAGGGGTTTTACGTCCGCCATGAAGCTTCCATCCGTGCGCCTGACATCGCTGCGCACCAAGATGATCCTCACCCTCGTGCCGCTGACCGTCCTGATCGTGGGCGCGATGACGACGATCGCGGTGACGCGCATGACGAGCGCGCAGAAGACCAGCGCCTACGAGGAGCTGCGCCAGCGCGTGGCGCGCGAGGCCGCTGACTACGACACCGGCCAGGAGCAGGCGCTGAGCCTGTCGCGCACGCTCGCCGCGACGCTCGTGCCCCGCAACGGCCTGACGCGCGCCGACGTCGGCGACCAGCTGCGCAGCATCCTGGCGGCCCAGCCGAGCACGGCCGGCGTGTGGGTCGCCTTCGAGCCGAACGCCTTCGACGGGCTCGACGCCCGCTACACCGGTGACAAGCGCTACGCGAAGAACGGCGGGTTCGCGATCTACTGGAACCGCCTGGCCGGCAAGCCGGAGGTCGAGCCGGTGAGCGAGTACCTGGCCGACCCGGCCTACCGCGCGACCAAGGCCACCATGAAGGCGCAGCTCACCGAGCCGCTCAACTACTCCGGAACGCTGATGAGCAGCTTCATGGCGCCGATCGTCCGCGACGGGCGCTTCGTCGGCATCGCCGCCAACGACGAGGTCCTCAACTCGGTCAACGCCCGCGTCGCCAAGATCAAGGCGCTGACGTCGGGCTACGCCTTCATGATCTCCCACGACGGCACGTTCGTCGCGGCGCCTGACAAGAAGCTCGTCGGCAAGAGCACGCTGGGCAAGCTCGCCTCCTCCAAGCACGACGCGCGGCTGGACCAGGTCGCCGCCGGCGTGCGCGCGGGCCAGGCGGGCCACGTGCAGACGACCGACCCGTTCACGGGCAAGAAGGTCGAGCTGTTCTGGGCGCCGGTCGCCACCGGCCACTGGGGCATGGTCCTCAGCGTCCCGACCGCCGAGGTGCTCGCGCAGGCCAACCGCCTGCGGACGCTGCTGATCATCGCCGGCATCATCGGCACGCTGCTCGTGACCCTGGCCGTCGTGCTCATCGCGACGCGCCTCACGCGCCCGCTCAAGATCCTGGTCGAGCGCCTGAGGGCGCTGGACCGCTCGGCGGTCGCCGGCCTCAAGGACGGCGTCCGGGCGCTGGCGCGCGGTGACCTCAGCGTCACGGCGCACGCCGACGTCGAGCGCGTCCCGGTCCGCGGCTCCGACGAGGTCGCCCAGGCCTCGCGGACGCTCAACGAGCTGATCGACCACACGATGGAGTCCGTCGACGCATACAACCAGTCGCGCGGCCAGCTCGGCGAGCTGATCCGCCAGGTCGCGGACTCGGCGGGCGCCGTGTCGACGTCGTCGCGCGAGATGGCCTCGACGAGCGACGAGGCCGGCCGCGCGGTCGGCGAGATCGCGGTCGCGGTCGGCGACGTCGCGCAGGGCGCCGAGCGCCAGGTGCGCGCGGTCGAGGCCGTCCGCCAGGCCACCGGCGAGCTCGCGGAGACGACGACGCGCTCCGCCGGCGACGCGCAGGAGACCAAGGACGCCGCGACCCGCGCCCGCACGCTCGCCGACGAGGGCGCGGCCGCGGTCGCCGAGGCGACGTCCGCGATGCGGGCGATGGCCGACGCCTCCGACGAGGCGCGCGAGGCCATCGGGGCGCTCGACGCCAAGAGCGAGCGCATCGCCGGCATCGTCTCGACGATCGGCGGGATCGCCGAGCAGACCAACCTGTTGGCCTTGAACGCCGCCATCGAGGCGGCGCGCGCGGGCGAGCAGGGCCGCGGGTTCGCGGTCGTCGCCGAGGAGGTCCGCAAGCTCGCCGAGGAGTCGCAGGGCGCAGCCGCGTCGATCAAGGGCCTGATCGCCGAGATCCAGGCCGAGACCCGCCGCACCGTCGGCGTCGTCGAGTCCGGCGCCGAGCGCTCCGCGCAGAGCGCCGAGACCGTCGAGCGCGCGCGTGAGACGTTCGGCGAGCTGAGCGACGGAATCGGCCAGATGGCCGACCGCGTGACCGACATCGCCGACGCGGTGAAGACGATCTCCGAGACCGCGCGCAGGATGAGCGACGACGTCGGCGAGGTCGCCGCCGTCGCCGAGCAGACCAGCGCGTCGTCCGAGGAGGTGTCGGCGAGCACCGAGCAGACGTCGGCCTCCACCCAGCAGATCGCGGCGTCCGCTCGGCAGCTGGCGCGGACGGCGACCGACCTCGAGGAGCTCGTCGCGCGGTTCACGCTGGACGGCGAGCCGGCGGCGCGCGCCTAGGCCGCGGCGATCGCCCGCAGCTCGTCCAGCGACTCGCGGATGAGCTGCGGGAGGTCCGCGCGGTTGGCCGGGTCCACCCAGCGCCCGAAGGCGATGTGGAACACGGCCACGCCGGCCT
>DATDMD010000246.1:0-24451 GCA_036518975.1 Baekduia sp.
CCCCAGGCACGACGATCCGCGCCGCAAAGCCGGCCTACAAGGTCTAGGCGGCCTGCCTACGACGTCGCCTGCCAGCCGCGGATGCTCTCGACGTCAAGCACGATCACCGGGCCCTCGGGGCGGTGCTCCACATACTGCGGGTAGCGGTCGACCAGGTGGTCGATGAGGTCGTGGGCGGCGTCGGCGTCGAGGATCCGGGCGGTGCCGTCGGCGCGGACCCACCAGAGCTGGGACCAGTCCTCGTCGTCGTAGGCGTCGGCCAGGATCGAGGCGTGGGGGTCGACGCGGAGGTTCGCGATGCGAGCGAGCGCGCGGGTCGTCTTGGGCTTGTGGTCGACCGCGTGGACGATGACGCCGCGCTCGCGGTCGGCGACGAAGGTGATCGGCACGATGTGCGGCGCGCCGGTCGTCGCCGAGATCGTCGCGAGGCGCGCGACGCGGGCCGAGGCCAGCCGCGCCCACGGATCGTCCATCAGGCCGGGCGGTCGTGGAGGCGCCCGATCGTGTCCTCGATCTGGTCGAGCTCGGCCTCGATCACGCTGCGCCCGGCGGACGGCAGCCAGAACAGGACGCGGTCGACGCCGGCGTTCTCATAGGTCTCGAGCACGTCGATGTCGTCGCTCGGCGGTCCCATGACGACGACGGGGATCGGCCGGTCGGCGCGCTCGCGCAGCTCGGCGATCCGCTCCAGGATCCCGCGGCCGTGGTTGGGCATCCACGCGTCGCCGTACTCCAGCACGCGGTCGAGCACCGTCGGCCCGCTGCCGCCCACGAGGATCGGCGGGTGCGGCTTCTGCAGCGGCTTGGGCTCGCTCCAGATGCGGTCGAAGTTCACGAACTCGCCGTGGAAGGACGCCTCGCGCTCGGTCCAGATCGCCTTCATCGCCAGCACGTACTCGCGCATGCGCGCCATCCGCGTGCGCGGGTCGACGCCGTGGCTGGCCATCTCCTCGCGGTTCCACCCGGCGCCGATGCCGAGGTCGAAGCGCCCGCCGCTCAGGTGGTCCAGCGACGCGACCTCCTTGGCGGTGAGGATCGGGTCGCGCTGCGGCAGCAGCGTGATGCCGGTCCCGACGCGCAGCGACCGCGTCGCGGCCAGCGCGTAGGCCGACGCGACGTACGGGTCGTACGTGTGCACGTACTTGCGGGGCATCGGGGGCGCGCCCTCGATCCCACCCCACGGCGTCTCGCGCGACGCGGGGATGTGCGTGTGCTCGGCCCACATCAGCCAGCGGTGGCCGCGCTCTTCTACGAGCTGCGCGAGCTCCGCGGGCCCGAGGCCGTAGTGGGTGGGGAAGTAGGCGACGCCGGCGTCCATGCCCGCGACGGTACCGCCTCACGACCCTAGAGCCAGTCGCGTCGCCGGAAGTAGATGAGCATCCCGAGCGTGACGACCAGCATGCAGCTGATGACGATCCAGAAGCCGCCGATCGTCCCGCCGCCGGGGACGTGCGTGTTCATGCCCCAGATCGACGCGATCAGCGTCTGGGGGAGCAGCAGGATGCTGAACGCGGTGAGGACCCGCAGGATGTCGTTGACGCGGTGCGACAGGACGGACTCGTTCGTCGCCTCGAGCCCCTCGACGACCTCCTTGAAGTTCTCCAACATGTCCCAGACGCGCTCGGACGCGTCGTTGATGTCGTCGAAGTAGATGTCCAGCTCGCCGGTGACGTAGCGCTTGGTGCGCTCGAGGTCCCGGAGCGCCGCGCGCTGCGGCCGGACGATCTTGCGGAAGTTGATGATCTCCTGCTTCGCGTTGGAGATGTCGCGCACGACCTCGCGGTTGGCCTCCTCCTCGAAGATGGCGTCCTCCAGCCGCTCCAGCTTGAGGCCCATCTTGCGCAGCATCGGGAACGACGCGTCCACGCAGGCGTCGACCACCTTGTACAGCAGGTAGCCGGCGCCCTTGCTGAACATGTCCTCGCGGACGTCCTCGTTCGTGCGGCAGCGGTCGAAGACGTACTGCAGCGGCGCCAGCGGCGCGTTGGGCAGCGTGATGAGGAAGTCCGGCCCGACGAAGATGTCGATCTCGGCCGCGTTGAGGCGGTTGACGCGCTTGTCGTAGACCGGGAAGTGCAGGACGACGAAGAGGTAGCCCTCGTACTCGTCGACCTTCGGCCGCTGGTTGCGCGAGTAGACGTCCTCGTAGTCCAGCGGGTGGAAGTCGAAGTGCTCCTCGAGCCAGGCGCGGTCGATCTGCCGGGGGCGCTCGATGTTGATCCAGCGGAGACCCTCGTACTCGACGATCTCGACGTTGGGCGTCTCGGGCTCAGCGACGTGCGCGATGCCGGCCGCGCGAGAGCGGGCAGCGCGACGCAGAGGCGGGCGGGGCAGCCTCGGCATGGCGACTGAAGGGCTCGTCGACGGTCGGGATCACGATGGGAGCAGTGTACCGCCCGGGCCGGCGGACGCAGGCCGGTCACATGCCCGGTTTTGCAGCCTCAAGTCGGGTTGCTATGGTTCCGATCACATAGCTGTACACGTCCAGAGGGGTGGAGGGACTGGCCCGATGAAACCCCGGCAACCCCCGTTACGGCGGGAAGGTGCCAATTCCTGGAGACGTGTGGCGTAAGAGCCACTTCTTCGTCACACAACACCCGTAATACGACGAAGACTGGGGTTTCTTAGATGGCTGTCACGAACCTGGCCTGCCGTGAGTGCGGCACCGAGTACGAGCTCACTGCGCAGTACGTCTGCTCGAAGTGCTTCGGGCCGCTCGAGGTCAAGTACGACCACTCGGCGCTCGCCGACGACGTCGCGTCGCTGAAGCGCCGGATCACCTCCGGGCCGCAGAACATCTGGCGCTACGTCGACTTCCTGCCCCTGGTCGACGGCCAGCCCGGGCCGAGCGCGAAGATCCTCTCGCGCGTGGGCCTGCCCGCGGGCTGCACGCCGCTGGTCCGCGCCGACCGCCTCGCCGAGCGCATCGGGCTCAAGGAGGTGTGGGTCAAGAACGACGCGCACAACCCCACGCACTCGTTCAAGGACCGCGTGGTGAGCGTCGCCGCGGCGCGCGCCCGCGAGCTCGGGTTCGACACGCTGGCCTGCGCGTCGACCGGCAACCTCGCCAACGCCGTGGCCGCCGCGGCCGCCGCGCTGGGGATGCCGTCCTACGTCTTCATCCCGGCCGACCTCGAGGAGCAGAAGATCCTCGCGACCGGCGTCTACGGCACCAACCTGATCAAGGTCCGCGGCAACTACGACGACGTCAACCGCCTCTGCACCGAGGTCTCCGGCGAGCAGGACACGTGGGCGTTCGTGAACGTCAACATGCGCCCGTACTACGCCGAGGGGTCCAAGACCCTGGCCTACGAGATCGCCGAGCAGCTCGGGTTCCGCACGCCGGACCGCGTGGTCGCGCCGATCGCCTCCGGCTCGTTGTACACCAAGATCGCCAAGGGCTTCGACGAGTGGCGCGAGCTCGGCCTGATCGAGGGCGACGCCCCGACCATGAACGGCGCCCAGGCCGCCGGCTGCTCGCCGGTCGCCACCGCGTTCGCCGCGGGCACCGACGTCTGCCGCCCGGTCAAGCCGGACACGATCGCCAAGTCGCTGGCCATCGGCAACCCGGCCGACGGCCCGTACGCGATCGAGCTGGCCAACCGCAGCGGCGGCGGCGTCGACAGCGTCACCGACGACGAGATCAAGGCCGGCATCCGCCTGCTCGCCGAGACCACCGGCATCTTCACCGAGACGGCCGGCGGCGTCACGACGGCGACGCTGGCCAAGCTCGCCGAGCGCGGCGACATCGACCCGGAGGAGCGCGTCGTGCTCGTCATCACCGGCGAGGGCCTCAAGACGCTGGACGCGGTCCGCGACACCTTCGAGGCGCACGAGATCGACCCGCAGTTCTCGGCCTTCGAGTCCACCGTGATGGCCGGGGCGGCCCGCTGATGGCCGTCACCGTCAAGCTCCCGACCCAGCTGCGCGCCGCCGCCGGCGGCGCGTCGAAGGTCGCCGTCGACGGCACGACCGTCGGCGCCGTCCTCGAGGCGCTCTACGGCGAGCACCCCGAGCTCAAGGACTCGCTGTCGGACGGCGACGGCGGCCTGCGCCGCTTCGTCAACGTCTACGTGGACGGCGAGGACGTGCGCTTCGGCGACGGGCTCCAGACGCCGGTCAAGGACGGCGGCGAGGTCCAGATCCTCCCGGCCGTCGCCGGCGGCTGATCGCGCCGCGCCCTCAGCCCTGCGCCAGCAGCCAGTCCGCCGTCGCGCGCGGGCGGGCCAGCGACGCGAGGTGGCCGGTGTCGACGGCGTCGGGCTCGACGCCCAGGCGCGCGCGCGTCAGGCCGACCATGAAGGTGTAGGGGAACAGGCGGTCGCGCCGGCCGAGCAGGACCGCGGTCGGCAGCGACGGCCAGGCCTCCAGCGGGAACGGCTGCACGAAGGGCTTGTCGGCCTGGCGCGGCTCGGGGCGGCCGTAGGCCTCGTCGACGATCTCCGGCGCGACGTCGTGGAAGAACGCCTCGCGCTCGTCGAACGGCGCCTCCGGATCTCGGCCGCCGGCCACCTCGCTCGCGCGCCACGCCGCGTCCTGCCCGCTGGCCGACCACCAGCTCGACGCGGACTCTCCGGGCGCCGGGATCATCGGCGCGATCAGCAGCAGCCGCCCGACGCGGGCCCACGTCGCGGCGATCGGCGCGCTGAACGCGCCCATGGACTGCGCGACGAGCGTCACGTCCTCGTGCCCGTCGATCGCCTCGACGACGACGTCCGCGTACTCCTCCAGGCCGGCTTCCTCGTCCCCGGCGGGCAGGTCCACCACGACGGCCTCACGACCGGCCGCGCGCAAGAGGGGAGCGACGCGCGACCAGTACCAGCCATCACCACCGGCACCGGGGACGAGGACGAACGGGGAGGGGGAGTGGGCCATGCGTCCTGGGACGAGCCGGAGCGCGCGAACTCATCGGCGAGCCGTCTCGGCGATCAGTTTCGGCGCGCCGCGGCGTCTGAAGGCCGGAGCACCACATCTACGGCGCGACGAAGGAGGCCGCGTGCGCGAAGAGCGGATGGCGATCCTCGTGGTCGTCGTCGACGACGGGACCGAGCTGGTCGTCGGCGGCATGGCCGACCGGCCGGACCTCGCCTGCGTCGACGCGCTCGCGCGCCTGCAGCTCGCCGCGCGCCGGTGCGGGTGGACGCTCGTCGTCCGGGACCCGCACCCCAACCTGCGCGGCCTGCTGGACCTGTGCGGCCTAGCCGGCGCGATCCGGCTCGAGCCGGTCGGGCAGCCCGAACTGAGCGAACAGCTCCGGGTAGATGAAGTGGTGCAGCCCGGAGACCTTCCCGCCTGACGTCTCCATCACCACGACGGCCCACGGCGCGTAGCCGCCGGCGCCCCCGTCGACCGGGTTGTAGATGCCGAACGCCGGCCCGCCGTTGGCGGCGGTGGTCAGGACCTTCGACCCCTCGCACTTGGCGCCGGTCGTCGTCATGAACGTGACGATGTCGCCCGGCCCCTGGACCCACAGCGGGAACGGCGGCATCGAGAACGCCGCGTCGTGCTGGAGCAAGGCCACCAACTCGGTCATGTCATAGCGCTCGAACGCGTCGACGTAGCGCGCCAGCAGGTCCTGCTGGGCCGCGTCGTCGCCGACGTCGGCCGTGCTGCTCGCCGCGTCGAGGTCCAGCGCCTCCAGCGTCGCCCGCGCCCGCTGCAGCGCGCTGTTGACCGAGGCGACCGAGGTGTCCAGCAGCTCCGCGACCTCGCTGGCCTGCCAGCGCAGCACCTCGCGGAGGATGAGGACCGCCCGCTGGCGCGCCGGCAGGTGCTGCAGCGCGGCGACGAACGCCAGCCGCAGCGTCTCGCGGCCGGCGGCGATCTCGGCCGGGTCGCCCGCGTCGGCGCCCGGCAGCACGCGCGCGTCGGCGATCGGCTGCACCCACGAGTCCAGCGCCGCCCCCAGCGCGGCGTCGGCGCCGGACGCCGGCCCGAGGTCCATCGGCAGCGCGCGCCGCTGCGGCGTCTGGAGCATGTCGAAGCAGACGTTGGACGCGATCCGGTACAGCCAGGACTTCAGCGCCGCCGGCTCCTGCAGCGTCTCGGCGTTGCGCCACGCCCGGACCATCGTCTCCTGGACGGCGTCCTCGGCCTCCGAGCCCGAGCCGAGCATCCGGTAGCAGTAGCCGGTGAGCCCGCGCCGGTGCGCTTCGAGCTCCTCGGTGATGGTCGCACCTGGGTCCGTTCCGACGGGCATCCCACCCATCGTTAGCAGGGCCTCAGCGTGCCGTCCAGCCCAGGTCCATCGTCACGGGCGCGCCGGTGAAGGCCCGGCCGCCCGGGCCGGTCAGGAACGCGACGACCTCGGCGACCTCCTCGGGCTCGATCAGCCGCTTGACCGCGTGCGGCGCGAGGATCACGTCCGCCAGCACCGTCGCCTTGTCGACGCCGTGCGCCTTGGCCTGGTCGGCGAGCTGGCCCTCGACCAGCGGCGTCCGGACGAAGCCGGGGCAGACCGCGGTCGCCAGGATCTCGTCCTCGGCGCCCTCCAGCGCGAGCGTCCGGACCAGCCCGAGCACGCCGTGCTTGGCCGCCACGTACGCCGACTTGTAGGGCGACGCGGCCAGCGCGTGGGCGGACGCGATCGCCACGAACCGCGCCCGCGGCGACGCGCGCAGCGCCGGCCAGGCGTACTTGGCCAGCAGGAACGGGCTGGTCAGCATCAAGGACACCAACATGTCCCAGCGGTCTTCGGGGAACTCGGCGACGGGCGCCACGTGCTGGGCGCCGGCGTTGGCCACGACGACGTCGAGGCGGCCGAAGCGCTCCAGCGCGGCGGCGACGGCGTCGCGGTTGCCCTCGCGCGTGGTGAGGTCGGCCGCGAAGCCGACGATCGCGGCGTCGCCGGCCTCCACCGGCGCGCGGTCGACGGCCAGGACGCCGAAGCCGTCGGCGGCCAGCCGGCGCGCGATCGCGCCGCCGATGCCGCCGGCGGCGCCGGTCACGAGCGCGGCGGGGGAGTCGGTCATGCCGCCCGTTCTACCCTGCGCCCACGGTCCGGGTCGCTTTCGGCTCCCATATGAGGCCCGAAGTGACCGGGACCTGCGTCCTACCCGTAGATCGACCGGCCCTCCAGCACCCGCGCGTTGGCCGGGTAGGGGACGACGTCGTCGATGTGGCCCGGCAGCGCCGCGACGCGCTCGAGCCACGCGTCGACGGCCGGGAAGTCGTCCATCGGCAGCCCGGCCTCGTGGGCGACGTGGGTGTAGCCGTAGAGCGCGATGTCGGCGATGGTGTACGTCTCGCCCACCACGAACGCGCGGGTCGCGAGGTGGTCGTCAAGCAGCGTCAGCACCTCGATCCCTGCGGCGTGCCGGGCGACCGCGGCGGCGTCGCCGGGCGACCAGCGCCCGGTCTGCAGCCGGAAGCGCAGCCCGCCGGTCGCCGCGATCAGGTCCGCCTGCTCCCACAGCAGCCAGCGCAGGATCTCCGCGCGCCGCCACGGGTCGCCGGGCAGCAGCGGCGTCCCCTCGGCGAGGTGCCACAGGATCGCGCCGGACTCCGGCAGCACGCGTCCGTCGTCGAGCTCCAGGACCGGGACCGTCCGCGCCGGGTTCAGCGCGCCGAACGCGTCGGTCAGCGTCTCGCCGGCGAAGATGTCGACCTCGACCCGCTCGACGTCGTCCCGCCCCAGCTGCGCGATCAGCAGCCGGATCTTGTAGGCGTTGCACGAGGCGGCGTAGGTGTAGAGGCGCATGGCACCACCTACAACGCGGCCGCCCCGCGCGGCGTGAGGTCAGGCCAGCGCCGGCGTCCCGACCGGGAGCCGCGCCAGCGCCGCCTCGGCGTCGGCCTCGTCGAACTCCGGGTCCTCCAGCGTCCCGGCCAGGTACGCGTCGTACGCCGCGAGGTCGAAGTGCCCGTGGCCACTCAAACCGAAGAGGATGACCCGCTCCTCGCCGGCCTCGCGCGCGGCGAGCGCCTCGTCCACCGCCGCGCGGATCGCGTGCGCGGCCTCCGGCGCCGGGATGATCCCCTCGGTGCGCGCGAACTGGAGCGCCGCCTCGAACGTCGGGTTCTGGCGGACGGCGACCGCCTCGATCAGCCCGGCCTTGACGACCGCGCACAGCAGCGGCGCGTCGCCGTGGTAGCGCAGGCCGCCGGCGTGCACCGGCGGCGGGACGAAGTCGTGCCCGAGCGTGTACATCGGCATCAGCGGCGTCAACCCCACCGTGTCGCCGAAGTCATAGGCGTACACGCCCTTGGTCAGCGTGGGGCAGGCCGCGGGCTCGGCCGCGACGAACCGCATGTCCGCGCCGCCGCGCAGCTTGCGCCGCAGCCACGGGAACGCGAGGCCCGCGAAGTTCGAGCCGCCGCCGACGCAGCCGATCACGACGTCCGGCGTCTCGCCGGCCAGCTCCATCTGAGCGATCGACTCCTGGCCGATCACGGTCTGGTGCAGGCACACGTGCGACAGCACGGACCCGAGCGCGTAGTTGGCGCGCGGGTCGCCGGCCGCGACCTCGACGGCCTCGGAGATCGCGATCCCCAGCGAGCCGGTCGGATGCGACGCCTGGGACCGGCCGGCCGCCGTCAGGTCGCTCGGCGAGCGGTGCACGGTCGCGCCCCACGTCTCCATCATCGACCGCCGGTAGGGCTTCTGGTCGTACGACGACCCCACCATGAACACCTCGCACTCCAGCCCGAAGAGCGAGCAGGCGAACGCCAGCGACGAGCCCCACTGCCCGGCGCCCGTCTCGGTCACCAGCCGCTCGACGCCGGCCTGCGCGTTCTCATAGGCCTGCGCGATCGCGCTGTTGGGCTTGTGCGACCCGGCCGGCGAGCCGCCCTCGTACTTGTAGTAGATGTGCGCGGGCGTGTCGAGCAGCCGCTCCAGCCGCCGCGCGCGGAACAGCGGGGTCGGCCGCCACAGCTTGTAGGCCTCGCGCACCGCCTCGGGGATCTCGACCTCCGGCGCGGCGCTGACCTCCTGCAGGATCAGCGCCTCCGGGAAGATCGCCGCGAGGTCGGCGGGCCCGGCGGGCTCCAGCGTCGCCGGGCTCAGCGGCGGGAGCGGGTCGCCGGGCAGGTCCGCCACGAGGTTGACCCAATGCGTCGGGATCGCGGACTCGTCGAGGAGGAACTTCGTGCGCTCGTCGGCCATGGGCGCGAGCCTACGGCGCGCGTCGCCGCTCAGGCAACCGCGGCGACGCCGCGCCGGTGGCGCGCGGTCGTCGCGACCGCGGCCCCCAGCGCCAGGACCACCAGGATCGACCCGTACACGTTGGTCGTGGCCAGCAGTCCGGCGTGCGTCACCGCGACGCCGGCGGCGACGGCCGGGACCGCGAAGCCGATGTAGCAGAGCACGTAGACCGCGGCGACGAGCGAGGCGCGCTCGGTCGGCGGCGCGAGCGACACGATGGTCTTGAACCCGCCCGAGAAGCCGGCGCCGAAGCCGACGCCCGCCAGGACGCTGCCCGCGAAGAACAGCCCGGTGACCTGCTCGTTGAGGCCGAGGATCGTCACGGCGATGCCCAGCGCGAGCATCAGCGCGCCGCCGATCAGGACGTGGACGGGCGGGTGGTCGCGGAGGAGGACGCTCGTCAGCGCGCCGGTCGCGGTCACCGCGACGATCACGAGGCCGCCGGTCACGTGGCTGGTCGTGTGCAGCAGCGAGACCGCCAGCGACGGGCCGAGCGACAGGTACAGGCCGCCGAGCGCCCAGGTCGCGACCAGCACCGGCGCGACCGCGACAAACGTGGCGCGCGCGTGCTGCGGGATCCCGATCTTGGGCCGCAGCGCGGTGCGGAGCGGACCGTCGTCGCGCACGACGGTCTCGGGCATCGCCGCGACGCCGGCGATCGCCGCCGCGAAGATCGCGACCAGCAGCCAGTAGACCAGGCGCAGCGGGTCCGGCCCGTACTCCACGAGCAGCCCGGAGCCGAGCGCGCCGGCGGCGAGGCCCAGCGGCGGCGCGGCGGCGCTCAGCAGCGCGCCGAGGTGCGGCCGGCCCGTGGGCTGGAGGTCGATCAGCGCGGCGCTGAGCGCCCCGGTCGCGACGCCGGTCGCGAAGCCCTGCACGATCCGCGCCGCGAACAGCGCGTCGACGCCGTGCGCCAGGCCGAAGAGGACCATCGCGGCCAACTGCACCAACAACGCGCCGAGCAGCACCGGGCGGCGCCCGACGCGGTCCGACAGCGAGCCGGCGAAGACCAGGGACAGCAGCAACGCGGCGACGTAGACCGCGAAGACGCTCGTGAGCGTGATCGGGGAGAAGTGCCACTTCGCCTGGTAGACGACGTACAGCGGCGACGGCACGCTGGAGGCGAAGAACAGGAAGGCGAGCGTGGCGGCGAGCATCCAGAAGGCGGTGCCGTCGGCCAGGCGCGTGCGGGTGCGGGTGCGGGGGAGGGGAGAGGTGGCGAGCATGGTGGGGCGTCCTCCGAGATAGTTCGAGTGACGTCGAACCAGCATAGCGAACACTTCGACGGTCGTCGAACCACCGGAGCGGTGCCGGCGTGCCGGCTCGCGGTTCCCCTGTCCAACGGCGCGGCGTCCCGCGCCGTGAGGTCCGTCGCACCTCGCACAAGGGGCTTGGCGCGGCTGCGCTCGGGGGTTACGCTCGGCGGACCATGAGCCAGTCTCTGCAGGAGCGTGCCGCGGGCTGGGGCGAGCACGGCGCCGAGACGGTCGCGACCACGCTGGAGTACCTGCCCGGCGAGCCCGTGACGGTCCGTGTGCGCAAGCGCGGCATCCGCTACGACATCAGCGACGACGGGCGCGCGCTCGCGCTGGCCGGCAAGCCGCGTGGATGGCACGCGGTGGTCGAGCGGCTGTGCATCGAGCAGGGGATGAACGTCGCGCGCGACGGCCGCGTGTGGGTGCTCGTCTCCCAGGGCCGCGACCTCGACGACCTCGCCGCGAGGATCGCCGAGCTGTCGGCCGAGGTCTACGACGCGGTGCTCGACCTCGAGGGCTGAGCGGCGTCGCCGGTGCCGACGCGGAGCGCGAGCGCCAGCTCGAAGCGCTCGTCCGGGTCGTCGAGCGCGGCGCCGAACAGCTCGCGCAGCGTCTTCAACCGGTAGCGCACGGTCTGCACGTGCAGGCCGAGGCGGTCGGCCATCGCCTGCGGGCGGCCGGGATCGGCCAGCCACGCGGCCAGCGTCGCGGTCATCCGCTCGCGCGCGGCGGGGTCGTCCAGGCCGTCCAGGGGCGCGAGCCGGCGGCCCGCGACCTCGCGCGCCAGGTCGGGCGCCGCGCCGAGCAGCAGGACGATCTCGTGGTCGTCGCTGCGCACGATCGCTCCGCCGCGCGGCGCGCGCAGCGTCCCCGCGCGGACGTGGTCGAGCAGCGCGACGGCGCGCGCGGCGCTGCGCTGGGCGGCGCCGGCGGGCACGGTCGGGCCGAGCGCCAGCGGCGCCTCCAGCCCCAGCGCGGTCGCGGCGCGCCGCAGCCAGCGCTCGGCCTCGGCGTCGTCGGCGACGACCAGCGCCAGGCGCCCGTCGGGGACGGTCGCGGTCAGCACGCGGTCCGGACCCGGACCGGCGGGGACGCGCAGCGGGTCGGCGGGCAGCGCCGCGACCGCCACGCGCACGCGCTCGGGCAGCGCCCAGGACGCCGCGGCGGCGGCCCCGGCCAGGACGTCGGCCGCGACCGGCGGGTCGGACAGCAGCAGCGACACCAGCCGCTCGCGCAGCGCCCGGTCGCGGCGGCGCGCCTCGGCCTCCTGCGCGGCGAAGCCGGTGGCCGCCGCGACCGACAGCTCGTCCACCAGCTCCAGCACCGCGCTGCCGAACGCGAAGATCTCGGCCGCCGGGAGCGTCGCGTCGTGCGGCAGCAGCGCGGTCGAGCGCTCCCACATCGCCAGGCCGCCGAGGCGGTAGAACGACAACAACTCGGTCAGCGTCCGGCCGGCGGCCTGCTGGGCGCGGCCGTGGGCGACGAACAGCGCGACGTCGGCCGGGGCCGCGCGTTCGCCGCGCAGCCGCGCCAGGAAGCAGTCGACCGCCGCGCGGGCGCCGAGTCGGAGGTTGCGCAGGGTCGCGGCGTCGGGCGCGCCGTCCGGTCCGGCGCCCGCGGAGAAGCGCTCCAGGACCGCGTCGGCCAGGGCGTCGCTGTGCGCGTTCAGCAGATCCGGCAGGTCCAGCGCCGTGGCCATCGCGTGAAAGCTATCGCCGGCGCTGCGGGAACACGGCGGCCCGGCGAGGTACGCTTGCCTACGCATGGTCCGCGTGCTGCATTGCGATGACTCCGCCGCCTTCCGGGCGCTGATCCGCGCCGAGCTCGAGGACGACGACGCGATCGAGATCGTCGGCGAGGCTCCCGACGTCGACGTCGCCGTCCGCGTCGCCGGCGAGACGCGGCCCGACGTCGTCCTCCTCGACCTGCTCGACGTCGACCGCGACGCGGTCGGCGAGCTGCGCAGCGTCGCCCCGGACGTGCGCGTCGTCGTGCTCAGCGGCCACCCGCGCGAGTACGGCGAGGGCCGCCGCGGCGGGGCGGTCGCCTACGTCGAGAAGGACGCGCCGATCACCGAGCTGCGCGAGACGGTGCTGCGGGTGGCCGGCGGACACGCCGGGTAGCGGGTAGCGTCAAGGCCGGTGCCGGCCCGCCGCGAGCAAGAGCAGGAGCAGCAGCCCGACCTGGAGGAGTACGCGCGCAAGCGCGACTTCGGCGCGACGCCCGAGCCCGCGGGCGGCGACGGCGCGGCGGAGGCTGACGGCGACGGCGACGGCGCCGCGCCGCGGTTCGTCATCCAGGAGCACTCGGCCACGCGCCTGCACTGGGACCTGCGGCTGGAGCACGACGGCGCGCTCGCGTCCTGGGCCATCCCCAACGGCCTGCCGTGGGCGGCGAAGGACAACCGCGTCGCGGTCCACACCGAGGACCACCCGCTCGAGTACCTCGACTTCCACGGGACGATCCCCAAGGGCGAGTACGGCGCCGGGACGATGACGATCTGGGACCGCGGGACCTACGAGGTCCTCAAGTGGGACGAGGGCAAGAAGGTCGAGGTCGCGCTGCACGGCGAGCGGGTCAGTGGCAAGTACGCCCTGTTCCCCATCGGGGTGGGTGGGGGCGATTCAAAGGACTGGATGATCCACCGCATGGGCGAGCCCGCCACCAGCGGCTGGGTCCTGGGCACCGAGCCGATGCCGTCGTCGCTGGTCCCGATGCTCGCCAAGGCGGGGCCGATCCCGCCCGCGCGCGAGGACGCCCAGTGGGCCTACGAGATCAAGTGGGACGGCGTGCGCGCGGTCTGCTTCAGCGAGCCGGGGCGGATGCGCTTCGTGACGCGCAACGGCAACGACGTCACCGCGCGCTATCCCGAGCTGGCGCGGATGAACCGGGCGCTGAGCATGCACCGCGCGGTGCTCGACGGCGAGGTGGTGGCCTTCGACGCCGACGGCCGCCCGTCGTTCGGCGCGCTCCAGGGCCGGATGCACCTCACGCGCGACAGCGCCGTCAAGCGGCTGGCCAAGGAGAAGCCCGTCACCTACATGGCGTTCGACCTGGTGTGGTTGGACGGCGTGTCGCTGATGGACCGCAGCTACGAGGAGCGGCGCGCCGCGCTGCGCGCGCTGCTGGCCGACGGCGAGCGCTGGCAGGTCCCCGACCATGTTGTAGGAGGTGGTCGGGAGCTGCTGGCGGCCACGCGCGAGCAGGGGCTGGAGGGGATCGTCGCCAAGCGCGTCGACTCACCCTACGAGCCGGGGCGCCGGTCGGGCGCGTGGCGCAAGGTCAAGAACACCAACCGCCAGGAGCTGGTCATCGGCGGCTGGCTGCCGGGCGACGGCCGGCGGCGCGAGCGGATCGGCGCGTTGTTGGTGGGGTTGCGCGAGAGCGAGGCCGACGGCGAGCCGCTGCGCTTCGCGGGGCGCGTCGGCACGGGGTTCACCGAGGCCGAGCTGGACCGGCTCGCCGCCCTGCTGGAGCCGCTGGTCCGCGACACGTCGCCGTTCGACGTCGTGCCCAAGGCCGTGAAGATCCCGCGCGAGGCGGTGTGGGTGGAGCCGGAGCTGGTCGCCGAGGTCGAGTTCGTCGAGTGGACGCGCGAGGGCGTGCTGCGCGCGCCGTCCTACAAAGGGCTGCGCGAGGACAAGCCGGCGACGCTCGTCGTCCGCGAGCCGGTGGCGGCGCCCAAGGGCACGCCGCGCGCGACCGCGGTCCGGGCCGAGATCGACGGGCGCGAGCTGCGCCTCACCAACCTCGAGAAGGCGCTGTGGCCCAGCGGCCACACCAAGGGCGACCTGATCCGCTACTACGTCGAGCTGGCGCCGGTCCTGCTGGCGCACCTGCGCGGCCGGCCGCTGACGCTCAAGCGCTACCCGCACGGCTCCGAGGCCGAGTTCTTCTACGAGAAGCAGGCGCCGCAGCACCGCCCGGACTGGATCGCCACGACGCCGGTCAAGCTGGAGAAGGGCAAGGTCATCAACTACGTGCTGGCCGAGGACCCGGCGACGCTGGCGTGGCTGGGCAACCTCGCCGACCTCGAGCTGCACACGCCGATGCACCGCGCCGACCGCGAGACCGGGAAGCTCGGGCCGCCGACGATGATCGCCTTCGACCTGGATCCGGGCGAACCCGCCGGGCTGCTGGAGTGCTGCCAGGTCGCGATGGTCCTGCAGGGCATGTTCCAGCACTTGGGGCTCGTGGCGGTCCCCAAGACCTCGGGGTCCAAGGGCATGCAGGTCTACGTGCCGCTCAACGTCCCGGACATGACGTATGCGTTGACCAAGGGCTTCGCCAAGGCGGTCGCCGACCTGCTGGAGGCCGAGGCCGGCGACCTCGTGGTGGCGCGCCAGACCAAGACGCTGCGGCAGGGCAAGGTGCTGGTCGACTGGTCGCAGAACGACATCAACAAGACGACGGTCGCGCCGTACTCGCCGCGCGCGCGGGAGCGTCCGACGGTGTCGACGCCGCTGACGTGGGACGAGGTCCGGGCGGCCGTGGAGGCCGGCGACGCGTCGGAGTTGTCCTTCGACATGGAGGCCGTGCTGGCCCGCGTCCGGGACCAGGGCGACCTGTTCGCCGACACGCTGACGGTCGTCCAGGACCTGCCGATCGGCACCACATAGGAGACGCTGACGTCTTGCGCGGTGTGCGAACATGTGTTCGTGTCAGACGCCGGATCCGCCTACAGCCGCTTCCAACGGGCCCTCACCACGGGCAACCTCTCGATCATCCGCGCGGCCGCCGCCGAGCTGCCGATGATCCGGCTGGAGGACGCGCTGCAGGTCTGCGTCCTGCTCCGCGACCGCGAGCCGGAGCGCTACGAGCGCGCCGCGGTCAAGTGGATCGGGCGCTACTGCGTCGAGCAGCCGCGCGTGACGCTGGACGACGTCGAGCAGGCGCGCGCGGCGTTCGCGGTCATGCGCAGGGATCCTGAGCGGGCGCTGGGGATCCTGCAGGAGCTGTGCGCCTGGCGCGCCACGGGCTGAAGGGGCGTCTGCGTCTCAGTGCAGCGGCGCGGTGGCGCGCTCCAGGCCGGTGAGCTCGAACACCCAGAAGTCCTTGCCCAGGACGGGGACCGAGACGTTGTAGACGGGGACGTCGTCGATGCGGCCCGCGAACGTGCCGGCGTGCGCGTGGCCGTGCAGGACCATGTCGGGCTCGTGCTGGGCGATCGGCGCGGCGAGGCGGTCGTTGCCGAGCATCGTCCAGATCGTGTCGGGCTCGCCGCGCAGGGTCTCGGCCGTCGGCGCGTAGTGCAGCAGCACGATCCGGAACGGGCAGTGGGCGATCTCCTTCAGGCCCTCGTCGAGCGCGGCGACGTCGCGGGTGGTCTCGGCGTAGACGGCGCGCAGCAGCGGCTCGCCGAAGTCCGGGAGGTGGCTGCCGGGGAAGCCGCCGACGAAGCCCTTGAGGCCGACGATCCCGATCTCGGTCGGGCCGATGCAGACGGTCGTGGCCTCGCGCTCGAGGATGGTGATCCCGGCGTCCTCGAGGATCGGGCGGATGCCGGCGACGTCGTCGCACTGCCAGTCGTGGTTGCCCCAGACGGCGTAGATGGGGACGTCGAGGTCGCGGCAGGCGTCGGCCAGGACCTGGGCCTGCTCGGGCTGGCCGTGGGTGGTGAGGTCGCCGGCCAGCAGGACCAGGTCGACGGTGCCGGCCAGGGCGCCGAACGCGGCGCGGGCCTCGGCGGCGCGCGAGGGCTGGCAGTGCATGTCGCCGGCGGCGGCGATGCGGACCGGCGTGGGGTCGCTCACAGTCGTTCGCTGTACCCCGTCGGCCGTGGCGGGAACGTCGCGGCGGGGTAGTCCCCGGGCATGGGCGAGGTCCGGTCGACGTTCGAGGACATCGAGAGCAGCCTGAAGAAGGGCGCGGCCGCGCTGCGCGACGCGGGCCTGCCGTTCGCGCTGGCGGGCAGCGTGGCGTGCTGGGCACGCGGCGCGCCGCAGTCGCGCAACGACCTGGACTTCCTGGTCCGCGCGCAGGACGCCGAGGCGGCGCTGGAGGCGCTCGTCGCGGCGGGGATGCGGCCCGAGCGGCCGCCGGAGGGCTGGTTGCTGAAGGCCTGGGATGAGGGCGAGGACGGCAGCGAGACGCTCGTCGACCTGATCTACGGGCCGCGCGGGATCGCGTCGGTCGAGGCGGTCCTGGAGCGCTCCGAGCTGATCCCGGTCGCCGCGCTGGACCTGCCGGTGGTCCACCTCGACGACGTCATGGTGATGAAGCTCCACGCGTTCGACGAGCACTCCTGCGACTTCGCCGGGACGCTCGGGATCGCCCGTGCCGTGCGCGAGCAGATCGCCTGGGACGACGTCCGGGCGCGCACCGACACGTCGCCGTTCGCGCGCGCGTTCTTCACGCTCGTCGAGGGCCTGGGGATCGTCGGCGACGGCGGGCCGCCGCCGCGCGCGACCGCGGCGGGGATGCAGCACGCGCGGATCGTCGTCGAGGGCGAGCCGGACGCCGACCGCGGCGAGCGCTGGCGCGCGGCGGACCGGGCGACCTAGTCGCCGGAGGCCAGCGCGCGGGCGCTGGCCTCGGAGGCGGTGCGCGCGGCGGCGCGTGACGCGGCGGCCGCCTGGCCGAGGATCCGGCGCTCCTCCGGCGGGGCCTGCGGGATCAGCGCGGCCGTGGCTTCGCCGAGCTTCAGGTGCGCGGCGGACAGCCGCTCGAGCTCGGCGGCGAGGCGGGCGAGGGGGTCGTCGGCGGCGGCGGGCTCCATGGCCGGTCACGATGGCACCTGCGCCGCCAGTCCTCAAGCAGGTTGGACGTCAACGCCGGCGGCGCGCGGGCGTCCACGTCCAGGCTTTGCGCCCGGCGCTGACGAAGACTCACCGCGCACTGCCCGATACTGGTAGGTTCGCGCCCATGCGCGAGCGGCGATCCCTCACCGATCTGCAAGCCGACTACGACGCGGGCGACAAGGCGCCGCTGCAGACGCTGATCCGCGCCTGGAGGGGCATCAAGGAGCTGCCGCCCGAGGACCCGCGCTCGTTCTTCATGCTGGGCGGCTACCACGGCGAGCCGTTCCGCGGCGCGGGGTGGGCGAGCGCCGAGTACTGGGGCGGCTACTGCCAGCACGGCAACGTCCTGTTCCCGCTCTGGCACCGGATCTACTGCCTCAAGCTGGAGGACGCGCTGCGCAGCATCCCGGGGTGCGCGGACGTGACGCTCCCGTTCTGGGACGAGTGCAGCCCCGCGTCGCTGAGGGCCGGCATCCCGCGCGTGCTGACCGAGCCGACCTTCGTGCTGGACGGCCAGAGGATCCCGAACCCGCTGAAGTCCTACACCTTCCAGCACACGATCACCGACCACATCCAGAACGACACGGTCAACTACACCAAGCCGGACCACGAGGCACAACGCCAGGTGGACCTACGCCGAGTCCGTCGTGACGATCGGCGTCCACGAGGAGTTCAAGCTCTGCCTGGACGCGCCGAACTACACCGTGTTCTCCAACACGACGTCGGCGGCCGAGTGGAACGACAACGCGCCGGTGAAGGTCGTCCCGCTCGAGAGCCCGCACAACAAGGTGCATCTCGCGGTCGGCGGCTACGACGCGCCGCACCTGGACCTGTCGGTGATCGCGGGCGCCAACGGCGACATGGGCGAGAACGACACGGCCGGGCTCGACCCGATCTTCTTCTTCCACAACGCCTTCATCGACCGCGTGTTCTGGCTCTGGCAGCAGCGCCACGGCGCGACGAGGGCGCTGGAGATCAGGCCGCGCTACCCGGGCACGAACTCGGTCGACGGCGGGCACGAACTCGGTCGACGGCCAGGGCGCGACGCCCGGCGTGCCGCCCAACTCGTGGATCGACCTCGACACGCGCCTGGACCCGTGGCCGGAGTACGCGGCGCGCGACGCGATCGACATCGCGACGTTGGACTACAGGTACGGGCCGGGCTCGCTGGACGAGCTGGCCACGCCGCCGACCGCCGAGGAGGCGCGCGTCGCGCAGCGGGAGGGCGACGGCGACGGCGGGCAGCACCTCCACGTCGCGGGCATCGACCGCGGCAAGATCCGCGGCTCCTTCCTGATCACCGCGTTCGCCGACGTCGACGGCGAGCGCACCCTCATCGGCTCCGAGGCGGTCCTCAGCCGCTGGCACGTCGAGGGCTGCGCGAACTGCCAGACCCACCTCCTGGCCTCCGCGGCCTTCCCCCTCCGCGGCCTGGACCCCGAGACCGTCACCGACAACGTCGAGGTCATCCTCCGCACCCGCGACGGCCGCCTGACCGGCAACCGCGACGGCCTCCACGTCGAGGACGGACCACCCCAACCACGCTTCCGCGTCGGAGTCCGCTGACGCCCGACCTGCACGCGGGGTTACGCGGGACCGCTACGATGCTCGGACCCGCGCGAGTAGCTCAGTGGATAGAGCGCCTCCCTCCGGAGGAGGAAGTCGGGGGTTCGAATCCCTCCTCGCGCGCTTCGCAGGACTAGGTCGCGGCCGCCGCCACCGGCCGCGGTACCGGGCCGACCTCCTCGGTGCAGAAGGCGCAGCGGCGGGCCGCGAAGGGGATCTGGCTGAGGCAGGCCGGGCATTCGCGGGTCTCCTCCTCGACCGGTGGCGAGGTCTGCAGGCGGTCCATCAGCGTGTTGATGGGCTTGACCACGAGGAAGAAGACGACCGTGGCGATGATCACGAAGGAGATCACCGCGTTCAGGAAGTCCCCGTAGGCGAAGCGGCTCGAGTTGATGGTGAAGTCCAGGTCGCTGAAGTCGGGCTGGCCGCCGACGGCCGCGATCAGCGGTGTCACGAGATCCTTGACGAGCGCGGTCACCACGGCTCCGAACGCCGCGCCGATCACGACCGCGATCGCGAGGTCCACCAGGTTGCCGCGCAAGAGGAACTGCCGGAACTCCTTGAGCATGCGGCGGAACCCTACCCGCGCCCGCCGATAGCCTCAGTCGCGCCCGATGGACCTCTCGATTCACTTCGCCGGCACCGCCGGCTCCGTTCCCTCCGCCTACCGCGGCCTCCCGGCCACGCTGCTGCGCTACGGCTCCGACAAGCTCCTCATCGACTGCGGCGAGGGCACGCAGCGCCAGCTCCTGCGCCAGGGCGGCCTGCCGGAGATCACCGAGGTCTTCATCACGCACCTGCACCTGGACCACTGGCTGGGCCTGCCGGGCATGTTGAAGTCCTTCGACCTGCGCGACCGCACGACGCCGCTGACGATCTTCGGCCCGCCCGGCACCCAGGCCATCATGGACATCATGCGCCGGACGGTGATCGGCCGGACGAAGTACCGCCTCACCGTGACCGACCTCGAAGGCGACGCCATCGTCGACTTCGACGGCTACGAGATGCACGTCCTGCGCGTCCGCCACCGCGGCGAGGCCTACGGGTACGCGCTTGTCGAGCACGACCGCCCCGGACGCTTCGACGCGGAACTCGCCCAGCGCCTCGGCGTCCCGTTCGGCCCGGACTTCGGCCGCCTCCAGCGCGGCGAGACCGTCAACGGCGTCACCCCGGACCAGGTCATCGGCGCGACCCGCCGCGGCCGCCGGCTGGTGTTCTCCGGCGACACGCAGCCGTGCGACATGGTGCGCCTGACGGCCACCGGCGCCGACGTGCTCGTCCACGAGTCCACGTTCGCCGCCGACCAGCTCGACCGCGCCCTGGAGACCGGGCACTCCACGGCGCGCCAGGCGGCCGAGCTGGCCGCCGAAGCCGGCGTCGAGATGCTCGCCCTGACCCACCTGTCCACCCGCTACGGCGGCCGGGAGCTGCGCGCCGAGGCGCAGGAGGTCTTCGACAACACCGTCGTGCCGAGCGACGGCGACTGGATCGACGTGCCCTTCCCCGAGAAGGGCCCGCCCGAGCTTCACCGCCCGGAGCGGGCGCGCTCCGCCACGACCAACACGTAGTCGAACTCCCAGCGCGCGTGCTCGCCCTCCGGCGCGAGGTTGCGCCGCCGCATCACGTCCAGCAGCGCCGCGTCCATCTCGTCCCGGTGGGCCGCGTCGTCGCCGAGCGACCGGTAGGCCATGATCGTCGGGCCGAAGTTCTCCTTGTACAACGCCAACAGGTCCTCCGGCGTCGCGTAGCCGTCGACGACCTGGACCGCGGGCGTGACGGTGAGCGACGACACGCGGTCGCCGAACAGCGTCCGCACGTGGTCCTCGACGCCCCACAGCACCGGCGGCTGGAAGCCCTCCGGGGGCGACGGCATGAACCGCGCGTTCGCGGCGAAGAACTCGCCGATGTAGCCCTCCGGCGTCCAGTTGGCCATGGCGATCGTCGCGCCCGGCCGCGCCACGCGGACCAGCTCGTCGGCGACGACCTGGTGGCGCGGCGCGAAGATCGCGCCGAACGACGACAGCACCACGTCGAACGACGCGTCGGGGAACGGCAGCGCCTCGGCGTCGGCCTCGACCCATTCCAGCGCGACACCCGCCGCGACCGCCGCCGACCGCCCGGCGCGCAGCAGCTCGGGCGTGATGTCCGAGGCGACCACGTCGCCGCCGGCCAGCGCGGCCGGGATCGACGTGGCGCCCGAGCCGGCCGCGACGTCGAGCACGCGGTCGCCGGTGCGGATGCCGGCCGCGTGCACGAGCGTCGGCCCGACGTCCTTGATGGTGTCGCGCGCCACGCGCGGGAAGTCTCCGGCCGCCCAGACGGCCCGGACCTGGTCCTTGGCGTCGGTCATCGGCCGACTCTACGCCCGCGGCCGCTGCTAGGTTGAAGACCAGCAACCCCGACCCTTTAACCCGGTCCCGTGAGGCCAGGAAGGACGGACCCAGGAGATGGACCACGAGAAGGTCGTCCTCGACGAGGACGACATGCGGCGGACGCTCGTCCGGATCGCGCACGAGATCGTAGAGCGCACCGGCGGCGCGGGAGGGACCGAGTCCCTCGCCATCGTCGGCATCCACCGCCGCGGCGCGCTCCTGGCCCGCCGCATCCACGCGCTGCTGCTCGACCTGCTCGAGCGCGACGTCCCGATCGGCGACCTCGACATCTCGTTCTACCGCGACGACGTGGGGCGCCGCTCAGAGCAGCCCACCATCCACGCCTCGCACATCGACTTCGACCTCGACGGCCGCACGATCGTCCTCGTCGACGACGTCCTCTTCACCGGCCGCACCGTGCGCAGCGCGATCGAGGCGCTGTTCTCCTACGGCCGGCCCGCCAAGGTCCAGCTCGCCGTACTCGCCGACCGCGGCCACCGCGAGCTGCCGATCCGCCCCGACTACGTGGGCAAGAACCTCCCGACCTCGCGCAGCGAGCGCGTCAACGTGCACGTCGAGGAGCTCGACGGCGTCGACGAGGTCCGGATCACCGACAACGCCGAGGTGGCGGCCCAGCCATGAAGCACCTCATCTCCGTCGAGGACCTGACCCGCGCTGACATCGAGCGCATCTGCGACCGCGCCGCCGCCTTCGCCGAGGTGGCCGACCGCGAGATCAAGAAGGTCCCGGCGCTGCGCGGCCGCACGGTCCTCAACCTCTTCTACGAGGCGTCCACCCGCACGCGCAGCTCGTTCGAGCTCGCCGCCAAACGCCTCAGCGCCGACGTCGTGAACTTCAGCGCCTCCGGCTCCAGCGTCGAGAAGGGCGAGTCGCTCAAGGACACCATCCTGACCCTCGGCGCCCACAAGCCCGACGCGATCGTCATCCGCACGCCGTGGGCCGGCGCCGCCGAGCTGGTCTCGCGCTGGACGCCGGCCGCGGTCGTCAACGCCGGCGACGGCAAGCACGAGCACCCCACGCAGGCGCTGCTCGACGTCCACACGCTGCGCGAGCGCCTCGGCGGGCTCGACGGCCTGAACATCTGGATCGTCGGCGACGTCCTGCACAGCCGCGTCGCGCGGTCCAACATCATGGCCTTCCAGAAGATGGGGGCCAGGGTCACGGTCGCCGGCCCGCCGACGCTGATCCCGCGCGGGATCGAGACGCTCGGCTGCGCCGTCCGCTACACGCTCGACGAGCTGCCGCAGGCCGACGTCGTCTACGCCCTGCGCATGCAGAACGAGCGCATGGACGAGAGCTGGATCCCGTCGATCCGCGAGTACGCGACCTGGTACCAGATCAACGGCCGCCGCCTCGGCGCCAAGCAGGTGCTCATGCACCCCGGCCCGGTCAACCGCGGCGTCGAGCTGAGCGCCGAGGTCGTCGACTCGCCGCAGGCCGTGATCACCGCCCAGGTCGCCGCGGGCGTCGTCGTCCGGATGGCCGTCCTCTACGAGGTCCTCGCGCACGTGCCGACCACCGGCGGCCGCGACCGCCTCTCCGAAGGCGTGCCCGCCTGATGCCCGAGCCGCTGCTCGTCCACCACGCCGTGGCCACCACGGACATCCTGTTCCGCGAGGCCCACGTGCTCGACCCGCGCGCCGGGATCGACGAGGCGCGCGACGTCCTCGTCCGCGACGGCGCGATCGCGGAGCTCGGCGCGGCCGGGACGCTCCAAGCGCCGGCGGGCGCGGAGGTCGTCGAGGCCGCCGGGCGCCACCTCTTCCCGGCCTTCGTCGACCCGCACGTCCACTTCCGCACGCCCGGCCAGGAGCACAAGGAGGACCTCGAGACCGGCACGCGCGCCGCGGCCGCCGGCGGGTTCTGCGCGGTCCTTGCGATGCCGAACACCGACCCGCCGCTGGACTCCGCGCCGCTGCTGCGCTCGGTGCGCGACGCCGCCGCGCGCGACGCCCGCATCCCCGTCGGCTTCGTCCCGTGCGTCACGCGCGGCATGGCCGGCGACGAGCTGACCGAGATGGCCGCGCTGCGCGCCGAGGGCGCCGCGGGCTTCACCGACGACGGCAAGCCCGTCGTCTCGGCCGGGATGCTGCGCAAGGCCCTGCAGTACCAGCGCCTCTGCGGCGGCGTGATCGCGCTGCACGAGGAGGACCCGTCGCTGAGCGGCCGCGGCGCGATGCACGAGGGCGACGTCAGCGCGCAGCTCGGCGTGACCGGCATCCCGTCGATCAGCGAGGCGACGATGGTCGCGCGCGACGCGCTGATCGCCGGCTACGAGGACGGCCGGATCCACATCCAGCACCTGAGCGCGCGCGAGTCGGTCGCGGCACTGGCCGACGCGAAGGCGCGCGGCGTCCGGATCTCCGGCGAGGCCTCGCCGCACCACCTGTGCCTCACCGACGAGGCGGTCCGCACGCTCGACACGCGCATGAAGATGAACCCGCCGCTGCGCACCGAGGCCGACCGCCAGGCGCTCATCGAGGGCCTGAAGTCCGGGGTCGTCGACTGCATCGCCACCGACCACGCCCCGCACGCGCGCGACGAGAAGGAGGTCCCGTTCGAGCAGGCGCCGATGGGGACCACCGGCCTGGAGACGTCGTTCGCGGCCATCTACACCAACCTGGTCCTGCCGGGCGTGCTCGACCTCGGGCTGCTCGTCCAGCGCCTGAGCGACGGCGCCGCGCTCTTCGACCTGCCGACGCCGCGCATCGCGCCCGGCGAACCCGCCAACCTCACGCTCGTGGACCTCGAGCGCGAGTGGGTCGTGGGCGACGGCGGCTACGAGTCGCGCTCGGCGAACTGCTGCTTCGACGGCCGGACGCTGCGCGGCAAGGTGCTGCTGACGGTCGCAGCCGGAGCGATCGCGTTCCGGGCCCGCCAACTGGAGATCGTCCGATGACCAACAGCAACAACGCCACCCGCCTGTTCGACCGGCAGCGCGCGGCGCTCGTCGTCGTCGACGTCCAGGACGGCTTCCGCTCCTACGACACGTTCGCCGACGTGGCCGCCGCCTGCGGCCGGCTCGTCGAGGGCGCCGGGATCCTCGACGTCCCGGTCATCGCCACCGAGCAGTACCCCAAGGGCCTGCAGCGCACGGCGCCCGAGGTCGGGCTGCCCGAGGACGTCGCGCCGGTCGAGAAGTCGGTCTTCAGCGCCGTGCGCGCCGACGGCTTCAACCTGGCCGGCCGCAACCAGGTGATGATCTGCGGGATCGAGGCGCACGTGTGCGTGATGCAGACGACGCTGGACCTCCTGGACCGCGGCGTCTCCGTCCAGGTCGTCACCGACGCGGTCGGCTCGCGCCACGCGCACGACCGCGCGGTCGGCCTGAGCCGCCTGGAGCGCGCCGGC
>DATDMD010000247.1:0-16180 GCA_036518975.1 Baekduia sp.
CCTGGTACGGCGGCCTGTTCGCCGACGGCGTCTCGCCGCGCGGCCTGAAGGGCTCCGACACGCCGGCCGAGTTCGCCTCCGGCAAGCTCGCCTACTACGTCGGCGGCCCGTGGTGGGCCCCGCAGTTCGAGGGTGAGAAGAACCTCGACTTCGGCGTCGCCGCGCACCCGTACTTCCAGGGTGGCAAGCCCTACACGCCGACCGGCGCGTGGTCGCTGGGCCTCAACAAGAACTCCAAGAACGTCGAGGCGGCGGAGATCTTCCTGCGCTTCATCGGCCTCGACAACGGCGGGTTCAGCCAGTACATCACCGACCTCGCGGTGCCGCCGGCCAACATCCAGGGCACCGCGAAGTACTACAGCGGCGACGTGTTCACGGACCCGCGCATGGCGGGCGCCGCCGACATCATCAAGTACGAGCTCGCCAACACCGCGACGGTGCGCGTCAAGACCGCCGGCTACGTCGAGTTCGAGGCCATCATGACCCGGATGTACGACGACATCATCAACGGGACGCCGGCCTCCAAGGCCCTGTCCAAGGCGTCGTCGGACCTCGACGCGGCCTGGGCGAAGTACCGCTAGGCCGCCCGTCGGAGCCGGAGCCCCATCGTGTCCACGAGCACCTTCCGGATGCGGACCCGCCCACCCCGCCGCCAGCGTGACCTGCTGGCGGCGGTGGGGTTCCTCTCCCCGGCGCTGATCGCCCTCGCGGTCATGCGCATCTACCCGATGGTGCGGGCGGTGTCCGACAGCCTGCACGAGTCGCTGCCGGGCAGCGTCCTGCCGCCGCGCTGGGTCGGGCTGCACAACTTCGACACGCTGCTGCACTCGTCGTCGTTCTGGCAGTCGGTCCGGCAGACGCTGCTGTTCAACGTCATCATCAACCCCGTGCAGGTGGTCGCGGCGCTGGCGATCGCCGTGCTGATCAGCCGCCGCGTCCCGGCCGGGCCGGTGTGGCGGACGCTGATCTTCCTGCCCAGCGCCGTGCCGCTGCTCGGCGCGAGCGTGCTGTGGGGCATCGCGCTGCGGCCCGACGGGCTGGTCAACGGCGCGCTCGGCTCGCTCGGGATCGGCCCGCAGCCGTTCCTCGGCTCGTCCGGCCAGGTGCTGCCGTCGATCGTCCTGCTGGCGTCGTGGATCGGCGTCGGCTACTGGATGATGTTCCTGATCGCGGGCCTGCAGGACATCCCGCCCGAGTACGGCGAGGCCGCCGACCTCGACGGCGCCGGCCCGGTCCGCAAGTTCTTCGACGTGACGCTGCCGCTGCTGCGCCGCCCGCTGCTGTTCGTCCTCGTGGCCGACACGGTCGCCAACTTCGTGCTCTTCGCGCCCATCCAGGTGCTGACCAAGGGCGGCCCCGAGGGCTCCTCCAACCTGCTGATGTACGACGTGTACCACAACGCGTTCGACCTCTCCGACCCGCACACCGCGGCGGCCGAGCTGGTCCTGCTGCTGATCCTCATGCTGGCGATCGTCAGCGTCCAGTTCCGCCTGCTGCGCAGCGACGAGGGGTCGGCATGACCGAGTCCAGCGACCGCGCGCTGCGCACGATGCGGCTGATCGCGACCGTGCTGGTGGTGGCGTTCTTCGTCCTGCCGCTGATCTGGCTGCTGGCCAGCTCGCTGCGGTCCTCCAGCGAGACGCTCGGCCCCGCCGCCTCGCTGAGCCTGCGCGCGTTCTGGCCCCACGGCCTGACGTGGGCCAACTTCTCCGACATGGTCGACTCAGGGTTCCTGCGCAACCTGCTGAACTCGGTCGTGGTCGCCGCGGCGACCGTCGTCGTCGGGCTGGTCGTCTGCTCGATGGCGGCGTTCGCGCTGGCCGTCATCGAGTTCCCGGGCCGCTCGATCGTCTTCGGGATCGTGATCGTCAGCTTCCTGATCCCGTTCGAGGCGATCGCGATCCCGCTGTCGCAGGCGTTCCGCGACTGGGGGCTGCAGAACTCCTATCCCGGGCTGATCCTGCCCGGCGTCGGCAACGGCCTGGCGATCTTCACGCTGCGCCAGTTCTTCCTCGGCGTGCCGCGCGAGCTGCGCGAGGCGGCCGAGATGGACGGCGCCGGCTGGTTCCGGGTCTACTGGCAGATCTACCTGCCGCTGGCGCGCAGCGCGCTGGTCGGCGCCGGCCTGATCCTGTTCCTGTTCCAGTGGCAGAGCTTCCTCTGGCCGGTGCTCGTCGTCGACAGCGACAACATGGACCTGGCGCCGGTGACGCTGGCCAAGAACTTCGGCGCGTTCACCTCCGACTACGGGCGCGTGTTCGCCGAGGCCGTGACGATCTCGCTGATCCCCGCGATCCTGCTGCTGGTCTTCCAGCGCTTCTTCGTCGCGTCGCTGAAGACGTCGGGGTCGAAGGGATGAGCGCCGTGGCCGATGTTGTCGTTGTCGGGTCGGCCAACGTCGACCTCGTCCTCCGGCTCGCGCACCTGCCCGGACCGGGGGAGACCGTGACCGGCGGCGAGCTGACGCGCGCCATGGGCGGCAAGGGCGCCAACGCGGCGGTCGCCGCGGCGCGCCTGGGCGCGCGGGTGGCGCTGGTCGCCGCCGTCGGCGACGACGCCGACGGCGCGGCCGTCCGCGCCGACCTCGAAGGCCATGGGGTCGACACCGCCGCGGTCGTCACGCTCGGCGCGCCGACCGGCCTCGCCGCGGTGCTCGTCGACGCCGCCGGCGAGAACGCGATCGCGGTCGCGTCCGGATCCAACCTCCTCCTCGAGGGTGCGGCGGTCCGCGCCGGCCTGGGCGGCGCGGCCGACGCCGCCACGGTGGTCGTCGTCGACCTCGAGGTGGGCGACGCGGCGGTCCTCGCCGCCGCCGAGCACTGCGCGCGCACCGGGGCGCGGCTGGTCCTCGACCCCGGCCCGGCGCGCCCGCTGCCCGCCGCCGTGATCGACGCCGCGACCGTCGTCACGCCCAACCGCGGCGAGCTCGCGGTGCTGGCCGGCGACGGCGGCGCGCCGGGGCTGCTGGCCGCCGGCGCGGCGGCGGTCGCCGTCACGCTGGGCGCCGGCGGCGTCGAGCTGCACGTCCCCGGCGGCGACCCACCGGTCCGTATCGCGCCGTTCGCGGTCGACGCGGTCGACAGCACCGGCGCCGGCGACGCGTTCGCCGCCGGCGTCGCGGTCGCGCTGCACGACGGCCGCCCCCTGCCCGACGCGGTCGCCTTCGGCGCCGCGACCGGCGCGCTGGCGACCCGTGCCTACGGCGCCCGCGACGGCCTGCCCGACCGCGCCGCCGTCGCGGCGCTCCTGAACTCCGACACGAAGTCCTAGAACATGGCCGAGATCCAGCTCAAGCAGGTCAGCAAGGTGTACCCCGACGGCTACGAGGCGGTGAAGTCCCTCGACCTGACCGTCGGCGACGGCGAGTTCATGGTGTTGGTCGGCCCGTCGGGCTGCGGCAAGACCACGGCCCTGCGGATGATCGCCGGCCTGGAGGAGATCACCGGCGGCGAGCTGCTGATCGACGGCCAGGTCGCCAACGGCCGCTCGCCCAAGGACCGCGACATCGCGATGGTCTTCCAGAACTACGCGCTGTACCCGCACATGACCGTGCGGCGGAACATGGGCTACGCGCTGCGGCTCGCCAAGCTGCCGAAGGCGGAGATCGACGACCGCGTCGAGCGCGCCGCGCGCATCCTCGGCCTCGAGGAGCACCTCGACCGCAAGCCGGCCGGGCTGTCGGGCGGCCAGCGCCAGCGGGTGGCGATGGGCCGCGCGATCGTCCGCGAGCCCAAGGCGTTCCTGATGGACGAGCCGCTGAGCAACCTCGACGCCAAGCTGCGCGTCTCGATGCGCGCCGAGCTGTCGTCGCTGCAGACGCGGCTGGGGACGACGACCGTCTACGTCACCCACGACCAGATCGAGGCCATGACCCTGGGCGACCGCGTCGCGGTCATGCGCGCCGGCGTCCTGCAGCAGGTGGGCGCGCCGAGCGAGTTGTACGCGTCGCCCGACAACCTGTTCGTGGCCGGCTTCATCGGCTCGCCCGCGATGAACTTCCTGACGGCCACGGTCGGCGGCGGCGTCCTGCGCACGGCGCTCGGCGAGCTGCCGCTGAACGCGCGGCTCGCGCACGCGCCCGAGGGTCGCGTGGTCCTGGGTGTGCGGCCGGAGGACCTCCGCGCGGTCGACGATGGCGCGCCGGCCGCCGGCGCGTTCGCGGCGACCGTCGCGGTGGTCGAGGCGCTCGGCTCCGACGTCTACCTGCACGTCGACCACGCCGGCCTGGCCGAGGACGACCTCCGCGCCGGCCTCGACGACGAGGACCTCGGGCTGGCCGACGGCGAGGGCGTCGCGGGACGGATCGTCGCGCGGCTGCCGGGCGGGTTCCGGGCCGCCCCCGGCGAGCAGGTCCGGCTCGCGCTCGACCTCGACGCGATCCACCTGTTCGAGGCGGGCTCGGGGGCGCGGGTCGTGCCCCGCTAGTTCTTGTAGAACAACGCAACGCAAGGGGGTTCCTTCGATGGGACGCAGGAGAGAGCTGGGAGCGGCCGTCGCGGCCGTTCTGTCGGTCGCTGCCGTCACGGCGGCGCCGGCGGGGGCGCACGGTCAGGCGCCGCATGGGCACGCGGGAGTGCTCGGTGGGCATCACTACTACCTGGACGCGACCGCCGGCGACGACGCCGCGGCGGGGACGACGCCGGGCACCGCCTGGAAGACGCTCGGCCGCCTGACCACGGCGACGCTGCGCCCGGGGGACACGGTCGCGTTCAAGCGCGGCACGACGTTCACCGGCAGCGCCACGATCGACGAGTCCGGCACGCGTGGCGCGCCGATCCGGATCGGCGCCTACGGCAGCGGCGCCGCGCCGGTGCTGACCAACCCGGGCGGGTTGAACATGCTGTACCTGAAGGGCGACCGGATCACGGTCTCCGACCTGGCCTTCACCAACGGCGTCGCGTTCGACAACAGCGACGGCACCGGGATCACCGGGCCGAAGTACGAGCAGAGCGGCGCGATCGCGATCGCGACCGGCGCGGACGACGTCACCGTGAGCCACGACGCGTTCACGGCCGTCGGCCTCGGGGTCAAGACCTATGGGTTGCGCACGCGGATCGAGCACAACGACTTCGAGCACCTGACGATCGCGTTCCGCGGCGTCGACTCCGGGAGCCAGACGAGCTACGGCGCGGTCGGCGTGTCCATCGACAACAGCGGCGCCGACGTCGGCTGGAACCGCTTCATCGACTGCCGCTCCACCGACAGCCCGTACGGGGCCGACGGCGGCGCGGTCGAGATCGAGGGCTTCGACCATCCCAAGGACGACATCCGCATCCACCACAACTTCTCCAGCGGCTCGCAGGGGTTCGTGGAGGCGACGGAGACCACGACGTCCAACGTCGAGTTGTCCTACAACGTGTCCGACGACTACCAGCAGTTCCTGGCCTTCGACACCACGACGGACCCGACGGGGTACAAGGTCCTGCACAACACCGTCCTGCGCCACAGCACGCTGAACACCACCTCGTTCTTCGCGTCGCTGTACTACCGCGAGGTCGTGGCGCCGCCGTCGGCCGACTGGATGACGATCCGCGACAACGTGTTCTACGCCGACAGCGAGAAGGTGCTGGCCGGGTCCTACTCCTACGCGCCGTTCGACTTCCCGCACGACCACAACGTGCTCGGCGGCCAGCCGGATCCGCTCGGCTACCCGCTCGGCGACGGTGACGTGATCGCCGATCCGCGGTTCGCCGCGCTGCCGGCGACGGGCTTCGTCACCGACCCGGCGCAGGTCGCGCCGCGCGCCGACTCGGCGGCGGTCGACCACGGCGTGACGCGCCCGGCCTCACGCGACATCCTCGGCAACCCGATCCCGAAGCACGGCGCCACGGACGCCGGCGCGGTCCAGTTCCAGGGCACGGCGACGCCGCGGCCCGAGGACCCGGTCGTGCTCGGCCCCGAGCAGCTCACCGCCGATCCGGGCTTCGAGGCCCAGACGCCGGGTGCCGCGCTGACCGCACCGTGGTCCGGGACCGGCCCGGTGACCGCCCAGTCCGACGCCGCCCACGGCGGCAGCGTGTTCGCCAGGATCGGCGCGACGGGCAGCGGGTTCACGATGGTCCGCCGGATCGCGTCCGTCACGCCGGGGCAGAAGTACCGCCTCCGGATGTGGGTCAAGACGAGCCCGGCGCTCTGCGCCACGTGCGTGTACTACGGCGTCAAGACCGTCCCCGGCCAGGTCGTCCGCGAGTTCATCGCGCCGGCGGGCCTCGGCGACTGGACCGAGTTGTCGGTGGACTTCACGCCGACGACGTCCTCGGTCTCGCTCCAGCTCGGCTACTACGGCGGCCCGGCCGACGAGGTCGACACCGACGACTGGAGCCTCGCGACGCGGTCGTGAGGACCGGCCCGGCGGGCCGGGGCGCGTGCGCGCGCCCCGGCTTCGCCCGGGCACCTACAACTTGAAGTGCCCGTCCTCCTGCAGCGTCACGCCGTCGGCGGTCAGGCGGCCGCCGGCGCGCAGGTCGCAGATCAGGTCCCAGTGCAGGGCGCTGACGTTCTTGCCGCCCGTCTCCGGGTACGAGCGGCCCAGGGCGAGGTGGACGGTGCCACCGATCTTCTCGTCGAAGAGGATCGTGTACTGCATGGGGTAGCTGCGCGAGCAACTTCGAGCGCACGGGACGGAGCGGCGGTGTGGCGCTCGTCACGTCTCCCGTTGTGGTTGCGATCAGCGCTTGATGGTGAACGACGTGACGACGATCGCCGACTTCGTGCCCTTCGTGTCCTTGGCCTGCGCCCTCAGCTGGTACTTCCCCGGCTTGAGCGTCTTGCCCGCGATGCGCCCGCGCAAGATGAAGCGGTTGATCTTCGCGGTGCCGGCGACCGTGAACGTCCCGAGCGTCTTGGCCTTCACCTTGCCCTTCTTGGGCCGGATCACCGTGAACGTCGTCCGGGCCGCGGCCGACAGCGTGAACTGCACGCGTGTGCCGCGCTTGAGCTTGCGCGCCGCTGCCGTGGGCTTCCCCGTGGCAGCTCCGCGGGGTTCGGCCCGGAACGCGCTCGGCGACAGCTTCAGGGCGCTGAGCGTCAGCTTCGGCGTCGGCGTCGGCGTCGGCTTCGGCTTCAGGTTGGGCGGCCAGACCGAGTAGGAGACGCGAGCCGTGGCGGTGTTGCCGACGCGGTCGGTCGCCGTGACCGAGAACGTGAACGCCCCGGCCGTGCTGGTGTCGAGCAGCCCGCCGGACGGGATCGGGCCCGCGCAGGTGGCGATGTCCTGCGCGCCGGCGGCGTCGTCGCAGGAGTAGGTGATCGTCGCGCGCTCGCCGATCGTGTACGTCGCGCCGCCGGGCAGCGCGCCGAAGGCGATCGTCGGGACGGTGTCGTCGACCCAGTAGGACACCGTCTTGGTCGCGGCGTTGCCGCTGGTGTCCGCGGTGTCGACCGTGAAGCTGTGCGCGCCGGGCGTGCTGGTGTCGATCGCCGCGCCCGCCGGCACCGTGCCGTCGCACGACGCGATCGTGTCGGTGCCGCCGGGATCGGTGCAGCCGTACGCGGCACGGACGTCCTGGCCGATCCGGTAGCGGCCGCCGTCGGCCGGTACCGACAGGTCGACGCTTGGCGCCGAGAAGTCGAACAGCGCCACGCCTTGGGTCGAGAGCGACCCGGTGGACGTGAACGCGCCGCCGATCACGAGACGGTCGGGCGACGCGGTGATGGCGTCGACCTCGTCGCTCGCGCTGAACGTGAACGCCGGGTCCGGCGCTCCCGTCCCGTTCAACGGCACCTTGGCGATCCGCGCGTGCGACGCGACACCGAGCCTGGTGAACGTCCCACCCACGTACAGGTCGCCGCCGCTGACGGCCAGCGCGGTGACGTCGTCATCGGGCTGCGGCTCCCAGGCGGTGTCGACCGCCCCCGTGCCTGACGCCGACACCTTGGCCAGCCGCGCGTTGTGGGCTCCGCCGATCGGCGGGAACGCGCCGCCGAGGTAGAGGTCGTCCCCCACCAGCGCCATCGTGAACACCGCAAAGGTCTGCGGATCCCAGGCCGCGTCGAGCGCCCCGGTCCCCGTGGTCGAAAGCTTCACCACGTCGCGGTACACGCCGTCGATGCCGTTGCCGAGCACCCCGAACGACCCGGCGACGTACAGGTCGGTGCCCGACGCGGCGAGCGCGTAGACGTGGCCGTCGGCGTCGGGGTCCCACGTCGTGTCGCGCGCGCCGGAGCCGCTCGTGGAGAACTTCAGCAGGGCGTCGCTCGACAGGCCGGTCCCGGCGAACACGCTGTCGCCGGAGAGCGCCAGGGCCTGAGGCTCGGCCGCCACGTCGGTGGTCGGCGTCCAGGCGGGATCGAGTGCGCCGGTGGCGGTCGAGAACCGGCGCAGGCCCACCGGCGGGCCGCCGTCGAGGCCGAGGGAGCCGGCGACGTAGAGCGTCCCGCCGTCGAGCGCGAGCGCCTTGACCTCGCTTCCGGGCTGCGACGGCGGGTCGAAGGTCGTGTCGAGCCGGCCGTCGGGCAACAGCCGCGACAACCCTGCGCGCGAGCGCATCCCGGCTCCGGCCGAGGTGAACGAGCCGCCCGCGAGGACGTCGTCGCCGGCGGCCGCGAGCGCCGTGACCGCCGCGTTGGGGTTCGGCGTCCAGTGATCGGCCGCCGCGGTGCCGTCGGGTGCGACGCGGACCAGGTACCGGGCGTTCGCCGCGGGCGCGTAGACCTCGCCGCCGAGGTAGACGCCGGCGCTGGTCACCGCGATCGCGGCGACGGGGCCCACGCCGGGATTCCAGGCGGAGACCGCGCCCGTGCCGGAGCTCGCGACCTTCGCGGCGCCGTAGTGCGCCTGCCCGCCGACGTGGGCGAAGCCGCCGCCGACATACAGGTCGTCGCCGGCGAGCGCGAGCGCCTGGACGCCGGGGCCGTCGGAGACGTCCGGGTTCCAGGCCGGATCGGCGGCGCCCGTCCCCGTCAGGCTGAGCTTGGCCAGGCCGTTGCGCGACTGGCCGCCGATCGTGGTGAACGCGCCGCCGACGTACAGGCCGTCCGGCCCGGTCGCGAGCGCGTTGACGCCGGTGCTTGGCGCCGGGTTCCAGGTCGCGTCGACCACGCCGGTCGCAGCGTCCGCCTTGACCAGCGTGGTGGTGGTCCCGACGTACAGGCCGGAGCCCGACAACGCGAGCGCCCGGACCGGGCCCGAGGACAACGAGAACGCCGGGTCGCCGGCGCCGGTGCCGGTCGTGGCGAGCTTGACGACGCGGGTCCCGGGCCGGCCGCCGGCGGAAATGAAGTCGCCGCCGGCGTAGAGCGCGGCGCCCGCGCGCACGAGCGTTCGGACGGTGTTGTCCGCGCCCGGGTCCCAGGCCGGGTCCAGCGTGCGGTCGGCGCGGATGTGCGCGAGCCGGTTGCGTGCGATGCCGCCGACGGCGGTGAACGTCCCGCCCAGGAACCACCCACCCGCCCCGTCGTCGGCGATGGCGAGGACCTGGCCGTTAACGTCCGGGAAGCCCGCGGCCGGCTGGTCGCCGGACGCCGTGAGCGCGATCGCGCTGCCCAGCCGCGGCCCCACGTAGGTGAAGGAGCCGCCGATGTACGTGCGCCCGGCGTCGTCGGTCGCCATCGCGTGGACCGGCCCGTTGGTGACCCAGCCGGTCGTCGCGGCGCCCGGCGCCGCCACGGCGGCCGCGGGAGCGAGCCCGAACGCAAGCGCGATCCATCCGAGGATCGTGCCCCACCGATTTGCCGCCAACACGATGCACCGTCCTTGATCGCTCGTCCGGCGCGACAACCTAGCCTCTCCGACAGGCCTCGTACAAGGGACTCAGGCCCCCTATGTCGACAGGTACCGCACGACCGCGATCACGCGCCGGTGCCCGGACGGGTCGGGCGGGATCCTAAGCGCCTCGTAGATGTGCGACTCCGGCATGTCGACAGCAGCCTAAGCCCGATCACTCCGCCCCGTGAAGGCGCCTGCGTGACCTTCTGGTCAGGCCCCGGCGGCGGCGTCTCGGCCTGCCAGACTCTCGACCTGGGCTACCTGCCCGGCTCGAACGGCCAGGCGAAGATCCCGTTCTCCATGATCGTCTCGCCGTCGGCAGACAATCTCCCACCGAGGCGCAGATCGCAGATGAGATCCCAGTGCAAGGCGCTGACGTTCTTCCCGCCCGTTTCGGGATAGCTGCGACCCAGTGCCAGATGTACCGTCCCTTTGATCTTCTCGTCGAACAGGATCGCGCCGATCGCGCGGTCGATCCCGTAGTTCGTCCCGATGCCGAGCTCGCCGAGGTAGCGTGCGCCGTCGTCGGTCGCCAGCGCGCGCTTGAGGTACTCCTCGCCCTGCTCGGCGGTCGCGCTCACGACCTCGCCGTCGCGGAGCTCCAGCTCGACGCCGCTGACCTCCACGCCCGCGGGTGACGAGGGCACCGTGAAGCGGATCCGGCCGTTGGCCGAGCGCTCGTGCGGGCCGGTGAAGACCTCGCCGGACGGCATGTTGCGCTTGCCGTCGCTGTTGACCCACGTGCGCCGGGTGACGTCGAGCGTCAGGTCGGTCCCCTCGGCCTCGATCCGGATCTCCCGGGCGTTCGTCAGCCGGTCGATCAGCGCGGCCTGGAAGCGGTGGAGCTCGCCCCACCCGCCGACCGGATCAGGCCGGTCGAGGAACAGCGCGCGGCTGACGAAGCGCGCGAAGTCGCCGAGCTCCATCCCGGCCAGCGCCGCGTTGGCGGGCGTCGGCCAGAGGGTCGAGCACCAGCGCTTCTTGAGCATCTGCTCGCGGACGTCGCGGCGGCCGCGCGCCGCGCGCGTCATCAGCTCGGGATCGACGCCGGCGAGCGCCCGGACGTCGTCGGGTGCCTGGATGCCGACCGTCGCGTGGATCCTCTTGGCCTCCTCGAACGCCAGCGGCGGGTAGTTGTCAAGGTGATGGTCTCGGGCGTGCCGGTAGAACGCCGCGGCCTCGCCGGGCAGCTCGACGCGCAGGAAGCACCAGGCGTCGCGCTCGAGGATCGCCCGCTGCAACTCCAACAACAACGGCGCGGCGAGGGTCGTGGAGCGTACGAGCACCTGCTGGTCGGGCTGGACCTCCAGGCAGTAGCCGGCGAGCAGGTCGGCGAACTTGGCCGGATCGAGGTGCTCGGTGACCGCGGAGAAGTCATAGGGGTCGGCGAGGGCGGCGGCGCTCACGCCTCGGCCCACGCTTCCGCGAGCTCGCGCACCGCCGCGTCCTCGTCGCCGCCGGCCAGCCCGGCCACCGCGCGCACGAGCCGTTCTTGGGGTTCTTGGTTGGCGCCCTCGCCCATGACGCCGATCCGCCACGCGCGTCCGGCGAGCGGGCCGAGGCCGCCGCTGACCTCGATCCCGTGCTCGCGCAGCAGCGCGCCGCGGGCGGCCGCCTCGTCGAAGGCCTCCGGGACCTGCACCGCGAGCAAGGACGACAACTGCTCGCCGTCGGGCGCGAGGCGCTCGAAGCCGAAGACCGCCAGCGCGCGCCGCAGCGCCTCGTGCGCGACCGCGTGCCGCTCCCAGCGCGCCTCCAGGCCCTCCTCCTCGACGATCCGCAGGCCCTCGTCGAGGGCGTAGATCATGTTGATGGGCGCGGTGTGGTGGTAGGCGCGCGGGCCGTCGGCGAACCAGTAGTCGACCATCGCCTGCAGGTCGAAGTACCAGGACCGGCGCTGCAGGCGGCCGAGCCCGCGATCGCCGACCGTGAACGGCGCCAGCCCCGGCGGGACGTTGAGGCACTTCTGCGTGCCGGAGAACGCGGCGTCGACGCCGGCCGCGTCGAGGTCCAGCGGATGCCCGGCGAGCGACGTCACGCAGTCGACGAGGAACAGGCCGTCGTGCGCGTGGATCGCGTCGGCCAGGCCGTCAAGCGGCTGGGCGACGCCGGTCGACGTCTCGCCATGGACCACGAACAGCGCCCGCGTCGTGGGATCCGCCGCCGCCTCGATCAGCCGCTCGGGCTCGATCGCGCGGCCCCACTCCTGCTCGACGCGCACGACGTCGGCCCCGGCGCGGCCCAGCGCGTCGGCCATGCGGCCGCCGAACGCGCCGTGGACGCCGACGACGACCCGGTCGCCCGGCGCGATCAGGGTGTCCACCATCGCCTGCATCCCGCCGCTGCCGGTGGCGCTCAGCGGGAACGTGACCTTGTTGGTGGTCTTCATGACCGCGCGCAGCCGCGCGGCGACGTCGTCCTGCAGCGCGCCGAACGCGGGGTCGAGATGTCCCACGGTCGGATGGCTCAGGGCCTTCAGGACCCGGTAGGGCACCGGCGACGGACCGGAGCCGAGCAGCAGACGGGCGGGGATCTCTTCGACGGTCGGCACGCGGCGGGACGTTACCGGCAGCGCGCCGGCGGGCCGTGCGCTACGGCACCTTGACGTCCGGGAACCACTCGGCGCAGTGCTCGCGCAGCACGCCGGTGACCCACGTGCGCTCGTCCCGCGTCGCCGCGCGGTAGCGCTCCAGCAGCGGCTTGGCGCCCTCGGTCGGGACGTCGTTGACGACCCAGCGCGCGACGAGCCGCTCGAACAGGAACTCGATCGCGCGGGCGCGGACGTCCTCCACGTTGGCGGCCGCCCGCGCCTGCGCGGGATCCGCGGCGCGCGCGAACTCCTGGCGCGACTTCGGCGACAGCGCGCCGCGCAGCGTCAGGACCTGCTCGCCGTCGGGCGAGGCGTAGTCGGTGGTGGGCGCCTCGAGCTTGTCGACGCGCCCGCGCTGACGGCTGCGGCGGCCCATGTCCAGGTCATCGTGGCAGACCTACGTCGTCGCCGCCGCCTGCTCCAGCTGCGCCGCCACGTCGCCGCGCAGCGGCTCGGCGTGGCCCGCCCAGGCGGTGCGGGGGCGGAGCGCGGCGAGCTTGCGGATCGACGCGCGCGCCGTCTCGGTGCTCCAATTGAAGGCGCGGTGCGGGACGCGGGCGTGGCCGGGCAGGCCGCTCTGCGGATCCAGGGTGTAGAACGTGTCGCTGGCCAGCGCGAGGCCGTCGGACGCGCGCCACAGGCCGATGAGGCCGGGCGCGTGGCCGGGGAGGTGGATGACCTCGAAGCCCGCGACGTCGTCGCCCTCGGAGACGGTGTCGGCCACCTTGACCGGCCCGCCGTCCCAGACCCCGAGCATCGCGCCGAGCACGACGCGGCCGTGCGGGTCGAGCTGGCTGAGGTCGAAGTAATGACGACCGCCGTCGCCCTCGGCGTCGGCGACCTCGTCCGGATGGCACAGGACCGGGACCGCGCTCAAGCCGGGGGCGACGCCGCGGTGGTCGGCGTGGCCGTGGCCGAGCACGATCCGCGTGAGGCCGCCGAGGTCGCGGGCGGCGAGCGCGACCGCGCCGGTCATCGCCTCGATCCCGGCGTCGAAGGCCAGCACGCCGGCGCCGTCCCGGACCAAGTACACGTTCATGGTCCGGGTGGGGAGGCCGCCGCGGACGACCCAGACGCCGTCGGCGATCGGCTCCGGGCCGGTGGCCATCAGCCGGGCGAAACCTGGGCGGGTGCGGAAGCGGCCGGTCGCGGCGGGGGACATGGGCGCGCAGTCTAGGGTTGACCCGATGCCGGAGGCCAATCGCAGGCGGGAAGTCGGGCGGGGGGAGCGTGTGCTCCCGGGCGTGTGGCGGCTGCGGCTGCCGCTGCCATGGCCGGGCGTCCCACACTGCAACGCGTGGGCGCTGGCCGCCGGCGACGGGATCGTCCTGGTCGACACGGGGATGCACGAGCCGGGGTCGCTCGGCCACCTCGAGCGCGCGCTCGCGCAGGTCAACCTCAACCTGGACCTCGTCCGGCTCGTCGTCTGCACGCACGCGCACAGCGACCACTACGGCCAGGCGGCGACGATCGTCGAGCGCACCGGCTGCGAGCTGTGGATGCACCCCGACCACGACCACATGCTCGTGGCCGCCCGCGACCCGGACGCGGCGTTCGACCGCCGCATCGAGGTCGCCCGGCAGTCCGGCGTGCCCGAGGGCCCGCTGAAGCGCTACTCCGAGGCGCGGCGCGGCCAGTCCTACGGGATCTCGGGCGTGATCGAGCCGCACCGCAACCTCGTCCCCGGCGTCGAGGTCCACACCGACCTCGGGACCTGGCAGGTCTTCGAGACGCCCGGTCACGCGCCGTCGCACGTCTGCCTGTACCAGGAGGAGCGCCGGATCCTGATCTCCGGCGACCACCTCCTCGGGCGCGTCTCGTTGTACTACGACTACGGCTACTCCCCGGATCCGGCGGGCGAGTTCCTGCACTCGCTCGACCTCGTCCAGGAGCTCGACGCGCGCCTGTGCCTGTCCGGCCACGGCCGCACGTTCACCGACGTCCAGGCGCACATCAACGCCAACCGGACCCTCGTGCGCGACCGCCTCGCGCGCGTGGAGGACGTCATCGCCGCCGAGCCCGGCCTGACCGCGTTCGAGGCCGTGCCGAAGGTCTACGGCGCCGAGATCACGCCCATCAACGCGAACTGGTGGCTGGCCGAGACGCTCTGCTACCTGCTCCACCTGGAGGTCACCGAGCGGGTCGAGCGCATCGGCGACGGGCCGGAGCGCTGGGCGGCGAAGGCCTAGGCCGAACCGCCCATTCCAAACCTTGACACGATCGTGTTAGGGTTAGGCGGACCATGCCACGGATCAGCGAGCTGCTCGGGCGCGACGAGCCGACGTTCTCCTTCGAGTTCTTCCCGCCCAAGACGCCCGAGGGCGAGGCGAACTTCAAGCACGCGCTGACCGAGCTCGCGCCGCTGAGCCCGTCGTTCGTGTCGGTGACCTACGGCGCCGGCGGCGCGACGCGGGACAAGACCGTCGACATCGTGCGCCACATCAAGGACACGCACGGGCTCGAGGCGATGGCGCACTTCACGTGCGTCGGCGCGAGCGTCCCGGAGCTGCGCGACACGCTCGAGGAGATCCGCGAGGCCGGCATCGACAACGTCCTGGCGCTGCGCGGCGACCCGCCGCGCGGGCAGACCGAGTGGACCGCGTCCGAGGGCGGCTTCGAGTACTCCCACCAGCTCGTGGCGTTGCTGCGCGAGGAGTACGACTTCGCCATCGCCGCCGCGTGCTTCCCGGAGACGCACATCCACGCGACCTCGCCCGAGGACGACCTGCGCCACCTGAAGGCCAAGGTCGACGCCGGCGTCGACTTCCTCATCACGCAGCTGTTCTTCGACAACCAGTTGTACTACGACTTCGTCGAGCGGGCGCGCGCGGCCGGGATCGACGTCCCGATCATCCCGGGCATCATGCCGATCACCGGCTACGGGCAGATCAAGACGGTCACCGGGCTGTGCGGCGCGTCGATGCCCGAGCACGTCCTCGGCGAGCTCGGCGCGCGCCAGGACGACACGGAGGCCGTCGCGGAGTTCGGCGTCTCCTACGCGACGATGCAGTGCGCCGACCTGCTCGCCCACGGCGCGCCCGGCATCCACTTCTGCACCATGAACCGCTCGCCGGCGACGCGCGCGATCCTCAGCGCGCTGCGCCTGTGGCGGCCCTGGGACGAGCAGCGGACGGGGCTCGGCGAGCCGCGCCGCACGGCGACGACCGCGTCCTAGTTGTAGGTCATGACCGGCGCCGTCACGACGTGGGGCGCCGGCGAGTACCCGCTGATGGCCCAGCGGCTGCGGTCGGCCGCCAAGCGCGTCGTCGAGCGCGCGCGGGTCGCGCCCGGCGAGCGCGTCCTGGACGTCGCGTGCGGGACCGGGAACGCGGCGCTGCTGGCGGCCGCGCGGGGTGCGCGTGATGTTGTAGGCGTCGATCTGGAGCCGGCGCTGCTCGATGTGGCGCGGGCGCGCGCGGACGAGATCGGCGCGGACGAGATCTCCTGGCTGGTCGGCGACGCGCAGGCGCTGCCGGACGCGGCGCTGGCGCGCGGGCCGTTCGACGCCGTGCTGTCGGTCTTCGGCGCGATGTACGCCGCCGACCAGGACGCGGCGGCGCGCGAGCTGGCCCGGGCGTGCGCGGCGGCGGCCGACGGCGGGCGCGTCGTGCTCGCGTCGTGGGCGCCGGGGTCGTTCATGCCGGCGCTGGGGGCGGCGGTCGCGCCGTTCCTGCCGGCGCGGCCGGGCGGCGCGGGCGCGCCGCCCTCGCGCTGGGGCGACCTCGAGGCCGTCACCGCGCTCCTCGCCACCGCCGGCCTCGACGTCGTCGCCGCCGAGCCCGAGCACCTGACGCTCTCGCTCCCCGACCGCATGAACGCGGTCGCCTTCCTCATCCGCACCGCCGGCGACGTCCTGGCCGAGCGCCCGCGCCTGGAACGCGCCA
>DATDMD010000248.1:0-17272 GCA_036518975.1 Baekduia sp.
CGCGAGGTCGTTCGTAGCGCGTAGCCCTCTATGGGCCACTGGATACGAATGACCCGCCGTCGCGAGGTCAACGGCGACTTTGGGTCCTATACGAACCCAAAAACACCGTTGACCCTCGCGGTCCCGGCGATTCGGCCCCGAGCTCGCCCCGGAAGCACCACGAGGACGAGCCACACCGCCAGCGCGGAGCGGCACCCCAACTGCCTCGCCCTAGATGCGAAGCAGACCCCGCCACGCAGCACCTAAGGCGCCTGCGCTGCTCACCAACAAACGCCCGCCCTACAGCGCCTTCACCCACCGCCGCCAATCGGCTTGCCGCCGATAGCCCGTCGCCCCCCAGATCTCCTGCCCCAAAGCGTTCGCGTCCAGCACCATCGCGTCGACCCGCGTCGCGCCGAGCTCCCGAAACCGCGCCTCCGCCGCCTCCAGCAGCGCCCGGCCCACGCCGCTCCGCCGCCACTCCGGATCCACGGCCAGCCGGTACAGATGAAAGCGCCACCCGTCCCACCCCGCGATCACCGAGCCGACGACGACGCCGACGCCGCCGCCGCCCCCGCCCACCTCCGCCACGATCAGCGCCCCCGGATCCCGCGCGACCAGGGCCTCGACCATCTCGCGCCGATCCGCCGGCCGGCCCGCGTTCTCCGCGGCCCGCAGCCACAGCGCCATCACGGCATCGACGTCGCCGCCGGCGGCGGCTCGGAGCGCGAGCATGGCGCGCAGTCTCGCAGCGGCATGCGACGATGCGCCCCATGTCCCGCCGCGAAGAGCTCGAAGCCCTCAGCTCGAAGGAGCTGCACGACCGCGCCGTGCACCGTGCCGAGAAGCACCTCGACGTCAAGTTCCTCTGGAACCTGATGAAGCTGGTGCCCGCCGCCGAGGCCGGCGCGGGCCAGGAGGGCCAGGCCGACTTCGACGTGGCGCACTGGTCGGGCCAGGTCGCCGACACGTTCCGCGACGACGACGGCGACCTCTCCGACGCGCTGCGTCCCGTCTACATCGAGTACCTCGAAAAGCACGCCGACGGGTAGACACGCGCCCTCAGGAATCCGTCACGGATGCCGACCATCGTGAAGAACGACCCGTGACGACCGAGGGAACAGGGACTTTCCGCATGACGACGCAGGTGGCCGAGAAGTACCGGCTGGTGACGCGCTCCGACTTCGACGGGTTGGTGTGCGCCGCGCTCCTGAAGGAGCTCGGGATCCTCGACGACATCCTGTTCGTCCACCCCAAGGACATGCAGGACGGCAAGGTCGAGCTCACCGACCGGGACATCACCACCAACCTGCCCTACGTCCCCGGCGTCCACCTCAGCTTCGACCACCACGACTCCGAGCTGATCCGCGTCGAGGAGTCGCCCGAGAACCACGTCATCGTCGCCGGCGCCAAGTCCGCCGCGCGCGTCGTCTACCGCCACTTCGGCGGCGCCGAGACCTTCAAGGCCGTCGGTGAGGACATCATGGCCGCGGTCGACAAGGCCGACGCCGCGGACTTCACGCGCGAGGACATCCTCGAGCCGCACGGCTGGGACTACATCTCGTTCCTGATGGACCCGCGCACCGGCCTCGGCCGCTTCCGCGACTTCCGGATCTCCAACTACCAGCTGATGATGCAGCTGATCGACGACATCACGACGAAGTCGATCGAGGAGATCCTCGAGACCCCGGACGTCGCCGAGCGCGTCGACCTCTACCGCGAGCACGCCGACGCCGCGATCGACCAGGTCGCGCGCTGCGGCACGCAGCACGGCAACCTCGTCGTCCTCGACTTCCGCGACGAGGACCTCATCTTCGCGACGAACCGCTTCACGGTCTACGCCCTGTTCCCGCAGTGCAACATCTCGATCCACGTGCTCTGGGGCCTCAGGCGCCAGAACACGGTCTTCGCGACCGGCAAGTCGGTCCTCGACCGCACCTCGCGGACCGACGTCGGCGAGCTGATGCTCTCCTACGGCGGCGGCGGCCACAGCGCGGCCGGCACCTGCCAGGTCGCCAACCAGGACGCCGAGCGCGTCCTGGCGGAGTTGATCGCCAAGATCAACGCCGACGGCTGAGCATCGCGCACCTTTGGCTAGAGTGCCGGCGGCATGGCCGCCCCCGTTCGCACGGTCGAGCAGGACGACGTCGACGCGCTCGGCAGGACGCTGGCGCGCGCGTTCCACGACGACCCCGTGACCCGCTGGGTCTACGCCGGCGCCCCGCGCCGCCCGGTCTGGACGGAGCGCTTCTTCGCCTGGCAGGTCCGCCGCCTGCTGACCCAGGACGTGTCCTGGACGACCGCCGACGGCACGGGCGGCGCCGCCCTCTGGGCGCTTCCGGACCGCTGGCGCGAGTCCGCGCGCGAGACGCTGAGCCTCCTGCGCCTCACGCTCCCGTCCGTCCTGCCGCGCCTGCCGCGGATCGTGCGCGGCCTCGGCCAGGTCGAGGTCCGCCATCCGTCCGAGCGCCACCTCTACCTCGCGGTCCTCGGCGTCGACCCCGACCGCCAGGGCCAGGGCGTCGGCTCCGCGCTCATCCAGCCGGGCCTCGACCTCTGCGACCGCGAGCGCCTGCCGGCCTACCTGGAGACCGGCAAGGAGATCAACCTCAACTTCTACGGCCGCCACGGCTTCCGCGTCGTCGACCGCATCGACCTGCCCAAGGGACCGCCGGTCTGGTTCATGTGGCGCGAGCCGGCGACCTCGTAGCGTGTGGCGGCGTGACCGCTGACTTCCCCGCCGCCGTCGTCTTCGACAACGACGGCCTCCTGCTCGACACCGAAGAGGCCTGGACCCGGGCCGAGACCACGCTGTTCGCCAACCACGGCTCGACGTTCACCTACGAGCACAAGCGCGACCTCATCGGCTCGTCGCACTCCATCGCCGCGGGCAAGTTGGAGGTGATGCTCGGCCAGCCGGGCCACGGCGAGGCGCTGATGAACGAGCTGCACGCGCTCGTGATGGTCGAGGCCACCCACGACGTCGAGCCGCGGCCCGGCGCCGTCGAGCTCGTCGACGCGCTCACCGCCGCCGGCGTGCCGATCGCGGTCGCCTCCAACTCGCAGCGCGCGTTCCTCGACATGGTCCTCGCCACCGCCGGGATCGCCGACCGGTTCGCCGTGACCGTCGCCGGCGACGAGGTCCCGCGCCCCAAGCCGTGGCCGGACATCTACCTGGAGGCCTGCCGCCGCCTGGACGGCGCCGACCCCGCGCGCTCCGTCGGCCTCGAGGACTCGCCGACCGGCGCGACCGCCGCCAAGGCCGCCGGCCTGACCGTCATCGGCGTCCCGTACCTGGCCGACATCGAGATCCCGGCAGCCGACATCGTCGCGGCGTCGCGGGCCGACACGGCCGTCCTCGAGGCCGTCGGCCTCGTACCCTCCCGAGGGTGATCCCGGCCGCCGCGACGTCACCCGCCGCCGCCCCGCCGCTCATCACGGCGGGGGTGGGGGACTTCTTCGACGCCGCCGGCCAGTTCTTCTCCAACCTGGCCGACATCCGGTGGGGCGCGCTCGTGCTCGGCCTGCTCTGCTTCGGGACCTACCTGACGATCCGCTCGCGCGCCTTCTACAACGTCCTGCGCGCCGCCTACCCGACCGAGCGCATCGAGTTCAAGCGGATCTGGGGCGCGTACATCGCGGCCTACGGCTTCAACAACGTCGTCCCGGCGCGCGGCGGCGACGTCATCAAGCTGTTCCTGGTCAAGACGTCGATCCCGAACTCGACCTACAGCGCGATCGCCGCGGCGTTCTGCGTGGAGCTCGGCTTCGACGCGTCGATGGGCGCCTTCATCCTGCTGTTCGCGTTCACGCAGGGCGTCTTCCCCAAGCCGCCGGACTTCTCGAAGCTGCACGCGTTCGACCTGTCGTTCTTCGCGTCGCACCCGCGCTTCCTGCTGTTCCTGCTGACCGCCCTGGCGATCGGGGGCCTCGTCGCCTTCGCGCTGCTGTCGACCAAGGTGAAGGCCTTCTGGGCGCGCGTGCGCCAGGGGTTGACCATCATCTTCGACCGCCGCCGCTACTTCCGCGAGGTGTGGCTCGTGCAGTTCGGCGGCTGGTGCTTCCGGTTCGCCGCGTTCTGGTTCCTGCTCGACGCGTTCCACATCGGCGGCTCGGTCAAGAACGTGCTGTTGGTCCTCGGCGTCAACGCCGTCGCCGCGGTCGTCCCGTTCACGCCCGGCGGTGCCGGCGTGCAGCAGGCGTTCCTGGTCAAGGTGTTCGCGGGCGCGGCGTCGGGCGCGACCGTCGCCGCCTACTCCGTCGGCCAGCAGATCGCGATCGCCGCGTTCAGCCTCGCCGTCGGCTTCTTCGCGCTCGCGACCATCTTCAAGTTCCGGTCCTTCAAGGAGGTCATCGCGGCCGGCCGGGAGCACCGGGAAGCGGAGCGCGAGCGTGAGCGCGACCGCGTCGGCGGCACCGTCTAGCGGGCTACAGTTACCGCATGGAAGGCTTTGGCGGACTTTTCGGCGACCCTGACGAGCTCCAGCGCCGCATGGCGGAGTTCGCCGAGCAGATGCAGGGTCAGCAGCGCCTCGCGTGGGCCGACAACGCGATCGGCCTCGCGGTCCAGATGACGGTCGCGGCCGTCAACCGCGTCAACATCCAGGGGACGACCGCCGAGCAGGCGGAGCAGATCCGCGCCGTGATGGCGACCGTCTTCCCCGAGGCGGTCACGCTGGTGCGCGAGGCACGCGCGGGCCTGCAGTAGGCCGAACGCTCGCCCAGGGGGCGAGGTTCGGTCGCGAGTGTTCGCCCAGGGGGCGAAACTCGCCGCAGGGTAGGATCCCAATCCGTGGCGCAGCTCTCGTCCTCCCAGCTGATCTGGCGCGGCCGCATCGAGGCCGGGATCCGGATCGCGGCGCCGGCGCTCGACCTCGTGCTCGCCGTCGGCGACCGCATCTCGCGCACCGTGGATCGCGAGGAGCCCGAGCTGCTGATGCCCGGACGCCTCGGCCCGAACCTCCAGCAGCGCTCGCTGACCGATGGCCGCGACTGATCCCGCCGCCGACCTCGCGGTGACGCCCGAGCAGGTCGTCGCCCACGAGGCGCGCCGCCGGCCCCGCGTCGGTGGCGTCGCGCTCGCGGCCGGCGTGCTCACGGTCGCCGCGAACGTCGTCCAGAACGCTGCGCTGGCCAACGGCCCGAAGGTCACGCCGATCGACGCGCTGCGCAGCGCGGCGGGCGAGCCGCTCGGCCGCAGCGGCCTGGCCTCGGCGCAGGCGCTGTTCCTGCACGACCACGCCGCGGGCCTCGTGTTCTCGATCGTCCTGCAGGCGCTGGCCTTCCTCGGGATGGGCGTCGTCCTGCTGCAGCTGCTGCGGATGACCCTGGACCGCGCCGGGCGCGCCGCGCGACCCACCGGGGTCCTGATCTACATCGGCGCCATCCTGGCCGCGTTCGGCGGCCTGGCCCGGATCATCGGCCTCGTCTCGAACGCGTCGAGCTTCGCGAGCTCGTCGGACCAGGGCACGCAGGCCGCGCACGACGTCACGACCAGCGGCACCCTGCTCATCGGTGGGACGCTCGTCGGCCAGCTCGGCATCTTCGCGCTGGCCGCCGCGATCGTCCTGACCGCGCTGGCGGCGATGCGGGTCGGCCTGCTCACGCGCTTCGTCGGCGTGCTCGGCGCGATCGTCGGCGTCCTGCAGATCCTCGGGCCGCTGTCGGCCGCGTCGTTCATCGTCACCGCGTTCTGGCTGATCATGATCGGCCTGCTGATGCTCGGCCGCTGGCCCAGTGGGATGCCGCCCGCGTGGGACTCCGGCGAGCCGCGGCCGTGGCCCACGCAGCAGGAGATCCGCGAGCAGCGCGAGCAGGAGCGCGGCGGCGGCGGGAACCGCGGACGCGGCGGCGGCGGCGGGACCAGCAACGGCAACGGCGCGTCGCAGCGCCCCGCGACGGAGATCGGGCCCGCGGCGGACGCGCCGAGCCCGGCGACGTCGGCGCGCAAGAAGCGCAAGCGGCGCCCGTAGCGCGCGCGTCCGGCGCGTCCGGCGCGACCCTCGCCGTCCTGCCGCGGACACGCGGCAGGCTTCGCCGAGGTTCACCACGGGAACCCAGGGAGCAAGAAGGTTCAGGTTCCCGAGAGGAGAGGTGTCCCATGGAGAGCTCGGCGGCCAACCCCCCGCGGTTCGCGCGCGAAGAAGACCCGACCTACGGCCGGAGAGCCGCGTCGGAGGTGACCTTCGTCCCGACGCCGATCGCCGACCCGGGCCCGCTGGGCCTCGCGGCGTTCGCGCTCACGACGTTCGTGCTCAGCATGTTCAACGCCAACCTCGTGGGCGTCGGCGGCGAGCCGGTCGTCTTCGGGCTGGCCTTCGCCTACGGCGGGCTCGCGCAGTTCGCCGCCGGCATGTGGGAGTTCCGCACCGGCAACACGTTCGGCGCGGTCGCGTTCACGTCCTACGGCGCCTTCTGGCTGTCGTTCTGGGCGTTCGTGGAGTTCTTCGAGAAGGACGTCCCGGCGGCGGACGCCGGCCACGCGATCGGCCTGTACCTGATCGCCTGGGGCATCTTCACGCTGTACATGTTCGTCGCCTCGCTGCGCACGACGGCGGCAGTCGCGGCGGTGTTCATCCTCCTGGCGGCGACGTTCTTCCTGCTCGGCATCGGCAACGCCGGCGGGCACACCAACGTCGTTCACGCCGGCGGGTGGGTCGGCTTGGCGGCGGCGGCCGCGGCGTGGTATGCCTCGTTCGCGGCGGTGACGAACTCGACGTTCGGACGCACCGTCCTCCCCGTCAAGCCCCTCAGCTGAAGAAGGACATCATGGCCGGCACCACCACGGATCACGAACGGCAGCTCGCCGACCTCCTCGAACGCGAGCGGTTCGAGCCGCCGGAGGACTTCAAGGCCAATGCCTTGATCAAGGACCTCTCGGTGCACGAGGAGGCGGCGAAGGACCCGGCCGCGTGGTGGCGCCGGCAGGCTGACGCGCTGGACTGGTTCGAGGCGCCCGGGGCGGCGTTGGACGACAGCAACCCGCCGTTCTACAAGTGGTTCGAGGGCGGGAAGGTCAACGCCTCCTACAACTGCCTGGACCGGCACGTCGCCGCGGGCCTGGGCGAGCGCGTCGCGTTCAAGTGGCGCGGCGAGGAGGGCGAGAGCAAGGACATCACCTACGCGTGGCTGCTGGAGCAGACGCAGCGCGCGGCCAACGCGCTGAAGGACACGGGCGTCGGCGCCGGCGACGTCGTCGGGATCTTCCTGCCGATGATCCCCGAGGTCGTCGTCGCGATGCTCGCGTGCGCGCGGATCGGCGCGCCGCACAACGTGGTCTTCGGCGGCTTCAGCCCGGAGTCGGTGCGGGAGCGCATGGAGTTCTCGCACGCCAAGGCGTTGATCACGGTCGACGGCGCGCGGCGCAAGGGCAAGACGGCGCCGGTCAAGGAGGCCGTCGACGCGGTCGGGATGCCGGTGGAGACGACGTTCGTCGTCCGGAGCGCCGGCATCGACTGCCCGATGGGCGAGGGCGACGTGTTCTGGGACGAGGCGCTGGCCGCCGCCGACGCGGAGTGCGAGGCCGTGCCGCTGGACGCCGAGCACCCGCTGTTCATCCTGTACTCGAGCGGCTCGACGGCCAAGCCGAAGGGCATCCTGCACACCACCGGCGGCTACCTGACGCACGTCGCGTGGACGCACAAGCACGTCTTCGACCTCAAGCCGGAGACCGACGTGTACTGGTGCAGCGCCGACGTCGGCTGGATCACCGGGCACAGCTACATCGTCTACGGGCCGCTTTTGAACGCGGCGACGTCGGTGATGTACGAGGGCGCGCCCGACTACCCGCACAAGGGCATCTGGTGGGAGCTGGCCGAGAAGACCCAGACCAGCATCTTCTACACCGCGCCGACGGCGATCCGCGCGTGCATCAAGTGGGGCGTCGAGCACGTCGAGAAGTTCGACCTGTCCAAGCTGCGGCTGCTGGGGTCGGTCGGCGAGCCGATCAACCCGAAGGCGTGGCTGTGGTACTGGAAGGTCGTCGGCGGCGGCCGGTGCCCGATCGTCGACACGTGGTGGCAGACCGAGACCGGCGGGATCATGATCACCACCCTGCCCGGCGCCCAGGCGATGAAGCCGGGCATCGCCGGCACGCCGCTGCCGGGCGTGCAGGCGGCGGTCCTGGACGACGAGGGCAACGAGGTCCCGCGCAACACGCAGGGGCTGCTGTCGCTGACGCGTCCGTGGGCGGGGATGCTGCGCACGCTCTACGGCGACGACGACCGCTACGTCTCCACCTACTGGGAGAAGTGGGGTCCCCCGAAGTACCTCGTCGGCGACGCCGCCAAGCAGGACGACGAGGGCTACATCGGCGTCATCGGGCGCGTCGACGACGTCCTCAACGTCTCCGGACATCGCATGTCGACGGCCGAGATCGAGAGCGCGATCGTCTCGCATCCCAAGGTCGCCGAGGCCGCCGTCATCGGCGCGACCGACGAGGACACCGGTCAGTCGGTGGCCGCGTTCGTCACGCTCCACGGCGACTACGAGGGCTCCGACGAGCTCGTCGTCGAGATCCGCGAGCACGTCGCCGTCCGGATCGGCAAGCTCGCGCGGCCCAAGCGCATCATCTGGGCCGACGACCTCCCGAAGACCCGCTCGGGCAAGATCATGCGCCGGTTGTTGAAGGACATCGCCGAGGGCCGCGAGCTCGGCGACGTGACCACGTTGCGCGACCCGGAGGTCATGGCCCAGCTCCAGGAGAAGATCTCCGAGCGCGGCGACGAAGACTAGTCGTATCGTCGCGTGACGTGATCGTCCGCGACGTCATCCTCCGCGACGGATCCGCCCTCCGGCTGCGCTCGCCGCGGCCGGAGGACGAGGACGCGATCCGGGCGTTCTTCGACGGGCTGACCTTCGAGTCGCGGTACCTGCGCTTCCACGGCGCGGGGCGGTCGGACCTCGTCTCGCGCGACTACGCCCAGGCCGACGGCGACGCCCGCGTCCCGCTGCTGGCGCATCTCGGCGACCGCGTCATCGCGGTCGCCGGCTACGACCGCCTCAACGAGCCCGACGCGGCCGAGGTCGCGTTCGCGGTCGCCGAGGACATGCAGGGCCGCGGCCTGGCGACGAGCATGTTGCAGCAGTTGGCCGACGTCGCCGCGTCGCACGGGATCACGCGGTTCGACGCGGAGGTGATGGGCGAGAACCGATCGATGCTGAGCGTCTTCGGCAACGCCGGGTTCGGCGTGCGGCGCGGGTCGACCGGCGGGATCGTCCACCTTGCGCTGGACCTGACGCCGACCGTCACGCTCGCCGAGCGCATCGACGACCGCACGCACGCCGCGACGGTCGCCTCGCTGCGGCCGCTGCTGGCGCCGGCGTCGATCGCGGTGGTCGGCGCGTCGGAGCGCCAGGGGTCGGTGGGCGGCGCGATCTTCCGCGGCATCGTCGAGGGCGGCTTTCGCGGCGTGGCGACGCCCGTGCATCCGGACCGCGGCGTCGTGGGCTCGACCCGCGCGGTGGCGTCGCTGGCCGAGCTGGACGAGCCCGCCGAGCTGGCGGTCGTGGCGGTGGCGGCCGGCGAGGTCCTGGGCGTCGCGCGCGAGGCGGCCGCGGCCGGCGTCCGGGCGTTGTTGGTGGTGTCGACCGGCTTCGGCGACACCGACGAGCCGGAGGGCCGGGCGCGCGAGGAGGCGCTGCTGGCCGAGGTCCGGGCGCACGGCCTGCGGCTCGTCGGGCCGAACGCGCTCGGCGTCGTCAACACGGACCCGGCGCTGCGCCTCCAGGCGCTGATCGGGCGCGTGCCGGTGCGCGCCGGCGGCCTCGGGCTGTCGTCGCAGTCGGGCGCGCTGGGGCTCGCGCTCCTCGGCCACGCGGCCGCGCGGCGGATGGGCGTGTCGTCGTTCCTGGCGCTGGGCAACCGCGCCGACGTCTCGACCAACGACGTGCTCGAGCACTTCGCCGACGACGAGCGCACGACGGTCGTCGCGTTCTACGTGGAGTCGTTCGGCAACCCGCGGCGTTTCTCGCAGGTCGCGCGGCGCGTGGCCCGGCGCAAGCCGATCCTGGCCGTGAAGGGCTCGCGCCCGCGCGACACCGGCGCCGACGAGACGGTGCGGCTGCGGATCGCCGGCGCGCTGACCGATGCCGCGCTGCCGGAGGCGCTGTTCGCGCAAGCCGGCGTGCTGCGGGTCGAGTCGACGCAGACGCTGTTCGACGCCGCCGAGCTGCTGGAGCGCCAGCCGCTGCCCGAGGGGCGCTCGCTGGGCATCGTGACCAACAGCGGCGGGTTGGGGACCGTGGCCGCCGACGCGGCCGCGGCGCGCGGGCTGGGGCTGGCGCACGTCGGCGACGCGACGCGCGAGCGGCTGCGCGCCGCGCTGCCGGATGCCGACCGGCTGGGCAACCCCATCGACCTGGGCGTCCGCGCGTCGGCCGAGGACGAGCGCGTCGCCGTCGAGGCGCTGCTGGACGACGAGGCGGTCGACGCGGTCCTGGTCGTGCACGTCGGGCTCGGCGGCGAGGATCCGGAGGAGCGCCTCACGGCGCTCGAGGACGCGGTGGAGACGCGCGCCGCGAACCTCGCGCTCGCGGCGCGGTCCGGCGAGGGCGGCCGGCGCTCGCCCGGCAAGCCGGTCGTCGCGTGCGTCGTCGGCGGCGACGGCCGCCTGCCGGAGCGCGACACGCGCCGCGTGCCCAACTACCGCTTCCCGGAGGCCGCCGTCGTGGCGCTGGCGATCGCGGCCGACCGACGCGACTGGCTCAGCCGCCGGCTGGGGCACACGCCGGCGCTGGAGGGCTTCGACGCGGCCGCCGCGCAGGCGGTCGCCGAGCGCGCCGGCGAGGGCTGGCTCGACGCCGACGACACGTCCGCCCTGCTGAGAGCGGCCGGGCTGGCGGAGGGTCCGGACGGCGACGAGGCCGCCGTGGCGGTGCTGGTCGGCGCCGTCAACGACCCGGAGTTCGGTCCGGTCGTCGGCGTGGCGCCGGGCGGCTGGCCCGGGACGTCCGGGCCGGTCCCGCGCGACGCCGCGTTCCGCCTGGCGCCGCTGACCGACGTCGACGCCGAGGAGCTCGTCGAGGGCCCGCCGGCCGTCCGCGCGGCGCTCGCGTTCGGGACCTACGACGTCGCCGCGCTGCGCGACGCGATCCTGCGCGTCGGCGCGCTGGCCGAGGCGGTGCCGGAGCTCGCCGAGGCCGAGCTCGACCCGGTTCTCGTGTCCGCCGGCGGCTGCGTCGTCGGCCGCGCGCGGATCCGCCTCGCGCCGCCGGTCACGCGCGAACGTCCCAAGACCTGGTGAGCGCGGGGTAACGTCTGCACATGGGTCGCTACGAAGAGGTTCGCGAGCAGCATCGGTGGAACGTCCCCGAGCGCTACAACATCGCCCAGGACGTCTGCGACAAGCACCCGCGCGAGAAGCTCGCGATGGTGTGGGAGCGCTTCGACGGCGCGCGGCGCGACCTGACGTGGGGCGAGCTGCAGGACCTCGCCAACCAGGCGGCGCACGTCCTCGGCGAGCACGGCGTCGACCCCGGCGAGCGCGTCGCGGTCGTCCTGCCGCCGACGCCCGAGGCCGCGGCGATCTTCTTCGGGACGTGGAAGCGCGGCGCGATCCTGCTGTCGATGTCGGTGCTCTACGGCGACGACGGCATCGCACACCGGCTCGACGACTCGCGGCCGCGCGTCCTGGTCACCGACCGGGCCAACGCCGAGCGCTTCCGCCGGCACGTGGGGGAGACCGTCGGCGAGCTGCTCGTGATCGACGAGACCGAGGACGGCCTGCTCGCCGGCGCGCCGACCGACCCCATCACCTACGACACGTCGGCCGACGACCCGGCGCAGTTGTACTACACCTCGGGCACGACCGGCCTGGCCAAGGGCATCGTCCACGCGCACCGCTACCTCCTCGCGCACGAGGAGTTCATCTACTGCCACGAGGTGCAGGACGGCGAGCGCTTCCACGGCATGGGCGAGTGGGCGTGGGCGGCCGGCATCGCGCCGCTGCTCGGGCCGTGGCGCCTGGGCGCGGTCCAGGTCGTCCTGCAGCGCGAGGGCGGGTTCGCGCCGGAGCAGCAGCTGGACTTCCTCAGCCGCCACGCGGTCACCAACGTCTTCACGACGCCGACCGCGATGCGGTCGATGATGGCGATCGAGGACGCCGGAACCAGGTACCCCAACGACTTCCGGCGCGTGTGCTCGGCCGGCGAGCCGCTGAACCCGGAGGCGATCCGCTGGTTCCGCGACCAGTACGGGCTGACGGTCCTCGACTACTACGGGTTGACCGAGTCCTACCCCTTGGTCGCCAACTACCCGTGGCAGGAGGTGCGCGAGGGGTCGATGGGCCTGCCGATGCCGGGGTGGGACGTCCGGATCCTCGACGAGGACGAGCGCGAGGTGCCGCGCGGCGAGCGCGGCGAGATCTGCCTGCGCGCGCGGTCCAACCCGCACTACCCGCTGGGCTACTGGAACAACGACGAGGCGGCGCGCGAGACGTTCGGCGGCGACTGGTTCCACACCAAGGACGCCGCGACGCAGGACGAGGACGGCTACGTCTGGTACGCCGGGCGCGCCGACGACGTCATCATCGCGGCGGGGTACCGCGTCGGCCCGTTCGAGGTCGAGTCGGCGTGCATCGAGCACGTGGCGGTGCGCGAGGCGGCCGCCGTCGCGTCGCCGGACGAGCGGCGCGGGAACGTCGTCAAGGCCTTCATCGTGCTCGCCGAGGGGCACGAGCCCAGCGACGAGCTGGCGGAGGACATCAAGGCGTTCGTGCGCACGCGGCTGTCGGCCTACGCCTACCCGCGCCGCGTCGAGTTCGTGACCGACCTGCCCAAGACGCTGACGGGCAAGATCCGCCGCATCGAGCTGCGCGAGCGGGAGGCGGGGGCGGTGGAGCGCTAGCCGAGGCCGCGGGCGAAGCCCTCGCGCCAGGTCGGCCACCGCGGCGTCCAGTCGAGGACGCGGCGGGCGCGGGCGTTGGAGGCGGCGCGTCCGGTGGTCATCATCGTCACCGCGGCCTCGCCCGCCGCGAGCCGGCCGAGCCAGACCGGGACGTGCCGCGGCGGCTTGGCGCCGAGCGCGGCGGCGAGCGCCGGCAGCCACTCGGCCGTCCGGGCGGGCTCGTCGTCGACGATCTGGAAGAGGCCGGCGGGGCGGCCCGGGTCGAGCGTCGCCAGCACGCCGCGCGCGGCGTCGTCGATGTGCGTGAACGACCACATGCCGCCGCCGTCGCCGACGACGGGGAGCCGGCGCTTGCGCACCATGTCGGTCATCTCGCCCTCGCGCGCGAGGCCGGTGCCCGGCCCGTAGAAGCCGCCGTAGCGGAGGACCACGCCCTCGATCCCGTGCGTGCGCGGCGCGCCCGTGACCAGGTCCTCCAACGCGCGGATCGCCGCCAGCGACTCGCGCTGGGAGGCCGCCGGCGCGGGGTCCAGCGGCGCGTCCTCGTCCTTGACCATCCCGCCCTCGCGGGCGAACGGCCAGCCCGTGAACGACTGCGCGACGAACCGGCGCGCGCCGGCCTTCGCGCCCGCGTCCAGGAGGTTGCGCGTGCCCTCGGTGCGCAGCCGGTTGGTCTGCGCGAAGACACGGTCGAAGTGCTTCAGGTCGGTCGCGCCGGACAGCGCGGTCAGCTGGTGGACGATGACGTCCGGCTCGGCGCCGAGGACGGCGCCGAACACCGCGTCGCGGTCCAGCGCGTCGGCCACCACCGGCATCGCGCCCTGGTCGCGCAGCGCGTCGGCCTTCGCGGGCGTACGCGTCATCGCCACGACCTCGTCGCCCTCGTCGAGCAGCATCGGCACGAGCCGCTGCCCGACCGCTCCTGTGGCTCCTGCGATCAAGACTCTCATGCCGCCCTCAGACGAGACGGCGCGTGCGGGCGTGACATGTCACGTCCGTCTGGGCAGGATCGTCTACGCGCCCATGACGGAATCGACCACGCTGACCGACCTGCGGCCGCTCGTGTTCTCGGTCGCCTACCGGATGCTGGGCTCGGTGGCCGAGGCGGAGGACATCGCGCAGGAGACGCTGCTGCGCGCGCATCGCGAGCAGTCCGGCGGGACCGAGATCGAGTCGCCCAAGGCCTACATGACGGCGATCGCGACGCGGCTGTCGATCGACCACCTGCGCAGCGCGCGCGTGCGGCGCGAGGCCTACCTCGGCCCGTGGCTGCCCGAGCCGCTGCTGACCACGGCGGGCGCCGACCCGCGCGTCGACCTGCCGGCCGACGCCGAGCTGGCCGACGACCTCTCGATGGCGTTCCTGATGGTGTTGGAGCGGCTGTCGCCCGTCGAGCGCGCGGTGTTCCTCCTGCGCGAGGCGTTCGACTACACCTTCGCCGAGATCGCCGAGGTGGTGGACAAGACCCCGGACAACTGCCGCCAGATCGCGGCGCGCGCCCGCCGCCACGTCATCGCCGAGAAGCCGCGCTACGAGCCGTCGCGCGCCGCGCGCGAGTCCCTGGCCCAGCGCTTCCTGACCGCCGCCCAGGAGGGCGACATGGAGGGGTTGGTCGCGATGCTCGCGCAGGACGCGACGTTCACCGGCGACGGCGGCGGCAAGGCGACCGCCTTCCCGACCCCGCTGCACGGCCGCGAGCGCATCGCCCACGTCCTGCGCGCGCTGTTCGCCCGCGCCGGCGCGGCCGAGGGCGTGACGATCGACCTCGCCGAGGTCAACGGCCAGCCCGGCTGGATCGCGCGTGAGGCCGACGGCTCGGTGATCGTCGTGATGGCCCTCGACATCCTCGAGGACCGCGTCCTCTCCATCCGCTCGGTCGTCAACCCGGACAAGCTGGGCCATCTGGGCCCGGTGAGCACGCGGGCGCTGAAGCGGCAGCGGCCGGTGACGTAGATGATGTCCTACTCGTAGACCACCACGTCGGGCCGCGGCCGCAGCGCCATCACCTGGTGGGGCGTCATCGTCTTGACGTCCTCCTTGTAGAACACCTTGAAGCCGCGGCGCACCTGCGGCGTCGTCGCGACGAAGTTGTGGTACTTAGCGATCTTCACGCTGTTGGTCCCGAAGCCGTCGACGTTGACGACGGTCTGGACGCCCGGCACGGGGTGGAGGCGGTCGGCGCGGCTGATCATGTTGTCCGTGAACCGGTGGACGATCAGGAGCTTCTCGGGGAGGTTCCTGCTCCTGACGATCGACGCGAGGTAGGACGCCGCGGCGTTGACGACGTCGGCGTCGGTCGACCCGATGACCTTGCCGGGCAGCGCGCCGGGCGCGACGTGCCACTCGGGATCGAGCGCGAGGCCGACGTCGGGCTGCTCGAGGAACGGCCGCAGGCGCTCGATCTCCGGCCCGAACTCGCCGCGGCCCGGCTGGATGTCGAGGATCAGCAGCGCGCCGATCCTCCGCGCCGCCTGGTGGTAGCGGCGGATCGTCGCGAACGCCAGGTGGTCGCGGTACTCGCCCGTGGGGCCGGGCGCGGCGGTCGCCACCGTCGAGATCAGCTCCATCGCCGGCAGGACCGGCCGGGACGCGCGCCCGTACGGCTTCGCCTGGGCGACGAGCTTCCGGGCCGCCTGGCTCGGCGTCCCGATGCCGAGCGCGCCGAGCTCGTCGTCGCGCGGGTTGCCGTAGAAGGCGACAACGCGGCGCTCGGGGAACAGCCGGCGCCCGCCGCCGGGCAGCTGCGTGGGCCGCGGACGCCTGGCGGCGACGTCGCTCCCGGCGTCCTTGGCGCTCGCCGCGCCGCCGCCGCCGTCGTCGCCGCCGCCCGCGCCCACGACCGCGCCGCCGATCACCGCCGCCGCGGCGACCGCGCCGAGCACGGACACCGCGACGATCCGCCGGCGCCGGATGGTGGCAACGCTCGCCATGGTGCGCATCATGCCCCACCTCGGGCGATGTCATAACGTGCCCGCCATGAGCGAGCTCGGGGACATCGGCATCGTGGGGGCGGGCTTCATGGGCTCGGGGATCGCGGAGTCCGCGGCGCGCGGCGGCGCCCGGGTCCGGGTCCACGAGACCGACCAGACGGCGCTGGACCGCTCGAAGGCCCGCATCGGCGCGTCGGTCGAGCGGGCGGTCTCGCGCGGCAAGCTCGACGAGGGCGCCGGCCGCGCGCTGATCGAGCGCGTGACCTTCCACCCCGACATCGCGGAGCTCGCCGGCAGCGACCTCGTCATCGAGGCCGTCTACGAGGACCCCGAGGTCAAGGGCCCGATCTTCCAGACGCTCGACGAGCTGCTGCCCGCCGAGGCGCTCATCGCCTCCAACACGTCGTCGATCCCGATCGCGCAGCTCGCGTCCTGGACCCGGCACCCCGACCGCGTCGTCGGGCTGCACTTCTTCTCCCCGGTGCCTGTCATGGACCTGGTCGAGGTGGTCGTGGGGCTCGACACGGCGGACGCGACCGTCGAGCGCGCCGAGGCGTTCGTGGCGGCGATCGGCAAGACGTCGATCCGGACCAAGGACCGCTCCGGCTTCATCGTCAACATGCTGCTCGTCCCCTACCTGATGGCGGCCGTGCGCATGCTCGAGGACGGCTTCGCGACGCGCGAGGACATCGACCAGGGCATGCGGCTCGGCGCCGGCCACCCGATGGGGCCGCTGACGCTGTGCGACTTCATCGGCCTGGACGTCCTGTACGCGGTCTGCGACTCGCTCTACGAGGAGTTCAAGCGCCCGGAGTACGCGCCGCCGCCGCTGCTCAAGCGCATGGTCGTCTCGGGCCATCACGGCCGCAAGACCGGCCGCGGGTTCTACGAGTACACCTGATCGGCGGGTCTCGGTTCGACATCCGGGCGCCTCGCGTCGAACCGGCGAAACGTCGAGGCCCGTGGTCGGTAAGGATGGGGTGATGGCTCTCCTCGACGGCAAGAAGCTCCTCGTCACCGGCGTGCTCACCGACCGGTCGATCGCGTACTCGGTCGCGCGGCGGGCGCAGGAGGAGGGGGCGGAGATCGTCCTGACCGGCTTCGGGCGCGCGCTGCGCCTGACGCAGCGGATGGCGGCGCGCCTGCCGACGCCGCCCGACGTGCTGGAGATGGACGTGACCGACGAGGCGCAGATCGCGGCGGTGGCCGCGGAGCTCGAGGAGCGCTGGGGCGTCCTGGACGGCGTCCTGCACGCGATCGCGTTCGTCCCCGGCGACGCGCTCGGCGGCCGCTTCATGGAGGCGCCGGCCGCGAGCGCGATCAGCGCCTTCGAGATCAGCGCGTTCTCGCTGAAGTCGCTCGGGGCCGCGTTCGCGCCGCTGCTGGAGAAGGCGGAGAGCGGCGGATCGCTCGTCGGCCTGGACTTCGACGCGACCAAGGCGTGGCCGATCTACGACTGGGCGGGCGTCTCGAAGGCGGCGCTGGAGTCGGTGAACCGGTACCTCGCGCAGTACCTCGG
>DATDMD010000249.1:0-2882 GCA_036518975.1 Baekduia sp.
GGCTCCTTCGACGAGGTCGGCACCTTCGTACGCTCCCTGCGCGCCGAGGACCACGACGAGACGCCGGGCGACGGCAAGGTCGGTGGCCACGGCACGATCGACGGGCGACCGGTCACGGTCGCCGGCGACGACATCACGGTCAAGCGCGGCTCGTCGTCGCCGATGGGCTCGCGCCGCCTCGGCCGCCTCTTCGCGCACGCCGAGCGCAGCGGCCATCCGATCGTCTACTTCGGCGCCACGGGCGGCGCGCGCATCCCCGACTCGCTCGGGTCGGCCGGCTTCGCCCAGGTCGCCGTCGACGTCGAGCTCTTCCGCCGCGCCCGGCGCGTCCCGTTCATCACCGTGATCGTCGGCGACTCGTTCGGCGGCTCGTCGTTCGTCAGCGCCGCCTCCGACCTCGTCATCCAGGTCCGCGGCACCTGCCTGGCGGTCACCTCGCCGCTGGTCGCCAAGATCGCCACCGGCGAGGACCTGACCAACGACGAGCTCGGCGGCGTCGACGTCCACGCGCGCAAGACCGGTCAGATCGACCTCATCGCGCAGGACTACGACGAGGCCTACAGCTTGATCCGCCGCGCGCTCGCGCTGCTGCCGGCCAACGCCAAGCAGCGCACCGCGCGCACCGGTGACGGCGACGCTCCCGCGGGCGGGGTGGGGCTCCCAGTCGGTCCCGACCCCGAGCTGGCCGAGATCGTCCCCCGCCGCCGCTCGCGCGCCTACGACGTCCACAAGGTCCTGGCCCGCGTGCTCGACCCCGACTCGCTGCTGGAGCTCGGCGCCGGCTTCGGCCGCGGGCTGGTCTGCGGTCTCGGCCGCCTCGACGGCCACGCCGTCGGCGTCGTCGCCAGCCAGCCGAAGTTCTTCGCCGGCGCACTCGATCCCGCGGCGTGCGAGAAGGCCGTCAAGCTGCTCTGCCTCTGCGACGCCTTCGACCTCCCCGTCCTCTTCTTCCAGGACGTGCCCGGCTTCTTCGTCGGCAAGCAGGTCGAGCACGACGGCATGCTCAAGCACGCGATCCGCCTGCAGACCGCGCTCGCCCTCTCCGAGGCCCCCAAGATCACCACCATCTTGCGCAAGGCCTACGGGTTGGCCTACTTCAGCCTTGGCGGCAACGACAGCGGGGTAGACCTGGTCTATGCCTGGCCGACCGCCGAGATCTCGTTCATGGACCCGCTGGTCGCGGCCAACGTCGTGGCCGGCGGCGATGATGCCGCGCGCGACGCGATGGCCGACGCGATGCGTGCCGACATCGACCCCTACGGCGCGGCCGGCCTGATGAAGGTCGACGAGATCATCGACCCCGCCGACACCCGCGCCACGCTGGCGCGCGCGCTCACGCGCCTCGCCGGCCGCCCCGTCGCCGACGGCGCCCGCCGCCCGCTGGCGACGTGGCCGACGTGTTGAGCGCCGACGGTCCGGGCGCCGCATCCTTCTCGCCGATCTCGGCCCTGCACCTGTTCGTGTCGCTGCTCGGCGAGGTCGAGCAGGCCACGCCCGACGCGCCCGGCGCCTTCTACAACCGCCTCGCCGAGGCCGTCTGCCGCCTCGGGTCGATGCGGCGCGCCGTCGCGTTCATCTACGACGACGTCGCCCGCCGCGTGCGCATCGTCGGCTCCCACAAGGTCGACATCGAGCTCTTCGACGGCCATAACCTCGCGATCGAGGCCGCGCCGATCGCCGGCCGCGCGCTGGACCTCGACCAGGTGCTGGAGGGTCGCGCCGACGAGCTGGCGGCGCCCTACGACACGCTGATGGGCATCGAGCACCTCGTCTGCGTGCCGCTTGCGGCGGGCGGCCACGGCTTCGGCGTGATCCTGGCCGAGGGCACCGAGCGCCGACTCACCGACCAGGAGCGCGAGGTCCTGCGCTCGCTGGGCAAGGTCTGCGCGCTGGCGCTGTCGGCGCGCAAGACGACGCGCCAGCAGGTCGACGGCCGCCATCTCGCCGATCGCATCGACCTGGCCCGCGAGATCCACGAGCGCGTGGTCCAGCGCGTCTTCGGCGTCGTCATGGCGCTCCAGTCCGACGCGTTGCTCGACGAGGCCGACCAGCGCCGCGCCGCGGCCGAGCTGGGCGCGGCGCTCGACGACCTGCGCGACGCGATGGCGCGGCCGCTGGCCGCCACGCCGCGGCACACGACGCTGACGTTGCGCGAGGAGCTGCTCCGGCTGGCCGCCAACGCGGCCGAGGTGCAGGTCGACTGGCAGCACGGCCTCACGATCCCGGAGGTCTTCGAGCCCGTCACGCAGTCGGTCCTCGGCGAGGCAATCCGCAACGCACGGCGCCACGCGGCGCCCGAGCGCATCGACGTGGCCGTCCGCGGGAACGCCGATACCGTGGATCTCGAGATCACCAACGATGGCGTCGGCCCCGCGCAGCGCGGCGGCGCCGGGATGGGACTGCGCATCGCCGCCTTCGAGGCCCTCCAGCACGGCGCGTCCTTGACCTTCGGCCCTGCCGGACCCGAGCATTGGCACGTCCGCCTCGTCCTCCCGCGACCCGAGACCGCATGACCGAGCGCAACCTCCGCGTCCTCGTCGTCGACGATCACCAGGTCGTCCATTGGGGCCTGCGCCTGATGCTCGGCCGGCTGGAATGGGTCGAGCGCTGCATCCCGGCGGCAACGGGCGAGCAGGCCGTCGAGTTCGCCCGCCGCTACGAGCCGCACGTGGCGCTGGTCGACCTGTTCGTCGGCGAGGAGTCCGGACCCGAGATCGTCGGCATGATCCGAACCGCCTCGCCGTCCACCCGGGCGCTGTTGTACTCCGGCGCCGGGCGGCTGTCGGCCAAGGCGGCCCGCGCCGCCGGCGCGCACGGGTTCATCACCACGGAGCGCGACGCGACCGAGCTGGCCGACGCGATCCGCCGCGTCGGCCGCGGAC
>DATDMD010000250.1:0-14665 GCA_036518975.1 Baekduia sp.
GGCCGCGGCCTCCTCGCGCGCCGCGGCGAACACCGGCTCGGAGGCGACCACGATCGCCTCGCCGATCAGCCGCTCGCGCGTCCCGAACCAGCGGTGCGCGGTGGCCCGCGCCACGCCGGTGTCGGCCGCGACGGCCGCGACGTCGATGCGCTCGCCGTGCCGGAACCGCCGCGCCGCGGCCCGGACGACAGCCTCGCGCGTCGCCGCGGCGGTACGGCTCAAGTGACCGTCATGCCCCCGTCGACGGGCAGCGTCTGGCCGGTGATGTAGCCGGCCGCGGCGGAGGCGAGGAACACGACGGTCGCGGCCAGCTCGCGCGGGTCGCCCGTCCGGCCCGACGGGATCCGGTACTCCATCATCTTGAGGTAGTCCGGCGGGTACTGCTCGGTCATCTCGGAGGCGAAGAAGCCCGGCGCGATCGCGTTGACGCGGATGCCCTTGCGGCCCGTCCACTGCTGCGCGAGGTCGCGCGTCATGCCGATCAGCGCGGCCTTCGACGACGCGTAGGCGGCCTGCGGCAGTCCCGCGGTCGTGAGCCCGAGGACCGACGAGATGTTGATGATGCTGCTCCCCGGCTGCATCACGCGGCCGCACGCCTGGGCCATCCAGTAGCAGCCGTTCAAGTTGATGTCGATGACCTGGCGGAACTGCTCGGGCGTCTCGCGCGTGGCCGGGACCGCGGTCCCGATCCCGGCGTTGTTGACCAGGATGTCGACGCGGCCGAGCTGCTCGACCGCGGCCGCGACGAGCGCGGTGCAGTCCTCGGGCTTCGTGACGTCGGTCGGCACCGCGATCGCGCGGCGGCCGGCGTCCTCGACGAGCTTCTTGGTGTCCTCGAGCTTCTCGACGCGGCGCGCGCCGAGGGCGACGTCGGCGCCCGCCTCGGCCAGCGCCCGCGCGAACGCGACGCCGAGGCCGGACGACGCGCCGGTCACGACGGCGACCTTGCCGTCCAGGCGGAAGGCGTCCAGGACGGGGGACAGGGTGGGGTCGGCGGACATGCGCGGCAGCATACCCCGCGAATGCGACAGCGTCGGGGAAGTGTCGCTTTCAGCGCGCCGCGCGCAGGAGCGCCGGCAGCTTGACCAGCAGCTTGGGGATGTCCTGGCGCGAGCGCGCGATCGCCCGGTCGTCGTCGGCGCCGACCGCCGGGCCGTGCAGCGGCGGGCCGTGGCCGACGAGCAGGTGCTCGGCGTCGAGGTGGCGCAGCATCGTCGGCGGCAGCGGCCGCCGCATCGGGTGGACGCCGACCGGCCCGTCGCCGACCGCGAACGCCGCGTTGGTGCCGAGCGACTCGGCGACGACCAGGGCACGCCGCGCCGGCCACCACAGCGCGACCTCCTTCCACAGCCGGTTCCAGACGACGCGCCGGACCTCGAACGGCAGGGCGGCGCCGGCGTCCCGGACCGCGGTCGTCGACCAGTGCCGGACACCGAGCTCGTCCGCGATCGCGGTGCAGTCGCGGTTGTGGCGATCCAGGAGCTGGAGGACCCCGGCCGGTGTCCCGAGCGCGGCGGCGGCGGCCAGCGCCGCGTCGTCGCGGGCCGGGTCGACGAGCCAGACGCGGCCGTCGTCGGCCACCAGCGCGTGGCAGCCGCGCTGCATCGCGTCGTCCATCACCCAGGTCAGGCCGAGGTCGTGCGGGTGCAGCGTGGCGGGCATGGCGCCACCGTACCGGCGCGGCCGGAGCGCCAAGTTCGGGAACCCGAATTAGGGAAGCCGACATACCCGCTTAGGGATCCCTAAGATGCACTGCCATGCTTCCGACGTTCGTCATCGGCCTGCGCGAGGGAGTCGAGGCCGCGCTCATCGTCTCGATCATCGCCACGTTCCTGCGCCAGGAGGGCCGCACCGACGCCCTGCGCTGGGTCTGGGCGGGCGTGGTCGCGGCCGCGGCGATCTGCCTCGGCATCGGGATCCTGCTCCAGGTCATCGACCAGGAGCTGCCGCAGCGCCAGCAGGAGGGCCTGGAGACGGTGGTCGGCGCGATCGCCGTCGGCATCGTCACCTTCATGTTGGTGTGGATGCGCCGCAACGCCGCCGGGCTGAGCAAGGAGCTGCGGGCCAACGCGGCCAGCGCGCTCAAGCAGGGCTCGGTCGGCGCGCTGATCGGCATGGCGTTCTTCGCGGTCTTCCGCGAGGGCTTGGAGACCGCGGTCTTCCTGCTGGCCATCTTCCAGAACTCGGACAACCCCGGCTCGGCCGGCGCCGGCGCGATCCTCGGCATCCTGGCGGCGATCGCGATCGGCTACGCGATCTACCGCGGCGGCGTCAAGCTCAACTACGCGCGCTTCTTCCGGCTGACGGGCCTCGTGCTCGCGCTCGTCGCGGCGGGCCTCGTCGCCAGCACGCTGCACACCGCCCACGAGGCGGGCTGGATCAACTTCGGCCAGGACCAGGCGCTCGACCTCACGTGGCTCGTCGTGCCCGGCACGTGGACCGCCGCGCTGCTCACGGGCATGCTCGGCCTGCAGCCGCAGCCGACCACGATCGAGGCCGTCGGCTACCTCCTCTACGCCATCCCGGCCATCGCCTACATCCTGCTGCCGGTGCGCAAGTCCAAGCGCGCGAAGGACCGGCGGGTGCAGGGCGCGGCCGTCGCGACGCTCTCGCTGCTGGCCGCCGCGCTGCTGCTGTCGGCGTGCGGGTCGTCGAGCGACTCGGCGAGCTCCGAGCCGGGCACCAAGCAGGTCGCCGTCAAGCTGACCGACGCCGGCTGCGAGCCCGCGACGCTGAAGCTCGGCGCCGGGCGGACCGAGTTCAAGGTGACCAACGGCGGCACCGGCCGCGTGTCGGAGTTCGAGGTCCTCAGCGGCTCCCGGATCCTGGGCGAGAAGGAGAACCTCGTCTCCGGGCTGTCGGGGTCGTTCACCGTCAACCTGAAGCCCGGCGAGTACGCGATGTCGTGCCCGGGCGGCAAGACGGCGGCGACGGGCGCGCTGACCGTCAGCGGTCAGGCCGTGGCGGACGCCGGCGCGTCCGACCCGCTGCTGAAGTCCGCGACGGCGTCCTACTCGTCATACGTGACCAATCAGACCAAGATCCTGCTGGCGCGCACCCAGAAGTTCGTCGCCGCGGTCAAGGCCGGGGACGTCGCGGAGGCCAAGGCGCAGTTCGCGGCCGCCCGCGCGCCGTACGAGACGATCGAGCCGGTGGCCGAGTCGTTCGGCAACCTGGATCCGGAGATCGACGCGCGCGTCAACGACGTGGCCAAGGGCGACGAGTGGACGGGCTTCCACCGCATCGAGCAGGGGCTGTGGGTCAAGGGGTCCACCGCGGGCCTGGCGCCGATCGCCGACAAGCTGCTGACCGACGTCAAGCGCCTGCAGACGAAGACGACCGGGCTGACGTACCAGCCCGAGGAGCTGGCCAACGGCGCCAACGGCCTGCTCGACGAGGTCTCGGCCTCGAAGATCACCGGCGAGGAGGACCGGTACTCGCACACCGACCTGTCCGACTTCGAGGCGAACGTCGCGGGCTCGGAGACGGCGTTCGGCCTGCTCGCGCCGGCGCTGCGCAAGAGCGACCCGCAGCTGGCGACGACGATCGCGGCGCGGTTCGACGCGGTCAACGCCCGGCTCGACGCGCTCAAGGAGGGCGGCGAGTTCCCGACCTACACCAAGGTCTCGGAGGCCGAGCGCAAGCGGTTGAGCCAGCTCGTCGACGCCTTGGCGGAGCCGCTGTCGCAGGTCGCGTCGAAGCTGTCGGCGTAGCGCGCGCGGCCGAACACCGCGACGGTGGCGCTCCGGAGGCGCCGCTCGCACCGGCCATGGCGCTCATCGCACATGCTGCGCACATGGGCGTGATGGTAGGCGGCGATACCCTTGACGGGAATGGGTCCCATCGACGCCCAACACGCTCCTGACCACGCGTGCGCGGACGGCCACTGCTGGGCCGAGCGGGCGAGCGAGGCGCTCGCCGACGCCGGCTACCGGCGCGGCGGCGCGCGCGCGTCGCTGATCCAGCTGCTCGACGATCAGCGCTGCGCGCTGTCGGCGGCCGAGATCGAGGAGACGCTGGGCGCCGCGGCGAAGGCCGGCGGCACGCGGCCGGTCGCGCGGGCGTCGATCTACCGCATCCTCGAGGAGCTCGAGGCGCTCAAGCTCGTCTCGCGCGTAGAGGTCGGCCAGGGGCTCGCGCGCTTCGAGGCGCACCGCTCAGAAGGCCATCACCATCACATGGTCTGCGACGCGTGCGGCGTGGTGATCCCGTTCGAGGACGCCGAGCTGGAGAAGTCGATCCAGCGGCTGGCCAGGAAGGTCACGTTCACGGTCGCAGAGCACGACGTGGTGCTGCACGGGTCATGCGGGGAATGCTCCGCGTGACCAGCGCCAGCGCGTAGACGCCGCAGATCACGGCGGCGATCGACGCGCCGGCGGCGGTCCGGGCGTAGTAGGACATGTACATCCCGCCGAGGCCCGCGAGCGTCGCGGTGGCCGCAGCGGTGAGCATCATGGTGGACATGCGCTTCGTCAGGGTCCGGGCGACGGCGGCGGGGCCGACGAGGACCGCGACGACGAGCAGGTTGCCCAGGCCCTGGACGGCGACGAGCAGCGCGGCGGCGACCAGCAGCAGGAGGGCGACGTCGATCGCGGTGGGGTTGACGCCGAGCGCGCGGGCGTTGAGGCGGTCGAAGCCGACGAGCAGCAGGCGGCCGTGGAGGGCCAGGAGGGCCAGGAGGACGCCGGCGGCCAGCGCGGTCGCGAGGGCGAGGTCAGCGTCTGAGACGCCGAGGACGTCGCCGAACAGCAGCTCGCCGAGGCCGGCGGGTGTCGCGGGGGAGAGCGCGAGCAGCGCGCCGAGGCCGAGGAGGCCGGTGACGACGACGGCGACGGCGGTGTCCCGGCCGACGGCGGGCGTGCGCGCGGCGGCGGCGATCGCGAGGGCGGCGACGACGAGGCCGGCCGCGCCGCCGAGGATCAGCGGGATGCCGGTGAGCGCCGCGAGGACGAGCCCGGGCAGGAGGGCGTGCGCGAGCGACTCGGTGGAGTACGACAAGTTGTAGAAGATGATCCAGCAGCCGAGCGCGCCGCCGGTGAGGCCGAGCAGGACGATCTCCAGGAGCGCGCGGCGGTCGATGCCCTGCTGCCAGGGCTCGATCAGCGTGTGCCAGAGGGTGGCGGTCACGCCGCGTCGTGGCCGTGGTCGTGGTGGTGCGCGGGGATGACACAGCGTTCGCCGGTGAGCTCGACGATCTCGGCGCCGTAGGTCAGCTCCAGGGTCTCGCGCGTGAGCGTCGTGGCGGGCGGGCCGAAGGCGATCTGGCGCCGGTTGAGGCACAGGACGCGCTCCCAGCCGCGGGCCTGCTCGACGTCGTGGGTGGCGATCAGCAGGGTGCGGTCTTGTTGTACGAGTCGGTCGAGGAGGTCGTCGAGCAGCGCGGCGCTGGGCGTGTCCAGGCCGACGTAGGGCTCGTCGAGGAGGAGGACGGGCGCGTCCTGGACGAGCGCGCGGGCGACGAGCACGCGCTGGCGCTGGCCGCCGGAGAGGTCGCCGAAGGTGCGGTCGGCGCGGTCGGCGAGGCCGACGTCGGCGAGGGCCTGGCGCGCGCGCTCGCGGTCGGCGCGGCCGGGGCGCTTCCACCACGGGAGCGTGGAGAGCGTGCCCATGAGGGCGACGTCGAGGGCGGAGACCGGGAAGTCCAGGCGGGAGCGCTCGGTCTGGGGCACGACGCCGATGCGGGGCGGGCGGGCGAGCGTGCCCGTCTGGGGGCGCAGCTCGCCGAGCAGGGTGCGGAAGAGCGTGGTCTTGCCGCCGCCGTTGGGGCCGAGGACGGCCACGCGCTGGCCGGTCTCGGCGGTGAAGGTGACGTCGGTGAGGACCGGCGGGCCGCCGTAGCCGGCGGCGAGGTGCTCGGCGCGGAGGATCATGCGGCGGTGGCGGCGCGGCGTGGCTTGACGATCCCGCGGGCGGTGGCGGTGAGGGCGAAGACGGCGCCGCCGACGACGGCGATCGTGGCGCCGGGCGGCGCGTTGGCCTCGACGGAGAGGTAGAGGCCGAAGACGCCCTCGACGATCACCAGCGCGACGGTGGCGAGCTGCCAGGTCCGGAGGCGGTCGACGAACAGGCGCGTCGTGGCGGCGGGGACGACCAGGATCGCGGTGGCCAGCAGGGCGCCGATCGCGTCGAGGGCGGCGACCGCGGAGGCGGCGACGAGCGCGAGCAGGAGCAGGTCCGGCAGCGGCGACCGGGCGCCGAGCGCCCGCGCGCTGTCGCGGTCGAAGCCGTGGGCGAGCCAGCGGCGGCCGAGCAGGGCGCCGATCGCCAGCGTCGCGACTCCCACCGTGGCGGCGACGATCTGGTCGGTGGAGTCGATGATCAGCAGGCTGCCGAACAGCAGCCGCTCGACGCTGCCCTGGGAGTGGAAGACATCGCTGGCGAGGATCACCCCGAGCGCGAGCGCACCGACGAGGACGAGCGCTGTGGCCGAGTCGTACTCCGCCCGACCGCGGCCAGCCAGCGCCGTGACACCGAAGGCCACGATCCCCGCCGTGGCCAACGCCCCCAACAACGGCGAGAACCCGAGCCCATCGGCGAGGACCAGACCGGGAAACGCCGCGGTCCCGACCGCATGCGCGTAGAAGCTGAGGCCCCGGAGGACGATCCACGTGCCCAACACGCCCGAGCCAACGGCGAGCAGAACAACCTCAACAACAGCTCTCTGGACGAACGGGAGGTCGAAGGGGGCGGGCACGGGGGTGGCAGTATAAAGGAGACAGGTTCTCATCTTGAGTCGACGGTGCCACCCACGACTCCGCGCCCCTCGATTGACACGCGTCCGCAGCTGCTGGCGGCGCCATCGTGTCTGGCCGCAGCCGATCACCTCGCCACCGCGATCGCTGTCGCACCGATGCCTCGACCAGCCTGGCACCGCGACTGCTCGCCGTCTCCTCGCCGCTGCTTGAGTGACGCGCCTTGACTGCTGTTGGCGGCGCCGCCGTGGCTGGCCGCGGTCGACGACCTCGCCGCCGCGATCGCCGTCGGACCGATGCGTCGACCGGCCTGGCACTGCCACCGTCCGCCGTCTCCTCGCCGCTCGTCGAGTGACGCGCCTCGACCTGCTGCCGGCGGCGCCGTCGTGGCTGGCCGCGGTCAGTCCATCGACCACCTCGCGCCGCCACCGTTCGCCGTCTCGTCGCCACCCCTTGAGTGACGCGCCTCGACTGCTGCTGACGGTGCCGTCGCGCGTGGCCGCGGTCGACCTCCTCGCCGCCGCGATCGCCGTCGCACCGATGCATCGACCATCTCGCGCCGCCACCGTTCGCCGTCTCCTCGCCGCCTCTTGAAGTGACGCGCCTCGACCGCTGCCGGCCGCGCCATTTGTGGCTGGCCGCGGTCGACCAGTCCCTCGCACCGATGCATAGACCAGGGTGGCGACCGTCCTCAGTTGCACATAGGTGCTCTATACGAGCATCTATCTGCAAATGACCTGACGGTTCGCTTCGGAGTGGTCGTGCCGCTGACCTTGCGTCGCGAGATCAGGTCAACGGCGTTTTGGTGTCTCATACGGACACCGGAATGCCGTTGACCCCGTCGAGGGGTCAGCGGCATCGTCTCGGCGAAGGCATACGACCACGAGGCAGGTCAGGCCCGTCCCCGGGACAGGCGGCTGCGTCCGTCCCGGGCGAAACGATGGTGGGGTACGCCGGAGAAGCACCATCTGCGTGCCAGCGCCAACGAGAGACGAGAGAGCTTCATGTCGGTAATGAGACGCTTCGCGGCCTTCGCGGCCGTCATCGGCACGCTGCTGGCCGTGGGCAGCCCCGTGGCCTCGGCGCGCACAGAGAGCATCCCTCCATGGGAATCGTTCCTCCGTCCCACGCAACCGATCGTTCCCGCCGCGGACCCCGGCGTCGGTTCGCCCCACTGCCCGATCGGCTACGCCGGCCCCACCAACCTCGCCACCGGTTGCCCGTTCTGGCTGATGGTGCCCTAGCGGCGAGCTAGGGCTACGACTCGCCCGCGTCCCGCCTCGTCCGCCAGGCCACGAGGCGGCGGGCGAGGACAGGGGAGAGGCTGGTCGCGAGGGCGTCGGCTTCCGCGTTGGCCTGCTCGTCGTCGAGGCCGAGGACCTCCTGGGCCAGGACGCGGGCGGCGTGGCGGCGGGAGGTCAGGACCAGTGCGGCGGATGTGCCGTTGGCGGTGAGCGTCAGCGCGTCGGGTGCGACGAGGTCGAGGGCGCGGAGGCGGCGGATCATCTCGAGCGCCGTCGGGTGCGACACGCCGACTTTGCGGGCGACCGCGGCCTGCGATGGCGGAGCGCCCGTGGAGTTCAGGTCGCGCAGCGCCAGCAGGTAGCGAGCCTCGCCTTCCGTCAACTCCATGCACGGCACGTGATCGGGGCCAGCGTGCCTGGGACGTGCGTGGGGACGAGCGGGCATCTCTGCTCTACAGCCTACCTGGCCAGGCCGACGATCCCGTAGATTCGCGGCCCATGACACGGCCACCGCTCGTCCTCTTCCACGGCATGACGATGAGTGCCCGTGTGTGGCATCGGGTCCGCCCGCTCCTCGACGCCGACTTCGACGTCGTCACGCCCACGGCGCTCGGCCACACCGGCGGCCGCCCGGCGACGACCAACCCCATCAAGATCGTCGACGTCGTCGACGACGCCGAGCGCACGCTCGACGCGCTCGGCCTGGAGACCGCGCACCTCGCCGGCAACTCGATGGGCGGCTGGGTCGCGCTGGAGCTCGCCCGCCGCGGTCGCGCGCGCACGGTCTGCGCCCTGTCGCCGGCCGGCACCTGGGACGCCGCCTCTCGGGAACACCGCCGCACCCGCACCGCGCTGGCCCGGGCGCGCACCGACTCGCGCACGTCGCGACCGCTCCTGCCGCTGGCCCTGAGGCTGCCCGCGGTCCGCCGCTACGCGACCCGCACGGTCAGCGCCGACGGCGCGCTCCTGGAGCCCCACGAGATCCGCGCGGCCGCCCACGACCTCCTGGGCTGCACGGTCCTGAGCGACCTGCTCGCCACGACCGAGTCGCTGGCCCCGATGGACCCGCTGCCGTGCCCGATCACCATCGCGTGGGCGGGCGGCGACCGGCTGCTGCCGCCCTCGGTCAACGGCGAGCACGCGCGCCGCCTGGTCCCCGGCGCCGACCACATCACCTTGGACGGCCTCGGCCACGTCCCGATGCTGGACGACCCCGCGCGGGTCGCCGCGACCATCCGTGCGTCGATCGGATCCGTACTCTAGAGTTGCCGATCGACAACTATGGATGCCGCGCCCGCAGCACCCCGCGAGGACGACGACCTCGACGCACTGGCCGCCCGCATCGGCGCCGCGGTGCGCGAGCTGCGCCTCGCGCAGCGCTGGTCGCTCGGCGAGCTGGGCCGGGCCTCCGGGCTGTCGAAGACGATCCTCGCGCGCATCGAGCGCGGCGACGGCAACCCGTCGGTCGAGACGCTGTGGCGCGTCTCCCGCGCGCTGGGCGTGCCGCTCGGCGCGCTGCTGAGCCCGCCCGCCGGCCCCCGCGCCCGCGCGATCCCGGCCCGCGCCGGCACGCCGATCCGCTCCGAGGGCGGCATGGACGCCTGGCTGCTGCACGCCGCCGGCCGCGAGCACCGCAGCGAGGTGTATGACATCGAGCTCCCGCGCGGGACCGACCAGCGCACCGACGCGCACCTGCCGGGGACCGAGGAGCTCATCTTCTGCGTCAAGGGCCGCGTGCGCGTCGGGCCCTACGACCAGGAGGTCGAGCTGGGACCGGGCGACGCGGCGTGGTTCACCGCCGACGCCCCTCACCACTACGCCGCGCTGCGCGACACCCGGACGTTGTGCTGGATGATCTACCCCGGAGCGGAGGCATGACGACCGCGCCCGGCGCCACGCAAGCCACCGCCGCCCCGGCGACCAGCTGGACCCAGCCCGCCGTCGCCGGCCTCGTCGCCGCCGTCGTCGGGTTCTCGAGCTCGTTCGCCATCGTCCTCGCCGGCCTGCACGCGGTCGGCGCGACCGACGCCCAGGCGTCGTCCGGGTTGTTGATGCTCTCGCTCGGGATGGGCGTCACCGGCGCCGCGCTGAGCCACCGCTACAAGATGCCCCTGTGCGTCGCCTGGTCGACGCCCGGCGCCGCGCTGCTCGTCGCCGCCGGCCACGTCAGCGGCGGCTGGCCGGCCGCCGTCGGCGCCTTCCTGCTGGTCGGCGTGCTGGTCGTCATCGCCGGACTCTCGGAGCGCCTGACCCGCCTCATCGTCGCGATCCCCGGCCCGCTGGCCTCCGGGCTCCTGGCCGGCGTCCTGCTCCAGGTGTGCGTCGCGCCCGCGCGCGCGATGGTCGAGGTGCCCGGCCACGCCGCGCCGGTGATCGCGACGTGGCTCGTCCTCTGGATGACAGCGCGCCGCTGGGCGGTCCCCGGCGCGCTGGCCGCCGCGGCGATCACGGTCGCGATCGACCCCGCGCCCGGAGCCCACGCCGCGCACCTGCTCCCGCAGCTGGCCTGGACGACGCCGCACCTCGACGCCGGGACGCTCATCGGCGTCGGCCTGCCGCTGTTCGTCGTGACCATGGTCACCCAGAACGTCGCCGGCCTGAGCGTGCTGGCCGCCCACGGCTACCGGGCGCCGCTGCGGCCCGCGCTCACCACGACCGGCGCGGCCAGCGTCATCGGCGCCCCGTTCGGCGCCCACGCGATCAACCTCGCGGCGATCACCGCGGCGATGGCCGCCGGCCCCGACGCCGGCCCGGACCCGTCGCGCCGCTGGATCGCCGGGGTCTCCAACGGCCTGGTCTACCTCGTTCTCGGCCCGCTGGCCGGGCTCGCCACCGTCCTGCTGTCGGCCTCGCCGGTCGTCCTGATCGAGGCCGTCGCCGGCCTGGCGCTGCTCGGCACGCTCGGGGGCGCGCTGCGTGCCGCGACGGACGACGACGACAAGCGCGAGGGCGCCGTCGTGACGTTCGTGGTGTCGGCGTCCGGCATCACCGCGCTCGGGATCAGCGCGCCGTTCTGGGGCCTGGCCGCCGGCCTGGCGCTGCTCGGCGCGCAGCGGGTCCGTAGCCTGGTGGCGTGACCGCCGACGGCCGCCTCGACGTCGACCGCCTCGCCACCGACGGCGCCGTCGAGGTCCGGTTGTTGGAGGACTTCCGCGTCGGCGAGAGGCCGATCCGCGCGCCCCACCGCCACGACTACCACGAGCTGCTGTGGCTGCGCGACGGCGCGGGCGAGCAGCTCGTCGACGGCGACCCGCTCCCGGTCGTCCCCGGCACCGTGACGGTCGTCGCGCGCGGCCAGGTCCACCAGTTCCAGCACGCGACCGGCGTCGCCGGCGCGCTCGTCCGGATCACCGACGCCGCGCTGTCGGGCCCGACCGGGCGGATCCCCGCCGGCTGGCTGCTCGGTGGCCGCGGCGGCCGGACGATCACGGTGCCGCCGACCGAGCGCGACCGCTTCGAGGCCGTCCTGGCCGCGCTGCACGCCGAGACGCGGCGGCCGCCGGACCCGCACGCGCCGGCGCTCGTCGGCCACCTCACGGCCACCGTCCTGCTGTGGCTGGAGCGCTGGCACGACGCGTCGCGGACCGAGCGCCCGGAGGTCGACGACGCCGACGTCCAGCTGCACCGCCGCTTCGCCGAGCTGCTGGACAAGGACTACGCCAAGCACCACGACGTCGCGCACTACGCCGATGCGCTTGCCGTGCCGGCGGCCGCGCTGTCGCGCGCGCTGACGACGCTCACCGGTCGCGGGACCAAGGAGCTGATCGTCGAGCGCGCGATGGTCGAGGCGATGCGCCTGCTGCGCTTCACGGACCTCACCGTCGGCGAGATCGCGTTCCGCGTCGGCTACGGCGACCAGCTGTACTTCTCGCGCGCGTTCAAGCGCTTCGCCGGACGCGCGCCCCAGGCCTACCGCGCGGAAGTCCATGGATCGGCGGGCTTCGCCCATACCGCCGGGCCGTGACGAGCGCGACACTGGCAAGGGCCATGAACCCGTTCGCCGCCTCCGTCACCACCGGCCCGGCCGCCGAGGGCCACTCCACGCTCCCCGCCACGCTGCGTCTCGGACCGGTGAGCCTCACCGTGACCGACCTCGACCGCTCCGTCGCGTGGTACCAGGACGCGCTGGGCCTCAAGGTCCGCCGCCAGGACCCCGGGGTCGCGGTCCTCGGCGACGACGACGCCGCCGTCCTGCGCCTGCACGAGGACGCGCAGGCGCGCCAGCCCGGCCGCCACTCCGGCCTCTATCACTACGCCCTGCTCTTCCCGACGCGCGAGGAGCTCGCCCGCGCCGCGCTGCGCCTGGCCGCGGCGCACGCGCCGATCCAGGGCGCGTCCGACCACGGCACGCACGAGGCGATCTACCTGCCCGACCCGGACGGCACCGGCATCGAGCTGGCCGCCGACCGGCCGCGCGACCAGTGGCCGTCGCCCGAGGAGGAGTTCGCCGGCGGCGGCCCGCGCCCGCTGGACTTCGACGCGCTGCTGGCGACCGTCGCGGGGGAGGAGCCGAGCCCGCGGATCCGGCCCGGGCTGCGGGTCGGCCACGTCCACCTGCACGTCGCCGACGTCGGGCAGGGCCTGGCGTTCTACCGCGACGTGATCGGCTTCGACGTGTGGGCGCTGCTGCCGTCCGCCGCCTTCGTGGCCGCCGGCGGCTACCACCACCACCTGGGCTTCAACACGTGGCGCGGCGAGGGCATCGGCCCGTGGCCGGGCGCCGGCGTCGTCGGCCTGCGCCACTGGACGATCGTGCTCGACACGGTCGACGAGGTCGCCGCGGTGCGCGAGCGCGTGCGCGCGGCCGGGATCGCCAGCGAGGACGTGACCGGCGGCTTCGCGGTGACCGACCCGTTCGGGATCACGCTCCGCGTCGTCGTGGCTCAGGGCTAGCGCGCCGCACGCCTCACCCCGGCCCGTGGCCGCCGCCCGCGTCCTCCTGGCGGTCGCCACCCCGGCCGCCGCCGTGGTCGTCGTCGGCGTTCGGGCCGAGCCGCGCGGTGACGACGGCGATCGTCACCGCGACGATCGCGGCCGCGACGAGCAGCGACGCGAGCACCTGCGCGGCGCGCGCACCGCTCATCACTCGCCTCCGCCGAGCATGTCCGGCGCCGACGTCGCCCAGGTCAGCGCGAGCAGGGCGAAGACCGTGAGGCCGAAGAGCGGCAGCCGGTCCCCGAGCCCGAGCCCGAGGCGGACGACCGCGACCTTCGCCGCGAGCACGGCCACCAGCGCCGCGCCGGCCAGGCCGTGGACGAGCATGCCGTCCTCGAAGCCGTAGACCGCGAGGCAGGCGGCGGCGACGCAGGCGAGCAGCGCGGCGATCGTGTCGCCGGCCGCGCGGTGCGCGAACGACGCGCTCGGCGCCGCCAGCGCGGGCACGCGGACGCGGCCGTAAACCACCGCGATGAGGGCCAGCTGGTAGACGGCGAGCGCGAGCGCGACCGTCGTCAGCACGGCCTTGACCGACGCCACGTTGCCACGCATCAGGGAGTCGAGCGCATCCTCCATGGCAAACCGGGTACCCGTCCTGTGCCAAAGGGCCACGTGAGGTTGCGTTTTGGTGGGGAGGTCTGAGAGGGTCGCGCACGAGTCATCGTGTCGCCCACCCGGGGCGGCGCAAAGGAGGAGGAGGAACACCAATGCGCATCACACGTTGGGCGGCCGCGCTGGCCGCCACGACGTCGCTGCTGGCCGTGTCGGCGAGCAGCGCGGGGGCGGCCCTGCCAGTCGTCTACAACTTCCCGACCGCGGTCGCCGCGTCGGCGGTGCAGCCCGGTGGGTCGCCGGCCGGCGCCAACGACCCCACGTGCAGGCCGTCAGCCGCGCACCCGCGGCCGGTCGTGCTGGTCAACGGGACCTTCGCCAACCAGATCGACAGCTGGAACGCGATCTCGCCGTTGTTGAAGAACAACGGCTACTGCGTCTACACCTTCAACTACGGCGGCCTGTTCCTCGGCCAGATCGGCGCCTACGGCCCGATTGCCGCGTCGGCCGGCGAGCTGAAGACCGAGGTCGACCAGGTGCTGGCGCAGACCGGCGCGAGCAAGGTGGACATCGTCGGCTGGTCGCAGGGCGGGATGATGCCGCGCTACTACCTCAAGAACCTCGGCGGGGCGAGCAAGGTGAACGCCTTGGTCGGCCTGGCGCCGTCCAACCACGGCACCACGCTCGACGGCCTGGCGACGCTGGCCGGCTACCTCCCCGGCGCGACCGCGCTCGTCGCGGCGGCGTGCCCGGCGTGCGGCGACCAGATCAGGGGCTCGGCGTTCCTGACCGCGCTCAACGCGGGCGGCGACACCGTTCCGGGCGTGAGGTACACCGTGATCCAGTCGAAGTACGACGAGGTCGTGACGCCGTACTCGTCGGCCTTCCTGACCGGGGCCAACGTCACGAACATCACGCTCCAGAGCCAGTGCATCCTGGACCTCGGCGACCACCTGTCGATGCCCTACGACCACGTCGCGGCGCGTGACGTGCTCAACGCGCTGGACCCGGCGCACGCGCAGTCGACGCTGTGCACGCCGATCGTCCCGGCGGTGGGCGGCTAGGCCCAGCACGGCCGGACCGGACGGGGAGAGCGGCCCACGCCGCTCTCCCCGCGCCGCGCCGCTACTTCGAGGTGTAGTTCTTGGCCTGCGTGTGCACGAGCGACACGAGGTTGCCGAGCGCGATGTTGGCGTCCACGAGGTGCAGGCCCCACGTCGCGTCCGGCAGCGCGTGCAGCAC
>DATDMD010000251.1:0-3300 GCA_036518975.1 Baekduia sp.
GCTCGCTCTTGGAAAGGAGAGGAGCGAGCGCGACCGGCCCTAGGGCACGGACTGGAAGCCGGCGTGTGCCGCGCCGCTGGCAGGCGGCGATGTCGTTAATACGGCTGCGTCGGCGGTCCCGGCGGCCACGAGGATGGAGCCCGCCACGAGGAGGAGTGCGAAGAGCTCTCGGTGGTGAGTCCGCAGGGAGGTCACACGAAGGATTCAACTGGCCCAGAGGGGCCGGGACAGTCGTGGTCGCCTGCGTCCTCGCGGTGCGGGTGCCCGCACCGTCGGCGCGTGTGACCCGGAGGCCGGCGTGGTGTAGTCCCCCACGTGCTTGACGCCCCGCTCTCGTCGCTCGAAGCCCTCGGCGACCAGTTCGCGCTCAACGCTCACACCGAGCGCAAGCGGATGCTGGTCATCGTCAACCCCTACGCCACCACGGTCTCCGACCGCCTGCGCAACCTGGTGGTCTACGCGCTGCAGGGCCGCTACGACGTGGACGCCGTCGACACCGAGTCCCGCGACCACGCGACGGCGCTCACACGCGAGGCCGCCGGCGAGGGCTACGACGTGGTTGTCGCGTTCGGCGGCGACGGCACGGTCAACGAGGCGGCCAACGGCCTGCGCGGGTCCGCCACGCCGCTCACGTGCCTGCCCGGCGGCTCGACCAACGTGTACGCGCGGATGCTCGGCATCCCGAACGACATCGTCGACGCGACCGAGCACCTCCTGCGCATCGCGGACGACTGGCAACCACGCGAGGTCCGGATGGCGGTGGTCAACGAGCGCCGCTTCCTGTTCTCGTCGGGCCTCGGACTGGACGCCGCGGTCGTCGCGCGCGTCGACGCGCACCCGCCCCTCAAGGCGCGCTTCGGCCCCTACTACTTCGCGTGGTGCGGCTTCGGCGAGTTCCTGGGCAAGTACGTCGCGAAGCCGCCGAAGCTGGAGACCGTCACCGACGGCGGCGCCCCGATCCCGGGCGTGACCGTGCTGGTCCAGAAGGGCGAGCCCTACACCTACTTCCGCAAGATCCCGATCCACGCCGCGCACGGCGCGCGGCTGACCGACGCGACGCTGGCGGGCGTCGTCCTGCGCTCGACGCGCCCGACCGTCATGCCCGGCGTCATGTACCGGCTGTTCTCGGCGCGCGCGAAGCTCGAGCGTCACCGCCAGGTCGACGGCTTCACCGGCGTGCACGACGTCGTCGTCCGCAGCGTCGACGGCCGCGCGGTGCCGCTGCACGTCGACGGCGACTACATCGGCGACGTGACCGAGGCGCGCTACGCGGTGGACGAGGCGCCGCTCCTCGTGGTGTCATAAGCGGCATGGACCCCTCCCCGTTCGCGGGCGCGCTGCGGTCGGCCGAGCAGCTCGCCGAGCTCTACGACCCCGCGGCGCAGCGCGCGTGGGACAAAGACGTGGGGACGCTCGACGCGATGGCGCGGGCGCTGATCGCCGCCGCGCCGCTGGTGATCGTGGGCTCCCACGACGCCGCGGGCCGCGCCGACGCGACGCCGCGCGGCGGGCCGCCCGGCTTCGTCACGGTCCTGGACGACGGCCACCTCGCGATCCCGGACGCCACCGGCAACCGGCGGCTCGACACGCTGAGCAACGTCATCGACACCGGCCACGCCGGGCTGCTGTTCCTGATCCCGGGGCGCGACCAGACGCTGCGCGTCAACGGCCGGGCGCGCGTGACGGCGGCGCCGCACGTCCTCGATCGGCTCGCCGCGGTGGGCAAGCCGCCGCGCACGGCGATCGTCGTCGCCGCCGACGAGGTCTACGCCCACTGCCCGAAGGCGCTGATCCGCTCGGCGCTCTGGAACCCCGACGCCTGGCCGGCGCTCGGCGACGTCCCGACCGCCGCCGAGGTGATGCACGCGCATCAGTGCGACGCGTCGCGGACGGTCGCCGACGAGGAGGAGTACCTCCAGACGTCGGTCCGCGAGCGCCTGGCCTGACCCGCCCTACGGGGTCAAGTCATAGGGGTAGTCGGTCAGGACCTCGCACCCGTCCTCGGTGACGAGCAGGAGGTCCTCGTAGCGCACGCCGCCGATCGCGCGCTCCCAGAGCCCGGGCTCGATCGCGATGACGTCGCCGACGACCAGCCGGGAGCGGCCGGTCGGGCCCATGCCGGGGTCCTCGTGGACCTCGAGGCCGACGCCGTGGCCGAGCGAGAACTGGAAGCCCTCGTTGGGGTCCTCGCCGGGGCCGGTGCGCTGGGTGCGGTGGCCGGCCGCCTCGAAGATGTCGCACGCCAGCGCGTGCAGCTCGCGGCCGGTGATGCCGGGCCGGACGGCGTCGCGCACCGTGAAGAACGCCTCGGCGACGAGCTGCTCCTGCGCGCGGGTCGCGTCGTCGACCTCGCCGACCACGAACGTGCGGGTCATGTCGGCCCAGCAGCCGGACGCCTCGTCGCGCGGCCAGAGGTCGATCTGGATCGGCAGGTTCGCCGGCAGCGGGCCGGAGCCGGACTCGTGGCCGAAGCCCTGCCAGACGCCGGCGACGATGATGTCCGGCGGCGCGGGCGCGCCGGCCGCGGCGCACGCGTCGCGCAGCGCCGCTCGGACCTGCTCAGCGGTCACGGGCGCGCCGTCGAGGACGATGCGGTCGCCCTCCGGGACCGCCTCGCGCAGGACCGCGGCGGCCGCCGCCATCCCGGCCTCGGCGGCCTTCTGCGCGCGCCGGATCCCGGCGATCTCGGCGCCGGACTTCGCGCGGCGGCGCTGGGCGAACGTGTCGTGGTCGGGCGTCAGGACGACCCCGTCGGCGCGCAGGCGGTCGGCAACGGCCAGCGGGAAGTCGGGATCGACGAGCGCCTCGCGCAACCCCATGCGGTTGATCGCGCGCGCGACCATCTCCAGCATCAACTGCTCCCGCGACAGGCCGCTCTCCAGCAGCTCGTAGAAGCCGACGTCGGCCCACTCGATCAGCTCGGCGTCGGGGCGGGCGGCGGCGATCCGGTCCTGCTCCAGGGTGCTGGTGAGGACGATCGCGCGGCCGCCGACCTCGGCGTAGCCGAACGGGTCGCCGATGCTGATCGGGATCTCGTGGCGCAGCGCTGCGCTGCGCTCCGTGTCGCTGTAGAGGAGGACGTCGGGCATGGCGCCCGACCCTACGCGACGGGTCGGGCGCCGCGCGAGCGGCGGTGTCCGTCCGCTAAGCCGCGCTCGGGCCTACCTCAGCCTTGCCAGCTGATCCTGCGGCCCGGATCGTCGTGGCTGACGTCGCCGGGCGAGCGCCGGAGGGCGGCCGCCCTTCAAGCCGGTCGGTGGCGTCAGGCGCGACGAGGCGGCCCGCAGGATCAGTTGGCGC
>DATDMD010000252.1:0-3588 GCA_036518975.1 Baekduia sp.
GGTGCCCCTCTCCGGCGCGGGCGTCGGCAACCGGCCGGTCCTGGCGATCGCGCCGGACGGCAGCGTGGCCGTCGCCTGGGTGGAGGGTGCCGCGCTTGAGGTCTCGGTGCGCGGCGTCACCGGCGCGTTCTCGGCGCCGTCGACGATCCCGACCGGAACGGGCCCGACGGAGCTGTCGATCGCCGCCGGCCCGGCGTCGGACATCTTGCTGGCCTGGACCGACACCAACGGCGCCCAGGGCCGCGTCATGACGGCCTACCGACCGGCCGGCGGCCCGCACTTCGCGACGCCGGTCTCAGCGGTGAGCATCGGTCCCGGCTCGGGCATGTCGCTCTACCTCCAGGCGACGCAGGTCGCGTTCGACCCGGCCGGCGAGGCCTCGCTGATCTGGCTGCGCACCGTCGTCGACAGCGGCGCCAACACGACCGACACGCGCTGGGAGGGCCGCTGGCGCACCGCTGGTCCCGCCGGCGCCTTCGCCGGCCTGTTCCCGCACGACTTCGAGATCCGGACGCTCAACACCACGCTGCCCACGGCGCTCGACACCGGGACGCTGGCCGCCGACGCCTCCGGGCGCACGAGCTTCGTCTGGCCGGCGCTCGCGGCCGGCGGCGGCCTCGACATGGCGACGCGCACCACGGGCGGCGGCTTCGGGGCGACGCAGACCGTCCAGCCCTCCGGGGTGCCGCGTCTCGACGCGGCGGCGGCCGGATCGAGCCTCATGGTCGTCGACGGCAAGGTCCCGGCCGTTGCCGTCGCGCCGGCCGGCGGCACGCTCGGCGCCTTCGACGCCACGCCGTTCCACGCGGTCGGGACCGGCGCGATCGCGGTCGTCGCGGGCGACGCGGCCGGCGACGCCGCCACGCTGTGGGCCTCCAAGGACGGCACCGTCTTCTCGCTGCGCACGACCGCCTACGACGCGACGCCGCCCGAGGCCCGCGCGCTCGCCGTGCCGGCCACCGCGACCGCCGGCGCTGCCGCGACGTTCTCGGTGACGCCCTGGGACGCGCTGACGGCCGCGAGCGCGACGTGGGACTTCGGGGACGGCACGACCGCCACGGGCGCGAGCGTCCAGCACGCCTACGCGACGGCGGGCGACCGGACGGTGACCGTCACGGTCGCCGACCAGGGCGGCAACACGACGACGGCGACGCGGAGCATCAGCGTGGCGCCGCCCGTCGCGTCGGGCGGTCCGTTCGCGCCGGTGCCGGGTCCCGGGCCGGCGCCCGCGCCGAAGGTCCCCGCGGCGCCCGCGCTCACCGGCGTGAAGCTCACGCGCACGAGCTTCGCCGTCGGCCCGGCCGCCACGCCGCTCACGGGCAAGGCGCACGCCGCGGCCAGCAAGAAGACCGCCCGCGGCACGGTCGTGCAGTGGCGCCTGTCGGCGGCGGCCACCGTCCGCCTGACCGTCGCCACGGTCCCCGCGCGCGGGAAGCGCTCGCGCGTCATCGGCACGCTGCGCCGCACGGCGAAGGCCGCCGCGTCGCGGCTCGCGTTCTCCGGCCGTGTCGGCAAGCGGGCGCTGGCGGTCGGGTCCTACAAGCTGACGCTGACCGCCACCGACGCGGGCGGGCGCACCTCGAAGCCCGTCACGGTGCGCTTCCGGGTTCTCCGCGCGCGGTGAACGCTCGCGGCGCCCGCTCTACTTCACCCCGTACTGCGCCCGCAGCGCGTCGACGCGCTTGAGCGCCTCGGCCACGCGCGCCACCGGGATCTCCCCGGTCCGCAGCGCCTTCGCGACCGCGCGCCACGCCGCGTCCTGGTCGGCGGCGTCGCCCGGGATCCACACCAGGTCGCAGCCGGCCTTAATCGCGTCGACCGCCAGCCGGGCGACCGACTCGCCGCCGGCCAGCGACGCGGCCTGGAGGTCGCCGCTCACGACGACGCCGTGGAACCCGAGGTCGTCGCGCAGCAGCTTGACGACGCCGGGCAGCAGCGTCGCGGGCGTCACGCCGTCCCACGCGACGTAGGTCGCCGACGACAGCTGGATCGCCGGCACGTGCCCCGCGACCGCCGCGAACGGCTTGAGGTCGCGCATCTTGAGGTCGTTCAGCGACAGGCCGACCGTCGCCGCCTCCAGCGCCGGGTCGCCCGACGCCGCGCCCTCGCCGGGGAAGTGGCCGGGCGCCGGCGCGACGTCGCCGTCCTTGAAGCCGGCGACCGCCGCGGCCGTCAGGTCGATGACGGCCTGCGGGTCGTCGGAGAACGCGACGCCCTCCCACGGCCCGCCGGCGAACCCGATGTCGGCGTCCGGCGCCAGGACCATCCGGATCCCGAGCGGGTGCAGCGCCTTGGCGACCGCCAGCGCGTTCGCGCGGGCCCGCTTGGCAGTCCCGGCCCGCGACTGCGGCGGCGCGCCGACCGGCACGGCGTCGAGGTCGCCGCCGAGCTGCGACGCGGCCATCAGCGGGACCTCGTGGCCGGAGTCCACCGCCGCGCCGCGGATCCGCCCGACGACGTCGGCGACCTGCTGCGGCGAGACGCCGTTGCCCGGCTCCAGGACCACGCCGCCCCACTCGTGCAGCGCGAACTGCCGGAGCATCGCGTCGGAGACCTGCGGCCCGCCGAAGCCGACGAGGAACATCCGCGCGGCCGCGCGCGCCTGCGACGTCGGCAGCCCGGGCGCCGCGTCGCTCGAAGGAGTCGAACCCGCGGTGCGCGCGGGAGCGCTCGCCGTCGGCGGCGCGGTGCCGCTCGCGCTCGCCGCCAGCGCGTCCATCAGCCCGCGCTTCCCGCCTGCCGGGTGGCCATCGGGCACCGCGTGCGACTTGTCACCGCCGCCGACGGCGAGCACCGCCACCACGAGGATGACAATCGTCAAGCACCCGCCCAGGCCGATGACCCGCCACCGGCTCATGGAAACACCCATCGACCATCTAGCATTGCGCGTCCATGCCGGGCACTGTGGTCATGAAGTTCGGAGGGACGTCGGTCGCCGACGCCGCGCGCCTCAAGCGCGCCGCGCAACGAATCGTCGCCAAGCGCGAGGAGGGAACGCGCGTGGTCGCGGTCCTCAGCGCGCGCGGCAAGGAGACCGATCGCCTCATCGCCGACGCCTTCGAGGTCAGCACGACGCCCGACCCGCGCGAGATGGACATGTTGCTGTCCACCGGCGAGCGGGTCTCGTGCGCGTTGTGTGCGATGGCGATCAACGATCTCGGTCATAGGGCGATCTCGCTGACGGGATCACAGGCGGGCATCGTCACAGATACGAGCCACACGAAGGCCCGCATCTTGGAGGTTCGGGCGGACCGCATCCGCGCGGCGCTCGACGAGGACAACATCGTCCTGGTCGCCGGCTTCCAGGGCGTGAGCACCGCCAAGGACGTCACGACGCTCGGCCGCGGCGGCTCGGACACCACGGCGGTCGCGCTCGCGGCCGCGATCGGCGCCGACGCGTGCGAGATCTACACCGACGTCCCCGGCGTGTTCACCGCGGACCCGCGCATCGTGCCCGACGCGCGCAAGCTCGACGTCGTCACCTTCGACGAGATGCTCGAGATGGCGTCGTCCGGCGCCGGGGTGCTGCAGCTGCGCTCCGTCGAGTACGCGCGCAACCACGGCGTGCGCATCCACTGCCGTTCCAGC
>DATDMD010000253.1:0-13705 GCA_036518975.1 Baekduia sp.
GCCGCGGATCACGTGGATCGCGGTGGCGACCTCGATCACCGTCTGGCTCGCCACCGCCGCTCCCGACCGCGCGTGGCTCGCCGCCGCCGCGGCGCTCCCGATCCTCCTGCTCCTCCGCCGCGCCTCGCCCGCGACGTGGTCGCTTCCCGCGCTCGCCCCGGTGCTCGGCCTCGCCACGGTCGTCGGCGCGTTTCCCGCGGTCGCCGGGCGCGCCGCGAACGACCTCTGGACGCGCGCCGCCCTCGGCGCCCTCGGCGCCTGGCTGACGCTGCTGGCGGAACCTGTGCTGCATCGCACGCTGCTCCTCGGCGCGCCCGACAACGACGGCGGCGCGCACGCGCTCCAGGCGATCGCCACCGCGCCGGCGATCGCCCTCGTCGGCCTCTGGGCCGTCGCCGCGGCCGTCCTGCCGCTCCTCGTCCGCGGCCGGATCCTGGCCGTCGACCTCGTCGCCGCCACGGGCTGGGCCGCCGCCCTCGCGGCCGCCTCCCAGGCGGCGATCGGCGCCGCGCCGCGCGGCCTGGTCGTCGGCGCGGTCGCCGCCGGTGTGCTCGCGGTCGTCCCCCGCTCGTCACCCGAGCCGCGCGACGCGCGTTGAGCTTGCGTAACCTAGTTCGCCCCCGGCGCCGTCGGGGAACTGGCCCCTGCACGGCATGAGCGTCCTCCGTAGTCTCGAAGAGAAGATCGCCGGCCTCGTCGAGGGGACGTTCGGTCGTGTCTTCCGCAGCGAGGTCCGGCCGGTCGAGCTGGCCCGCAAGCTCGCCAAGGAGATGGACGAGCACCGGACGGTCTCGGTCTCCCGCACCTACGTCCCCAACGAGTACGTCGTCTGGCTGTCGCCCCAGGACCGGGAGCGCTACGAGGGCGTGGAGCAGTCCGTCATCGACGAGCTCGGGGCCTACCTGCTCGAGCACGCCCGCCGCGAGCGCCTCGCGCTGGTCAGCCGGCCGCAGATCGAGTTCCGCACCGACGAGCGCCTCGCCCTCGGCGAGTTCGGCATCCAGGCGCGCCTCGTCCAGCCGCACGAGCCGGACCGGGACGCCGGGCCCGGCCCGCAGCACGAGGCCCGCCCGGCCGACATGGGCCACACGATGGTCTACTCGACGTCCGAGCGCCACCAGTCCGCGCTGGAGGACGTCGGCTCCGGCGCCGGGACCGGCCGCCGCCGCGCGATCGTCGTGGTCGACGGCAAGCGGCTGCTCGTCCCGCCGCAGGGCGCGCTCATCGGCCGCAGCCGCGAGTGCGACATCGTGATCGACGACACCAACGTCTCCCGCCGCCACGCGGAGCTCTCGCCGGGCGGCACCGGCTGGAGGATCCAGGACCTCGGCTCGACCAACGGCGTGCGCGTCAACGGCCGCCAGGTCGACGGCCCGCACCCGTTGGAGTCCGGCGACCGCATCGAGCTCGGCACCGTCAGCGTCACGTTCGAGGTCGAGTAGCGCCACGATGATCGACCCCGCCTCCGTCGCGCTGAAGTTCGCGTTCCTCGCGGTCCTCTACCTCTTCCTGCTCTGGATCTCGCGCAACGCGCTGAAGGACCTCCGGCGCACGACCGCGCAGACGACGCCGTCGCCCTACGCCCCGCCCGCGGGCGCGCCGGACCCCGACGCGACCGGCATCCAGGCCGCCTCGACCCGCGGCGTCACGCCGGCCGACCTCGACCCGCGCCTGGTCGTCGAGCGCGCGCCCGGCCACGTCCCGGGCATGGAGTACGAGGTCGCCGAGGGCGCGGTGATGGGCCGCGGCGACCAGGCCGAGATCCGGCTGGAGGACCCGTTCGCGTCCTCGCGCCACGCGCGCCTGACGCGCCAGGGCGCGGTGATCGTCATCGAGGACCTCGGCTCGACCAACGGCACCTACCTCAACGAAGAGCTGCTGTCCGGACCGCAGCCGCTGCACGCCGGCGACCGCGTGCGGATCGGCGACAGCGAGTTCACCTACATGGACCGCTAGCCGCACATGCTCCGCGTCGCCGACCACGCCGCCCGCACCGACACGGGCCGCGCCCGCTCCGCCAACGAGGACTCCTACTGGGTCCACTCGCCGCTGTTCGTCCTCGCCGACGGCATGGGCGGCGCGCAGGCGGGCGAGGTCGCGTCGCGCACCGCGGTCGACGTCTTCTCCGAGCGCGGCGGCCTGCCCGACGGGCCCGGCACCTACGAGGAGCGGCTCGCCCAGCTCGTCGCCCAGGCCAACGAGCAGGTCTTCTCCAGGGCGCAGTCCGACGATCAGTTCGCCGGCATGGGCACGACGCTGACCGTCGCCTACGTCGGCGAGGACGACCTCGCGATCGCGCACGTCGGCGACAGCCGCTTCTACGTCCTGCGCGACGGCGAGCTGCAGCAGCTGACCGACGACCACTCGCTGGTCGGCGAGCTCGTCCGCCGCGGCCAGATCTCCGCCGAGGAGGCCGAGGACCACCCGCAGCGGTCGATCATCACCCGCGCGCTGGGGATCGAGGGCGACGTGGTCGTCGACCACTTCTCCTGGCCGGTGCGCGACGGCGACGTCTTCCTGCTCTGCTCAGACGGCCTCACCGGCATGGTCCCCGACGCGAAGGTCGCCGAGATCATCGCCGGCGCCGACACGCTGACGGTCGCCGCGCAGCGCCTCATCGCCGCCGCCAACGAGGCCGGCGGCCGCGACAACATCACCGTGATCCTCTTCCGCGTCGAGGACGTCACGCCCGGCGACGGCGCCATGGTGAGCCAGAACACGATGGTCGGCGCCGCCGCGCCGACGGCGGAGCAGGTGAGGGCGGCGACCGTCCCGCAGCCCGTCCGCCGCGAGCCGCGCCCGCCCCGCCCGGGCGCCGTCGCCGCCGCGCCCCCCAGGCGCCGCCGCCGCTGGGCCCCGTTCGCCAAGGGCTTCGCGGTCGTCGCCGTGCTGCTGATCCTGATCGCCTCCGGCGGCTGGATCGCCACGCGCAACGTCTACTTCCTCGGCACCGACGGCGACGGGTTCGTGACGCTGTACAGCGGGCTGCCCTACGCGCTGCCGGGCGTCGAGCTCTTCCAGACCGAGTTCACGACCGGCGTGCCGATCCAGGAGCTCTCGCCGCGGGTTCAAAAGCTCGTGACCGAGCACAAGCTCCGATCCGAGGACGACGCCGTCGACCTCACCCGCCAGCTGGAGCGCGGAGACCTCGCGGGGCAGAACGCCCAGTGAGCGCACGCAACCGAGAGCTGTTCGCGCTGATCCCGGCGGCGCTGCTGGTGTCCGCCGGGTTCGCGGCCGTCTTCCTGTCGCGCGACGACCTGCTGGGCGGGTTGAGCGGGACCAACCAGGTCTCCAACGTCAGCCTGACCTACGGCGCGATCTTCCTCGGCCTGTGCGTGGCGGCGCACCTCGTCATCCGCCTCACGCTGCCGCGCGCCGACCCGTACCTGTTCCCGCTCGCGGCGCTGCTGGCGAGCTTCGGGCTGGTCGAGATCTACCGGATCGACGACGGCCTCGCGCGCCAGCAGGCGCAGTGGTTCGTGATCGGCCTGGGCCTGTTCACGGCGACGATCGTCCTGCTGCGCGACTACCGCAAGCTGGAGCGCTACCGCTACCTGATCGCCATCGGCGGCATCATGCTCCTGCTCCTGCCGCGCGCGTTCACGCCGGTCAACGGCGCGTACCTGTCGATCCAGATCGGCTCGCTGTCGGTGCAGCCGGCGGAGTTCGCGAAGATCGCGATCGTCATCTTCCTGGCCAGCTACCTCCGCGACACGCGCCAGCTGCTGGTCACCGCGGGCAGGCGCGTGCTGGGCGTCACGATCCCGCCGCTGAAGCACTTCGGGCCGATGCTCGTCGTGTGGGGCAGCGCGATGCTGCTGCTGTTCTTCATCCGCGACATCGGCTCGTCGGTGATGTTCTTCGGCGCGTTCCTGGCGATGGTCTACGTCGCGACCGACCGCCTCAGCTTCGTCGTGGTCGGCATCGCGATCTTCGCGCTGGGCGCCTACCTCGTCGCCGGCCACATCGGCCACATCGCCGACCGCATCGACGCCTGGCAGGACCCGTTCAACCCGACGCTGCTGAACAAGACGACCGGCGGCAGCTACCAGCTGGCCCAGGGCCTGTGGGCGCAGGCCGACGGCGGCGTGCTCGGCCAGGGCTTCGGCCAGGCCGTGCTGCGGATCGGCGGCAGCGGCTGCGGGTCGACGATCAACTGCTCGCTGCTGCCCGCGCCGCACACGGACTTCATCTACGCGGTGATCGTGAACGAGCTCGGCCTGGTCGGCGCCGCCGGGCTGCTGTGCGTGTACCTGCTGCTCGTCCAGCGCGGCTTCAAGATCGCGATGCTCGCGCGCGACTCGTTCTCCAAGCTGCTGGCGACCGGCCTGACGTCGGTCTTCGCGCTCCAGGTCTTCGTGATCGTCGGCGGCGTGACCAAGTTGATCCCCTTGACCGGCGTCACCCTGCCGTTCGTCAGCTACGGCGGCTCGTCGGTGCTCGCCAACTTCGTCCTGCTCGCGCTGCTGCTGATGGTCTCCGACCGCGCGCGGCGCGAGGCCGAGCTCGTCCGATGAACAAGCCGATCGGCCGCCTGTTCATCGTCGCGCTGCTGATGTTCGGCGCGCTCCTGGTCTCCACGTCGTGGTGGACGGTGCTGCGCGCCAAGCAACTCGACGACAACCCGCTCAACCACCGCGAGCTGGTGCGCGCCGAGAAGGTGCGGCGCGGCACGATCTTCGCCGCCGACGGGTCGGCGATCGCGCGCTCGACGCGCGACGACCAGGGCGTCTACCACCGCAGCTACCCGCAGGGCGCGCGGTTCGGGCATCCGGTCGGCTACTCCTACTCGACGCCCGCGCTCGGCCAGACGGAGCTCGAGAAGCAGTACAACGACGACCTGACCGGCACCAAGAACGCGATCACGACCACGTTCGACCAGCTGGTCGGGCGCAGGCCGGTCGGCGACGACCTGCGCACGTCGCTGAACCCGAAGGCCCAGCAGCTGGCGCTGGACGAGATCGCCAAGGTCGGCAAGAGCGGCGCCGCCGTGGCGCTCGACCCGCGGACGGGCGCGGTCAAGGTGATGGCCTCGACCCCGACCTACGACCCCAACGACATCATCAAGCCCGGGGCGTTCAGCGCCGCCAACAAGGACAACGTCAACACCCCGCTGGTCAACCGCGCCGTGCAGTTCGGCGCCGCGCCGGGGTCGACGTTCAAGGTCGTCACCGCCACCGCCGCGATCGACACCGGCCAGTTCAGCCCCAGCTCGACGGTCGACGGCGACAGCGGCCAGAAGTTCGCCAGCCGCCCGCTGGCCAACGACTTCAACCAGAACTTCGGCCAGATCGACCTCAAGAAGGCGCTGGAGGAGTCGGTCAACACAGCGTTCGCGAACGTCGGGACGAAGCTCGGCGCGAGCACCATGAAGGAGTACATGGAGCGCTTCGGGTTCGACCGCAAGCCGCAGCTCGACTACCCCAAGAACGCGATGTCGGCGTCGGTCGTCGTCCCCAACCCGCCCGGCCATGCCGTCTCGCCGACGTCGAAGTACGTCGACCTCGGCCGCCTCTCGATCGGCCAGGGCGGCCTGCAGGCCACGCCGCTGCAGATGGCCCAGGTCGCGGCCGCCGTCGCCAACGGCGGCAAGCTCATGAAGCCGCACATCGGCACCCGCGTCGTCGACACCGACGGCCGCACCGTGGACACGATCGAGCCCCAGGTCCAGTCGGACGTCATGAAGCCGTCGACCGCCGCCGCCGTGACCGACATGATGGTGGGCGTGGTGCAGAGCGGCACCGGCACGAACGCGCAGATCCCGGGCATCCAGGTCGCGGGCAAGACCGGCACGGCCGAGACGGAGTTCGGCAAGAAGATCAACGACGTGTGGTTCATCGGCTTCGCCCCGGCCGACCACCCGCGCATCGCGGTCGCGGTCACCGTCAAGGCCGTGACCGGCTTCGGCGGCGACTTCGCCGCGCCCATCGCCCGCGACATCATGGAAGAGCTCCTTAAGTGACGGACCTCCCCGACACCTCGACGATCATCGACGGCCGCTACCGCGTCCTGCACCGCGTCGGGTCCGGCGGGATGGCCGACGTCGTCTGCGCCGAGGACCTGCAGCTCGGCCGCAACGTCGCGATCAAGCTCCTGCACCGGCGCTTCGCCCAGGACGACGAGTTCGTCGAGCGCTTCCGGCGCGAGGCCTCCAGCGCCGCCGGCCTCCAGCACCCCAACGTCGTCGCCGTCTACGACCGCGGCGCGTGGGACGACACGTACTACATCGCCATGGAGTACCTGGAGGGCCGCACGCTCAAGCGGCTGGTCCAGGAGGAGGCGCCGCTGGCGCCGGGCCGCGCGATCGACCTGGCCGTCCAGATCCTGCGCGCCGCGCGGTTCGCGCACAAGCGCGGGATCATCCACCGCGACCTCAAGCCCCACAACGTCATCATCGACGCCGAGGGCCGGGCGAAGGTCACCGACTTCGGGATCGCCAAGGCCGGCGCGTCGGACATGACGCAGACGGGCTCGATCATGGGCACCGCGCAGTACCTCTCGCCGGAGCAGGCGCAGGGGCACGCGGTCAGCGCCGCGAGCGACCTGTACTCCATCGGGATCATCTTGTACGAGATGCTCACGGGCAGGGTGCCGTTCGAGGGCGAGAGCGCGGTGACCATCGCGCTCAAGCAGGTCAGCGAGGCGCCGCTGCCGCCGTCGGCGCTCAACCCGCAGCTGCCGCCGGCGCTGGAGGCCGTCATCCTGCGCGCGCTGGAGAAGGACCCGGCGCGGCGCTTCGGCGACGCCGACGAGTTCATCGCCGCGCTGGAGGCCGCCGGCCACGGCATCGCGCCGGCCGGCCTGCCGCCGGGCACCGAGGCGACGTCGGTCCTGCAGCCGACCGGCCCGATGATCCCGATCCCGCCGCCGCGCGCCTACCAGGATGTCGCCCACGTCGAGCAGCGCTACTACGGGCCGCCCGAGGGGCCGCCCGGCGACGACGGGGAGGGCGACGGCCGCTCGCGCTGGTGGGTCGCGTTGCTGGTGGGGTTGCTCGTGGCCGGCGCGATCGTCGCGGGCCTGCTGCTCACCGGCAAGGACAAGGTGCCGGTGCCCAACGAGGTCGGCAACCCGCAGGCGGAGGCCGAGATCGTCCTGAAGCGCGCCGGGCTGTCGACCGACATCACCATGAAGGAGTCGGCCGACCAGCCGCAGGGCATCGTGATCGGCCAGGACCCGGCGGGCGGCTCGCGCGTCCCGAAGGGCTCGATCGTCAACCTCACCGTCTCGGCCGGGCCGGGCACCGCGCGGGTGCCGGACCTCCAGGGCCAGGCGCGCAGCGCGGCCAAGAAGGCGCTCACCGACCTCGGCTTCAAGACGTCGGAGGAGGCGGCGGTCAGCGACACCATCACCGAGAACCACGTGATCTCGACGCGGCCGGACGTCGGCACCGAGCTCGACAAGGGCTCCAACGTCGTCATGGTGATCTCGTCGGGCAAGGAGCGGGTGACCGTGCCGAAGGTCACCGACCTCGACCAGGACGAGGCGCGCTCGACGCTCGAGGCGCTCGGCTTCCAGGTCGCCTCCAAGAGCCAGGAGACGACCGATCAGGACCCGGGCACGGTGCTCGCGCAGGCGCCGGCGCCCAACACGAAGCTGGCCAAGGGCGCGACGGTGACGATCACCGTCGCCAAGGCGCCGCCGGACGTCGAGGTCCCGGACGTCACCGGCCAGGGCCGCCTCGCGGCGACGCAGGCGCTGAAGGAGGCCGGCTTCAAGGTGCAGACGGTCCCGCAGACCACCACCGACCGGACGCAGGACCTGCACGTGATCAGCCAGGACCCGTCCGGCGGGAAGGCGAAGAAGGGCTCCACCGTGACCATCACCTACGGCCAGTACCAGGCCGCGACCACGACGCCGAGCGCGACCACGCCCGGCAGCACGACGGCGCCCGGCGACACGGGGACGACGCCGTGAGGGTCGCGGTCCTCGGCGGCGGGCGGTCGTCGGAGCACGACGTCTCGCTGACCAGCGCGCGCACCGTGCGCCAGGGCCTGCTCGACGCCGGCCACGACGTCATCGCGGTCACGCTGGAGCGCGACGGCACCTGGACGTACGAGGGCGAGGAGCTCGCGCTGCGGCCGGGCCGCGGCCTGCTCGACGCCGACGTGGTGTTCCCGATCCTGCACGGCCCGTTCGGTGAGGACGGCACGGTCCAGGGGCTGCTGGAGGTGCTGGACGTCCCGTACGTCGGCTCCGGCGTCATGGCCAGCGCCGTGTGCATGGACAAGGTGGTGTTCAAGGAGCTGATGGCGCAGGCCGGGATCCCGCAGGTCGGCTACGCCCTGGTCGAGGCCGGCCGCGAACGCCCGTCGCTCGAGCACCTGGGCTTCCCGCTCTGGGTCAAGCCGGCGCGGCTGGGGTCGTCGGTCGGGATCGTCCGCGTCGAGCGCGCCGACGACGTCGACGCGGCGCTGGAGGAGGCGTTCTCCCACGACGACCGCGTGATCGTCGAGGCCACGGCGACCGGGCTGGAGATCGAGTCCTCCGTGCTGGGCGACACGCACGACGCCCGCGTGTCGCAGCCGGGCGAGATCGTCCTGCTGCGGCCCGGCTGGTACGACTACGAGGCCAAGTACGGCGAGGGCGGCATGCGGCTGGAGTTCCCGGCGCGCATCTCCGCGACCGCGACGGAGCGCCTGCGCACGATCGCGGCCCGCGCGTTCGCCGCGGCCGGCTGCTCGGGCCTGGCCCGCGCGGACTTCTTCGTCGACGGCGAGACCGTGCTGCTCAACGAGCTCAACACGCTGCCGGGCCAGACGCCGACGTCGGTCTACGGCGTCCTCTGGGAGAAGTCCGGGATGCCGTACCCGGACGTGTGCGACGAGCTGTGCCGCATCGCGGTGGCGCGCTTCGAGCGCGAGCGCGCGCTGCGGCACTGAGTTAGCCGTTCTACGCCAGGGGCGTGACCCTCGGCGGGCCCGTGGGACGACATCGCGCCGCGGCAGGGCCGCCGCGCCCTATGCAGACGTCGTCGTTTCTGCGACGATTCCTGCCCGCCCGGCAAAACTGCCCAATCTATTTGATGCCTCGGCGGAAAAGCCCCCATGGCCACCTCTGTCGAATCGCCGAAGTTCAGCTGGATCGCCGAGCCAAAGGTGCTCGAGCTCGCCGGCGTGAATCGCAGCACCCTCCAGAACTGGGTTCGCGTCGGCCTCCTCCCGTCCGACAGCGGGCCGGGCTGGGCGCTGGAGGAGGTGATGGAGCTCTGCTTGGTGGCCGAGCTTCGCGATCGCCTGCCGCTCGACGACCTCGCGCTGCGCTGGTCCCGGATGCGGAACGACGGCACCGTCGCCGCGATCGTCGGGACCGCTGTCGCGGTGGAGGGCGATCGCTTCGACCTCGTGCTGCGGACGGTCGAGGGGACGGTCACGGCCGCGACGACGGCCGACGAGCTGGCCGCACAGGTGCGCTTCCCCGGAGCGCCGGAGCCGGTCGTCGTGCTCGCGCTCGCGCCGGCGGTGAACCGCGTCAAGCGGGTCTACTTCGCTTGGGAGGAGACGGACGCGCCACCGCCGACCGAACGGCGGGCGGGCCGTCCCGTGTCACGACGGAGCGCCGCGAACGGTGGGACGGCATGACGATGACGGGAGGGCGACGTGGGCCGGATCGGTGAGGTGGGCCATCTGATCACGCCGGTGGCGTCCGCTGTGGTCGCCGCCGCCGAAGGGACCTGGGTGGCCGGTCTGGTGACGCTCGTCGTCGCCAGCGGAGTGTCCCTCCTGGTGTCGGACGTACGGCGTGCCGGCGGGATCGCCGATTGGCGTAATGAGCAGATGAAACCGTCCAAGGAGCGCGCGAAGCTGCGGCAAGACCGCAAGCGCTGGAAGGTCGAAGGCCGAATCAAGCGGCGGGAGCTGCGCCGCGGCGCGAAGAGCTAGCGCCGGCCGCGATGCTCATCGCGGGTTGTGTGATCGAGGGCGCGTCGCGGGCCTAGTCCTCGGCGCGCCGGTCGCGAACCCGGATCCGGTGGCGGTGACGACCTTGCTCGACGGGACCGTGGAGTCGTCGAGCGTGAGCGCGGGGTCGGCCGCCAGCGCATGACGGCGGGCGTGGCCGACCGTCACGCCGTGGGGAAGGTGTGGTGTCAGCGCGGCAGCGGGCGGGCGGACTGCTCGATCTCGCTCCACGGGTCGCCGCCGAGCGTGTCGAGCCGGTCCTGCACGGTGCGCAGGGTCCAGCCGTCGGGCCTCAGCGCGTCGTCGTCGAGCTCCTCCCAGCGCAGCGGCGTGGCCACCGGCGCGCCCGGGCGCGGGCGGGGCGCGTAGGGCGGCACGACGGTCTGGGCCGGGCCGTTGCGCGCGACGTCGAGGTAGATCCGGTCCTCGCGCTTGTCCTTGTGGAACTCGGTCGTCAGCGCGTCGTCGTGCTCGGCGGCCAGCGCGACGGCGAACGCCCGCGACCACGCCAGGCCGTCCTCGACGTCGCGCGTGCGCTTCAGCGGCACGACGACGTGGATGCCGCGCGAGCCCGTCACCATCGCGAACGGCTCCAGCCCGGCGCCGCGCAGCGCGTCGCCGACCTCGCGCGCCGCGCGCCGGACCGCGCCGAAGTCCTCGTGCGACGGGTCGAGGTCGATGACCAGCCGGTCGGGCCGGTCGAGGCGGTCGGCGCGCGCGGTGAACACGTGCGGCGTCACGCAGCCCTGCTGGGCCAGCCACTGGAGCGTCGCGCCGTCGTTGGCGAGGACGTGGTGGACGACCCCGCCTTTCTTCGGGACGGCGGCCGTCCTGATCCAGTCCGGCGCGCCCTTGGGCACCTCCTTCTGGAAGAACCCGCCCTTGTCGACGCTCTCGCGGAAGCGCTGCATCGACACCGGCCGGTCCCGGACGTGCGGGACCATCACGCCGGCGATCGCGCCGAAGTAGTCATACAACTCGCGCTTGGTGATCCCGCTGTCGGGCCACAGCACCCGGTCGGGATGCGTGAGCTTGACCGCGGTCACGAGAGCAGGACGACCTCGGAGATCGACGCCTGCCCGGACGGCGGCAGCTTCGTGATCCAGATCAGGTAGTAGCGGAACTTCTGCCCGGCTGTGTCCAGCGGGACCGAGAACTTCTTCTTGTCGGCCGTGAACGTCGCGCCGATGTCCTTCCAGCCCGACAGGTCCTTCGCGTCCGGGTTCACGCTGTTGGACACGTAGATCCGGCCCGCCCAGCCCGTGGTGGCCGTGCGGATGTCCAGGCGCTTGGCCACCACGCCCGGCTTGGCGTCCAGGTACAGCCCGACGCCGGGCTTGCCGGTCGGGAAGACGCCGCCGTCGTAGTGCTCGGTCGTCCACGACGTGCCCGGGTCGTCGTCGAGCACGCGCCCGACGTCCGCGCTGTGCTCGTTCTGGTCGCCGTAGGGGTCGAAGTCGTGGGCGCGCGACTGCCCCAGCGAGACCGGCTTGACCCCGCTGGTCGCCGGCGTGGACTTCACGATCGGCCGCTGGCGCGTGCCGTGCTCGGTGCGGTCCGCCAGCAGCAGGACCGCCGCGACCACGACCGCCGCGATGACCGCGAGCGCCAGCACGAGCCGGACCGGATGGGTCACGCGGGCGGGCAGCCGCCTGCGCGTCGTCGGCGGCAGCGTGCGCAGGACCGCGGTCGCCTCGCCCGTCGCCTGGCCGGCGCGCTGGGTCTCGTAGGCGAGCACCTGCTCGAGGTCGGCGATCAGCTCCGCGTCGCTGGCGTAGCGCCGCTCGGTCTCCTTCGCCGTGGCGCGGTCCAGGACGGCGGCCAGCGCCGACGACACCTCAGGCCGGCGCAGCTGGACGTCGGGCAGCTGCTCGCGCACGTGCTTCATCGCGACCGCGACCTGGTTCTCGCCCTTGAACGGGACGTCGCCGGTCAGCATCTCGAACAGGACGATGCCCAGGGAGTAGAGGTCGCTCTGGCCGGTGACCGGATGGCCGAGGGCCTGCTCGGGCGAGACGTAGTCGGTGGTCCCGAGCACGCGCCCGTCGGCCGTCAGCCCCTCCTGGTCGAGGGTCCGCGCGATCCCGAAGTCCGTGACCTTGGCCGAGCCCTCCTCGTCGACCAGGACGTTCTGGGGCTTGACGTCGCGGTGGACGATGCCGCGGTCGTGCGCGACGCCGAGCGCCCGCGCGATCTCGATCGCGTAGGCGATCGCCTCCTGGATCGGCAGCCGGCCGAAGCGCCGGATGCGGTCCTTGAGCGTCTCGCCCTCGACGTACTCGAAGACGATGTACGGCGTGTTGTCGTCCTCGCCCGCGTCGATGACCGTGACGATGTGCGGGTGGTTGAGCTGGGCGACCGCGCGCGCCTCGCGCCGGAAGCGCTCCAGCTGATCGCTGTCCGAGGCGATCTCGCGATGCATGAGCTTGATCGCGACCTGGCGCTCCAGGACCGTGTCGAAGGCGCGGTCGACCGTCGACATCCCGCCGGTCCCGATCTGGGCGTCGAGCCGATAGCGGCCATTGAGGAGCGTTCCGACCTGCGAGCTCACGTCTCTATTGTGGCGCGGAGTCGGCCCATCCACGCTGAGTTCGCCGCCGAGGTCACGATCACCTTCGGCGTACCCGCCGTCAACGACCCCGAGCCGCCCCGGAGGGCGGCTCGAGACCGGACAAGGAACGGGCGGACGCCCGCAGGCGTCCGCGGGCCTACCCGAGGAGCTTCAGGACGCTCTGCGGGGCCTGGTTGGCCTGCGCCAGCATGGCGGTGCCCGCCTGCTGGAGGACCTGCATCTTGGTCAGGTTCACCATCTCCTCCGCCATGTCGACGTCGCGGATGCGCGACTCGGCCGAGGTCAGGTTCTCCTGGTAGGCCGCCGAGACCGACAGCGTGTGGTCCAGGCGGTTCTGCACGGCGCCCATCTGGCCGCGCGCGGTCGACACGGCGGTGATCGCGGTGTCGATCTCCGAGATGTCGGTGTTGTTGGTCGTCGTCAGCGTCGCGTAGGACGTGCCGACCGACGAGGACAGGTTCAGGAACGTGATCCCGATCTGCTCGCCGTCGTTGGCGCCGACCTGGAACGAGACCGTCGCGGTGCCGTCCAGGAGGTGGATGCCGTTGAACTGGGCCTGCGCGCCGATCCGGTCGATCTCGGACGAGAGCTGGTTGACCTCGTTCTGGATGGCCGTGCGGGCGTTGTCGTCCAGCGAGCCGTTCTTGTACTGCACGGCGAGCTCGCGGATGCGCTGGAGCATCGAGTGGACCTCGTCCAGGTTGCCTTCCGCGGTCTGCACCATGGAGACGCCGTCCTGGATGTTCTTCTGGGCCTGCGCGAGGCCGCGGATCTGCGACCGCATGGACTCGGAGATTCCGAGGCCGGCGGCGTCGTCGGCGGCACGGTTGATGCGGTAGCCGGACGACAGCTTCTCCATCGACGCGGAGATCTTGGCGGTGTTCGCCTGGAGATTCCGCGTGGCATTCATCGCCTCGATGTTGTGGGTGATGCGAAGGGACATCCTTTGTCCTTTCCTGAGCTTGGAGGGAGTGGTGCGATTGCTGAGAGGGAGCCAGCGCCGGAGCGCTAGGACTTCTTCGTGGGCGCCGGGACGTCGTCCGGAAGTTCGGTGACGTCAGACGCGGCGGCGGCCTTGTTCTCCGCCTGGACGGCTGCCCAGATCTCCTCCCGGTACACCGGGATGGACTTCGGGGCGGCGATGCCGATGCGCACGCTGGAACCGCTGACCTCGATCACTTCGACCACGACGTCGTCGCCGACCATGATCTTCTCGCCGGGACGGCGGGTG
>DATDMD010000254.1:0-3898 GCA_036518975.1 Baekduia sp.
GTGCGCTCCCGGATAGGACGGGTCGGGCGCGGTCGGCGACAGCGGCGTCCAGCCCTTGTCGGCCTGCGTCAGCGGGTTGTTGTCGATGTCGGCGTTCTGGATGGCCGTCACGGGCCGCCACGCCTGGTAGGTGTACTTGGCGTCGTAGAGCGCGATGGTCGCGTCGGCGAGCGTCAGGTCCAGGCGCGCGAGGGTGCGCGCGTCGTGGGCCAGGCCGCGGGCGTGCTGGGTGGCGACCGCATCGGCGATGCGGTTCCACGTCGCCCAGATCGGGGCATTCCAGAAGACGCCGATCTGCGTCTCGGCCGGCGTGCGCGCCGCGCTCGTCGCCGAGCCGAGGACCTGCACCTCGTGCAGCGCGGCCGCGTAGTGCGCGCCGGTCAGCCGTGCCGGCGGGCCGGGGCGGAACTGGCTGCGGCGCTGCAGCGCGAATGGCTGCACGTGGCCCCAGTGGGTGAACACGGGCGGGCCGAAGGCCGGCGGCGTGAGCCGGTAGTCGCCGGGCAGGCCGGTGGGCGTGAACGCCGGCGGCGTCGCGTCGGACCCGTCTTGGGCGCGCGCGGCGAGCACGGCCTTGGCGACCGCCCGCCCGACGGTCAGGCCGGCGGTGGTGTGCTTCCCGTCGGGGACGTGCGACAGCGCCGCCGTCTCGTCCTGGTCGAGCAGGGCGCGTTGCGACGGGTACAGGGCCACGAGCGTGTCGTGCGCGGCGGCGTCGGCGGCGGCCTCCTTCGAGGCGCTGTGCGGCGCGGTCACCCCGGCGATGTAGGGCTGCTCCTGCAGGTCGATCGACACGATGGCGTCGTGCATCGCGCCGTGCAGGAGCGCCAGGTCGTAGGTGGGGTGGATGGTCGCGGGCTGCACGCCGGCTGTGGCCTGCAGGCCCAGCAGGACCTGGTTCCAGGCGATCGCCGCGTCGGGGGCGGCGGGGAACGCCGCCGGCGGTGCGGCGGGCTGCTGGGCCATGCCGGCGGCGGGGAGTGCGGCGGCCAGCGCGCCGCTGCCGAGCACGGCGGCGGCGAGGGCTTTGATCGAGCGGTTCACGGGGTTCACCTAGGGTTGGGGAGGAGGAGACAGGTATGTACTACACGACGTAATACTACACAGCGTAGGAGATACCGCAACCTCAAATTGCGCCAGCGTTCACGGCGGGTCGCTCAGGCTCGGCGCGTGAGGGCGCCTGCCAGGCAGGCGACCAGCGGCACGAGCGCGAGCACGAGCAGGCAGGGCTGCGACGAGGCGACCGGCAGGTTGAGCGTGGCGTGCGCCGACGCCGCGCCGCCGGCGCGCCAGACCACCGCGACGAGCGCGGCGAGCGTCAGGAGGCCGGCGATCAGGGCCAGGCGCGGCGCGCGCCAGCTCGTCGTGAGCCCCAGGAGGGAGTCCACGCGCTCGGGCGAGATGCCGGCCACGCCGCCCGAGGGCGAGGTGCCGAAGACGAGCATGGCCGAGGCCAGCGGCCCGGCCGCGCCGTCGAGCGCGCCGCGCGCGGCGGCGTCGGCGCGCAGCTCGGCGACGTCGCCGTAGCGCTCGTGCAATGGGCGCAGGACCGGCAGGAAGAACAGCGCCTGCGACAGCACGGCGCCGAGGGCGAGGCGCAGCGGATCGCGCAGCGCCCGGTGGTCGTGCTCGTGGGCGAGCACGGCCGCGAGCTCGGCCTCGTCGAGGCGGCGCAGGACGCCGACCGACACATAGACGCGCGGGCGCAGCCAGCCGGCGCAGAACGCCATCGGCGTGGGCAAGTCGACGACGCGCACGGCGGGGTAGCCGGGCAGCGCGCCGAGCACGGGCAGCCGGCGGATGAGGCGCCGGTGGGCGCGCACGTGGGCGACCGTCGCCCGCATGGCAGCGAGGAGGACCGCAGCGCCGAGCGCGGCCAGCGCCAGCACGACGATCCCCGCCGCGTCCATCTCCGGATAGGTGAAGCGCAGGCCTGCGACGGTGATGTGGTGGGCGCCCGCCGGCTCGACCTGGACCGAGCGGGCGGCGACGGTCAGCGCGGCGACGCAGAGCAGCAGGCCCGCCGCGCCGAGCGCGACCTGGAGGCGGTACAGCCGCCGGGATTCGGCCTCAACGCCCACGGGCCAGCCGCTCGAGCGCGCTGCGGCGTTCGGGGTCGAGCTCGGCCATCTGGCGCGCGAAGTGCCCTAGGGCGACGTCGCCGAAGGCGTCGACGATGGCCGCGACCTCGGCCTGGGCGCGCAGGTCGGCGTAGGCCTCGCGGGAGGTCACCGGGCTGAAGTGATCGGTCTTGCCCTCGCGTCGGCGCGTGACGAGGCCCTTCTTGTCGAGGCGCCCGAGGATCGTCATGTACGTCGTGTAGGCGCGCGGCTTCTCGGCGGTGCGCTCGACCACCTCCATCACCTCGCGCACCGACGCCTCGCCCCGGTCCCAGATGACGTCCATGACCTCGGCCTCCAGCGGGTGGAGGGCCGGCGGCGGGGAGGGCGTCGAGGGCCGCGAGGACTTCTTCATACGACGCAGAGTAGTAGCTCTCGCGATCGGGAACAAGAGCGCGCCTGCGGTGTCTTCTACTGTGCGTCGTACGAAGACGCGTAGTGGATATCTGACTCTCATCTCCCCGATCGACTGGAGCTCCCCCGATGCGCCGTTTGCTTGCCTTTGCCGCCGTTGCCGCACCCGCTTCGCTGTCCCTCATCGCCGCCGGTTGCGGCGGAGGGGGTGGGTCGGGCTCGGGCTACGGGGCTGCCGCTGCAACGGCGGCCTCGAGCCCGGCGGCGGCCAAGGCCACCGTCTCGACGCGCCACACGGCGCTGGGCACCGTCCTGGTCGACGGTCAGGGCCGGACGCTGTACCTGTTCGAGAAGGACCACGCCGACATGAGCGCGTGCGACGGATCCTGCGCGACGGTGTGGCCGCCACTGACCGCGGGCAAGGACGCCGGAGCGACCACGGGCGGCGGCGCGGTGCGCAGCAAGCTCACCACGATCAAGCGCGCCGACGGCAAGGCGGAGATCACCTACGCCGGCCACCCGCTCTACACCTACGCCGGTGACGCTAAGCCCGGCCAGACCAAGGGGCAGGACCTCGACCAGTTCGGGGCCAGGTGGTACGTGCTGCGCCCGTCCGGGCAGAAGATCGACGACGACGAGGGCTAGGCCATGTGGTCGACAATCACGCGGTATGGCGGAGCCGTCGGCGTCCTGGCCATCGGTTATGACCACTACGACGAGCTGACCGTTCACTTCTACTCGGTCATCCCGACGATCGGGACGCTCTTCGTCCTCAATGTCGTCGGCGCGGGGGTGGTCGCGCTCATGCTCGTCGCGCCGGTGCCGTCGCGGTACGGGCGCCTGCGCCGGCTGCTGCCGCTAATCGGGGCGGTGTGGGGCATCGGCCTGGCGGTGGGCTCGCTGGCGGGGCTCGTGCTGAGCGAGACGACCGGGGTGTTCGGCTTCCACGAGGCGGGCGTCCGGCCGGCGATCGAGCTGGCCGGCGCGCTCGATGTCCTGACGATCGCGCTGCTGGCCGCGTACGTCGTACTCGCGGTTCGGGCGCGGCGGCAACCGGTCGACGTGTACGGGTCGCAGGCGTCCTCGTTGGCTTAGGGCGCCGGGTGCGCAGCGCGCGCACTCTTGGTCTGGCGCGTCGTGCCGGCGCGTCAGACCATGCGTTCCGCCGATCCCGCCGGGGCCGTGTCGTATCGGGAGCAGCCCCTACGACAAGGAGAGCAATCGCTGGGCCGCGACATCGACTCGACGGCGCACTGGACGATCGGTGTTAGATGCCACCATGGCGCAACCGCCACCGCCACCGTCGGAACACTCCGACTCCGCGCGCGAGTCGTCCGCAGCGCCGGCACTGCCGTCGGATCTCGATCAAGCGCGGCGCACGTCGATGGCCGCGGAGCGGACCTGGCTGGCGTGGTGGCGCTCCG
>DATDMD010000255.1:0-2340 GCA_036518975.1 Baekduia sp.
TTCAGACTGAGAGCAGCGTTAGCGTGAAGCTGCATCCGGTGTGCTCCTTGGAACTGAGGTGCTTGGCAGCTCTCAGCCTCCAAGAAGCCCCGGATGCATCTACTTCACAAGAGGAACAACGTCCTCAGGAACTACACCTAGCGCTCGCCGGCCCGCGCCCGTGTGAGGGCGGCTTCGAGGTCGTCCGGCAGCGCCGACTCCACGACCACCGTCTCCCCCGTCACCGGATGCGTGAACGCCAACCGCCGCGCGTGCAGGAACTGGCGCGTCAGGCCGAGCAGGCCGGCGTGGCCGTACTCCGGGTCGCCCGCGACCGGATGCCCGATCGCCTGCAGGTGGACGCGGATCTGGTGCGTGCGGCCGGTCTCCAGCGTCACCGTGAGCAAGGTGTAGTGGTCGAGCGCCTCGGCGATGGCGAAGTGCGTCCGGGCCTCGCGCGGCGTGTCGGTGTCGGTGGACTGCCGGGTCCGGACGCGGCGGTCGCGGCCGATCGGCGCGTCGATCGTCCCGGTGCGCGACGGCGGCCGGCCCTCGACCAGCGCGGCGTACTCGCGCGTGATCTCGCGGCGCTGCAGCTCGTCCTTGAGCGCGGCGTGGACGCGGTCGGACTTCGCGACGACGAGCAGCCCGGACGTGTCGCGGTCCAGGCGGTGGACGAGCCCGGCGCGCCAGCCCTCCTCCCCGCCCTCGGCGGTCCCCTCCAGCGCCTGGGCGAGCGTGCCGGTGCCGTGCCCGCGCGCCGGGTGGACCACGATCCCCGCCGGCTTGTCGACCACCAGGAGGTGCTCGTCCTCGAACGGCACGCCGAACGTCACCGCCGACGCCACGTCGCCGGGCGCGGGCGCCTGCGCGTCGGCGGCCTCGTCGACGACCACGCGCTCGCCCGCGGAGACCACGTGGCGCTTGGGCCGCAGGCGGCCGTCGACCGTCACCGCGCCCGCGTCGATCAGCCGCGCCGCGCGCGACCGCGAGCCCAGCGGCTCGGCGAGCAGCGCGTCCAGCCGCTGGCCGGCCTCAGCCGGTCCGACCGTCAGGTCCATGGCGTCCGTCGTCCTGCTCGATGACCCACAGCAGCACCAGCACCCCGAAGGTGATGGAGACGTCCGCGACGTTGAACGCGGGCCATGCGGGGAGCTTGACGAAGTCGGTGACGGAGCCGTCGCGCACGCGGTCGATGATGTTCCCGATCGAGCCGCCGAGCAGCATGCCCGTGGGCAGCCACACCAGGCGCTTGTCGAGGTGCGTGACGAAGTAGTACAACAACGCGGCGAGCGCGGCGGCGACCAGCGCGACGACGATCAGCCCGCCGCCGCTGAACGCGCCGAACGCGACGCCGCTGTTGCGGACGTGGACCAGCGACACCGCCGGCAGGATCGAGTCCTCCTCGCCCACGTCGATCCCGTTCCGCACCAGCGCCTTGGTCACCTGGTCGAGCACGACGACCACGACCAGGACGAGGCCCGCGCGGAGGATGACGCGCGCGTGCGCGCCCGTCACCGCGGGATCAGCCCGATGATGACGTTGCCGACGATGACGAGCACGAGGATCGCCACGATCGGGCTGAGGTCCAGCGGGCCGAACGGCGGGATGAACCTCCGGAAGAACCCGAGGTACGGCTCGCACACGTCGCGCAGGAAGTCCAGGATCGCCCGCGACCACCGCGAGTACGGGATCTTGCCGCCCACGCTGAAGTACATCGACGACAGGATGTAGGCGAAGATCAGGATCGTGTACACGTAGATCAGCGCCGAGATGAAGCCGGCGATCTGATCGCCCGTGCTCGCGAGGATCAGCATCAGGACCGCACCCCCAGCACGGCGTCGAGAGCGTCCTGGAAGGCCGCGCGCACGCCGGCACGCTCCAGCGCCGCCAGCCCGCGGGCCGTCGACCCGCCCGGCGAGGTGACCTCGCGGCGCACCGCGAGCGTGTCGTTGGCGCGGGCGCGCAGCAGCGCGGCGGTCCCGGCGAAGGTCTGGACCACCATCTCGGCGGCCTTGTCCGGCGGCAGGCCGTGGCGGACGCCGGCGTCGACCTGCGCCTCCGCGAGCAGCGCGACGTAGGCGGGGGCGTTGCTCATCAAGCCCATCGCGACGTCGACCAGCTTGTCGTCCACGTCGATCAGGACGCCGAGCTCGTCGAACAGGGCCGGGACGTCCTGGTCCAGGCGCGAGTCCTGGTGGCTGTCGTCCTGCGCGCGCACGACGACGCCCTGGCGCAGCTCGACCGGCGTCGAGGGCAGGAAGCGGTAGACCGGCCGGCCGGGGTAGGCGTCCTTGAGGTCGGCGAGCGACACGCCGCCGAGGATCGACGCGACGGCCTTGGCGTGCTCGCCGATCTCCG
>DATDMD010000256.1:0-3472 GCA_036518975.1 Baekduia sp.
CCGCACCTCGCCGTCAGGACGATCGCCAGCGTCGTGTGCACGCGGCGCAGCGCGTCGCAGTGGTGCCCGGCGAACCCGCCGGCGCTGGAGACGTCGACGACCGCCACGCTGGGCCGGTGCGTCCGGGCCAGGCCGACCGCGGTGCTCAGGTCGCCGGCCAGATGGCAGCGCCCGACCCACGGCTGCGCGCGCAGGAGCACGCCCAGGCCGAGGCGGCTCGGGGCGTGGGCGTCGTGGATGAGGACGTCGTGGCTGACAGCTGGCTGGGGCACGTTCGGGTACTAATCCTTGTTTCTCGATCAAGTATATGGAGATTATCACGGCGACCCGCCTCCGCCCAACGACCGAAGAGCGACCATGACCACGCCGCGACGCCGATTGCACCTCAACGCCTTCCTGATGAGCTCGGGCCACCACGAGGCCGCCTGGCGGCTGCCCGAGAGCGACCCGCACGCCGACTTCGACGTCGGCCACTGGATCCGGCTGGCCCGGATCGCCGAGCGCGGCAAGCTCGACTCGCTGTTCCTCGCCGACGGGCCCGCGCTGTGGCACAGCGCCGAGCACCGGCCGGCGGGGGCGCTCGACCCGCTCATCCTGCTGACCGTCCTGGCGGCGGCCACCGAGCGCATCGGGCTGATCGCCACCGCCTCGACGACCTACAACTCGCCATACAACCTGGCCCGGCGCTTCAACTCGCTCGACCACGTCAGCGGCGGCCGCGCCGGGTGGAACATCGTCACCACGTCGTCGCGCGGCGCGGCGCAGAACTTCGGCCTCGACGTCCACCCGGATCCGGTCGCCCGCTACGCGCGCGCCGACGAGTTCGTCGACGTCGCGCTCAGGCTCTGGGACAGCTGGGAGGACGGCGCGTCGCTCGGCGACAAGGCCGCCGGCCGCTACACCGACCCCACGCGGATCCACCCGATCGGCCACCACGGCGAGCACTTCCGCGTCGAGGGCCCGCTCAACGCGCCGCGCTCGCCGCAGGGCCACCCGCTGCTCGTCCAGGCCGGCTCGTCGACCGCCGGCAAGGCGCTCGCCGCCCGCCACGCGGAGGCGGTCTTCACCGCCCAGCAGACGCTCGCCGACGGCCAGGCGTTCTACGCCGACCTCAAGGGCCAGGTCGAGGACGCCGGGCGGGACCGCGACAGCCTCAAGATCCTGCCCGGCGTCGTCCCGATCCTCGGCGGCACCGAGGCCGAGGCGCGGGCCCGCGCCCAGCAGTTCGACGACGCCATCGTCCCCGCCTACGGCCTCGCGCAGCTGGCCGAGCTGCTGCAGGTCCCGGCCGACGCGTTGGACCTCGACGCGCAGCTGCCGTCCGAGATCCCCGACGCCGACCCGGACTCCCCGAGCCGCCCGGCGCTGGTGGTCACGCTCGCGCGCCGCGAGCGCCTGACCGTGCGCGAGCTGATCGGCCGCCTCGGCGGCGGCCGCGGCCACCGGACGCTCACCGGCACGCCCGAGCAGGTCGCCGACGACCTCCAGACCTGGTTCGAGCAGGGCGCCGCCGACGGCTTCAACGTCATGGGCGCCGCGCTGCCGCGCGACCTGGAGGACTTCGTCGACCAGGTCGTGCCGATCCTCCGCACGCGCGGCCTGTTCCGCGAGGACTACTCCGGGGCCACGCTGCGCGACCACTACGGCCTCCCGCGCCCCGCCAACCGGTACGCGCAGGCCGTCCCGCCGGTCGCGGCGAGCGCGTAGCCATGGCCACGTTGCCTCGCGCCCTCGCGGCGCTGACCACGCTCGCTCTCCTGCCAGCCGGCGCCGCCGCCCTGTCGGGCTGCGGCTCGGCCGACGCGTCGGGTGACACCGGCGCCAACGGCGAGCAGCAGACGATCCGCTACCAGAGCAGCGCCGGCGCGCTGTCGCTGCTCGAGCTGGCCGACCACCTCGGCTACCTCAAGCCGCTGAAGCTCAAGTCGGTCGGCACGACGATCAGCGGCCCGCAGGACATCCAGTCGGCGGCGACCGACCAGACCGACATCGGCTCGGCGTTCAACGGCGCGGTCGTCAAGCTCATCCAGGCGGGCGCGCCGATCAAGGCCGTCATCTCGTCCTACGGCGAGGACGCCAAGACGTTCAACGGGTACTACGTCAAGGACGACAGCCCGATCCGGACCGCGCGCGACCTGATCGGCAAGAAGGTGGGGATGAACACGCTGGGCGCCCACTTCGAGGCGGTCCTGCAGACGTGGCTCCACAAGAACGGCCTCAGCGATCAGGAGGTCAAGCAGGTCCAGGAGGTCGTGCTCCCGCCGGTCAACACCGAGCAGGCGATCCGGGCCGGGCAGATCGACGCCGGCGTGCTCGGCGGCGTGCTCCAGGACAAGGCGCTCGCGCGCGGCGGCCTGCGGCGGCTGTTCAGCGACTACGACCTGTTCGGGACGTTCACGGCCGGGACCTACGTGCTGCGGACCAGGTTCATCAAGGACAACCCGGACACGGCGCGGACGCTCGTCTCCGGCCTCGCCAAGGCCATCGACTGGCTCCAGACCCACCCGCGCGACGAGGTCGTCAGGACCGCCGTCGCCATCGCCCAGGAGCACGGGCGGCCCGACGACGTGCCGGTGCTCAAGTACTGGAAGTCGCCCGGCATCGGCCAGAAGGGCGGCGTGATCGACCCCAAGGACATCCAGCGCTGGATCGGATGGCTCGAGGACCAGTCGCAGATCCCCAAGGGCTCGGTGGACGTCGCCGACACCTACACCAACGACCTCAACCCGTACCGATGAGCGCCAAGATCAGCATCGAGCACATCACCAAGGCCTTCCCGACGCGGGGCGGCGGCGCGCGCGGCGCGCCGGGCGACGCCCTGGTCGCGATCGACGACGTCGACTTCACGGTCGGCGACGGCGAGTTCCTGGTCGTCGTCGGGCCGAGCGGCTGCGGGAAGTCGACGCTGCTCGACCTGCTCGGCGGGCTCACGCGCCCGACCGGCGGCCGGATCCTGCTCGACGGGCGGGAGATCGACGGCCCGGGCCTGGACCGCGGGATCGTGTTCCAGCAGTACGCGCTGTTCCCGTGGCGCACGGCGCTGGGCAACGTCGAGTTCGGCCTGACCGCGCAGGGTGTGGGCCGGGCGCGGCGGCGCGCGCGGGCCCGCGAGTTCCTCGCGCTGGTCGGGCTGGACGGCTTCGAGGACCGCTACCCGCACGAGCTGTCGGGCGGCATGAAGCAGCGCGTGGCGATCGCGCGCAGCCTCGCCTACGACCCCGAGGTGCTGCTGATGGACGAGCCGTTCGCGGCGCTCGACGCCCAGACCCGCGAGGTGCTGCAGGGCGAGCTCCTGCGGATCTGGGCGCAGACGGGCAAGACCATCATCTTCATCACGCACGGCATCGACGAGGCGGTGGTCCTCGGCCAGCGCGTGCTGGTCCTGACGGCGCGGCCGGGGACGGTGAAGGCGTCGATCGCCATCGACCTGCCCGCGCGCGGCGCGGGCGGCGACGTGCGCTCGACGCCCGAG
>DATDMD010000257.1:0-62348 GCA_036518975.1 Baekduia sp.
GCGGCGTCGCGCGAGTCCTTCGACGCGTTCATGCAGGACGACGAGCTCAGGCTCAGCGTGACGCCGCGCGCGAGGCCCGCGGCCGATGCCGACGACCGCCCGGGCCGCATCGGGGTGGTGGTTGACGGCCCACGTGTCGCCCTGTCGTCCGCCGAGCTTGTCCGGCTCTGCCGTCCAGGGACGCTTCCCACCTCTACGGCGGGTCGCGTGACGGCAGCAGGGTCGGCGTTGCTGCTCGGCGACGGGACCGCGGTCGGCCTCGAGGACGGCAAGCTACGTCGGGTCACGGCGCCCGAGGAGCTCGGCCAACATCTGCGGGCTGCGCGCTGGGCCAGCGGCCAACCACCGCAACTGCGCGACCACGCGGCCGCCGCCAACGCCGCCTGCGCCGCCATGCGCGACGAGGACTTCGATGTGGATCCCAGCGCCCTTCCCGGGGCTCTCGCGCTTGGCGTGGCCATCGCGCCCGGGGGCCTCCCGCTGCGTGAAAGCCTGGCGACCATCGGGGAGGTGCGCACGGCAGCCAACGCGAACCAGGCGGCCGCTGTGCTGATCCGGCTCGCGTTCGAGCTGAGCCGCGTTCGGATCTCGTTCACGCCCGCTGATCCCGCGGCGTCGCTTCCGGTGATTCCGGTCGGGCAGCTTCGCTGGTGCAACATGAGCGCGCGGCCGATCGCATGGATGCCGATGTTCAGCGACGCGCCCGACACGGTCGGTGGTGCCGATCGGCCCTGGGTCGACGGCGCCCCGACCGGCGCAAGCGTCTGGCTGGCGACGCCACCGGCGCTCGCCCTCGACCCGGAGTGGGCCGCGGGACTTGTCGTCGTCCCGGGCGACGATCGGGTGTGGTGCGTCGGCGCCGACGGCCGCTGGTGGGATGTCGGCGTCCGCTACGACGTGCTCGTCGCGGCGCGCCGTGCCCATCGTGATCCATGGCTGGAGGCGCTCGAAGCGCTGAACGCAGCCGTGCCGGCCATCGTCGCGCAGCAGCATGAGCTGGCGGTGCTCGCAGCCGAGCGAGCAGCTGCCTCGCCCAAGACGACTTCGACCCTCGCGAGCGATGTCCCGCCAAGGCGCTTCAGCCGCGAATGGGCCGAACGGCTTGCTGAGCGCTACAGCTACGCCGACGACGCGCCCGCGCGCGCCGCCGGCGAGGCCGCCGTGGACCGCGGCTACTACACCCGTGAGGAGTTTCTCGCAGTGGTGCGCTGGAAGAGCGCTCGCGTCGTGCCGTTGGCCGGCGAGAACACCGCCGAGGACATCGAGGAGATGACCCGGGCGGCGTTTGCCGCAGGCGATGAGCTCGCGCGGGTCCGGGCGCTCCTGGAGCTCAGAGGCGTGGGCGTGCCGGTCGCGTCCGCGTTGCTGCACTTCGCGTTCCCGGACCGGTATCCGATCCTCGACTTTCGCGCGCTCGCCACGCTCGGTGACACGCGCCGGCGCACGACCTACGTGCCCGACGAGTGGGTCGAGTACCTGACTCGCTGCCGCGGCCTGGCCGAGCGGAACGGCGTCTCGATGCGCGTGCTCGACAAGGCGCTCTGGCAAGCCTCGAAGGACGAGGACATCTTCGCACGGAGCAGGACGACATGACGGGCGGCTGGGACAAGCACGATGTCGACGTGGCGACGCTGGCGTTCTCTCGGCTCGCACCGAGCCGGACCGCGCGGTGGTTGGAGTCAGAGCTCGACCCACGAAGCTAAGCGGACTCAAGTGCAGCGGAGAGGATGGAATAGGGGGTGCGGATACCGGCCTGCCTCACATGTGGCACGGTCTTCGCGTTCGCCTGCATGAGCTCCGCGAACTTCGTCAGCTGAGGCTGATCGGCTTGCGGGCATTCCGCGGTCGCCAGTCGATCGACCCGGTGCTGACCTCAAGCCGCCTCGCGCAGCGCGCCGTCGATGTAGATGGGGATGGTCAGGTCGACGTTGCCGACCGGGATCTCTGCGTTCAGGTTCAGCTTGACGTCGTGTTTGGGCATGAGCCGTACGTAACCCACATGCCCGGTGCGGTGGATGTGCCTTCGAGCATCTCGGGGTCCTTGTACTGAGGAGGGCGCCCTCCGTCGTCCGGGGCGCGTCGCTCAGGCGGCGGCCGGGTGGCCGAGGAGGTCGGTGAGGGTGCCACCCTGTCGCTCGACGGCCGCGAGGCGGTCGGCGTCGATCGCGGCGATCGATGTGCGCGAATGCGCGTCGACGAGCGCCCGGCAGTGATCCCCGAGCCGGATCAGGAAGCGCTGGTCTCCGATCATGAGCAGGACGTGGTCGCTGCCGCGGAAGCTCATGGCGCGCCGGACGACGATGATCAGCCGCGAATCAGAGGCTGGCGCGCTCAGTCCGTCGATCCGGACAACGGTCGTCACATTCCGGAACTGGGCGTTCTTCTCTAGTCGTACGCGAGCGAGGCCGAGTTCGGATGCCAGTCGATCTCCCCATGTTGCGTCGTCGGTCCAGGTGGCGCGTTCTCGGATGGCGTCGGTGAGCTCCTGCTCGCTGGGGCGTGTATCGCTGAGCGCTTCGACGAGGTCGGTCGCGAGCGGGCCGGCAGCCAGGACCTGGGCATCGAGTCCGCGCGTCAGGAACGGCTGCCAGTCGTAGATCCAGGTCGTCCATCCGAGCTCTCCGTAGAGCGCGCAATAGGCCAACGCGGCACCGATCTGGCGACTGTCGTCAGAGAGTGACGCGATGAGCTCGGCCGCGAGATCGTGCTCGGTGCGGTCGACGACACCTGCGCGAGAGTTCGAGCCGAGGAAGCTCGTCCAGAGCTCCTGGAGCAATTGGACGATGTCGGATGCTTCGAGCGCTTCGCTGAGCCAGATCAACGCGAGCACTTCCAGGAGCGCCTCGTAGTTGCGGGCCGGAGCGGTGGGCGACAGCCACACATGGCGAGGGTCGGCGAGGGCGCGGGCCCATCGGCGCAGCAGATTGCGGGATCGGACGCGTTCGCGGGCGCTGAGCGTCCACGGGGTGCCCTGCGGTCGCTCCTCTTCCTGTTGCGTGCCTGCCCCGGTTGCCGTGACGATGCGTAGGCGGCGGTCGCCCGGGGCGGCGTAGAGCATCGCCTCGATTTCGCGCAGGAGCGCGTCGGCGTCCGTAAGCGGGTTTGATGCGGTGACCGGCCGGTAGGTCTGGCTGCGCGGATCGGAGACCAGTTCCTCGCGGGCGTATCGCTCCCAGAAGCCGGTGTCGTCAGCTTGGTCTTGTCGGTCCTGCGCGGCGGTCGCGCGTTGGAACGCGGGGGTCTCGTCGAGGTCGAAGATGAATCGGCGGTGCGCCCACGTCAGGAGCCGCAGGAGCTCGGACGTGCCGTCCTCGTCTCGAAGCTCGGCCGGTCGATCGCGTTGGCTGTCAGCGTCGCCGAGTACGGCTTCGAGTGCCTCGGGATCGTCGATGACGACCGGGTTGGAACGCTGATCGCCTTGGTCGTCGCACAGCCACACGATCAAGACGTCGTCATCGACGGTGATCGGGTTGGCGGTCACCCCCGATGGCTGGAGCGTGACGGGCTTCGTCTCGTCACTCCACCGGATTGCCAGGCCGTCGAGCGGAGCGTCGGCCTTGGCTTGCAGGTGTCCATCGGCGGTGCGGTGCGCGCTCAGGAGCCGGATCGGCCAGCCCGGGATGCTCGGATCATCGGGGTCGTACTCGAGTTGGTCGAGGTCGGCGAGTTGCTGCTCGATGAGCGTTATCTCGGGCGGGATGAACGCGGCTCGTACCGACGCGGCCGGACCTTCACGAACGACGACCGCCTCGCAGTTTCCCGACGTCGCCGCGGCCGCGTAGGTGCGGGTGAGAGCGGCTTGCGACAGGTTCGCTGAACCGCAGACGAGCAGTCCGGTGTCGTCGGGGGCGACGAGCCCGAGGAGTTTGGCGTGGGTGAATGTCGAGGGATCGAACGCGTTGAGATGGACGTCACAGCCAGAGTGCTCGAGGACCTGTCGCAGCGCGGTGCCATCGACGTTGGTCCGAGCACCGAAGTACAGGTGGACGCTGTCGGGCTGCAACCGTTCGATGAGCTGTCGCAGCGCGATGGCCTGGCGATCGAAGTACGGCGCGCACGCATGGAGCTCTGCGACGTTCGCAGGAGCCCGGTGCTGGATGACGTCGATGAGCGGCAGCGTACGGTTCGTGAAGAACGCACTGACGGCCGGCGGCCCAACCAAGACGGGGACGGACGCGATCAGGTGCTCGTAACGGCGTCTGAGCGTCGCGTCGCCGTGCTCGTTGGCGAGCTCGCGGATCCATGTTCCCCAGGCGCGGAGCGTTGGGAGATCCTCCTCGCGCGACGCGTCGAACTCGACGAACGTCTCGCGGCCACGGTCAAGGCCCGTGCGGGTCAGGTTGCCGGAGCCGACAAGTAGGACAGTTCGGCGCCGGCTCGCAAACAGGTACGTCTTCGGGTGAAACCGTCCGCCGCTGGCGAGCCGCATTCCTCGGAGCAGGTAGCGGCGGTTGGCGTTGGCGGCGACGTGGGCGTCGACATCGGAGAGGTTCAACAGCGCGTCGCTGACGCCGTCCTCGTCGCACAAGATCACCGCGTTGAGTGGTGTGCTCCCGAGTCGCCGCAGAAGGAACTGGTCAAAGAGCTTCAGATCCAATTGGTAGGTCGTCGCCCAGAAGGTGTGCGCGTCGCGGCTGAAGTGCTCGATGGGCTTCATCTGGCGAACACCTTGCTGATGACCGCCCGCCCGCTGTCTGTGACGCCCGGGCGGTCAGCGTCGTCGCGAGTCCACCATCCGAGATCGCTCGCGAGCGACGCGAGAGCCGCGCGTCGAAGACCAGACATGTCGAATCCCCACACGCCGTTGTCGACGAAGCACAGACGCCCGTGCTCCCAGAAGAAGCGGAACGTCGAGTCCGGCAGCTTGCGCATCGCGACGGTCTCGTGCACGGACACGATGAAGTTGTCGATGGCCCAGCGCAATGTTTCCGCCACGCTGGCTTGTAGGTGCAGGCGACGCTGGACAAGCGTTGCCATGCGCGCGAGTCCGGGCTGTCGGTCACCGTCGACGCGCGCGACCTCGGCCCAGGCGGCGGAGGCCGCATCGCCGTCGGGCACACGCGCACACAGGACCAAGAATGCGGCAAGACCAGTCAGGGCATCGCCGGTGTCTTCGGCCGCCTCGCGGATGTCCTCCCAGGAGAGGTCCGCCGTAGCTTGCCTCAGGTCCTCGAACCAGACCGCGCAGGGCGTATCCGGCGTGCAGGTGATCGTTGTCGACCCGAAATCGACGACGCCGGCGGCGACCAACCGCGTCCGCACGAGGTCGTCGAGTTCGGCGCTCGTCAGGCCTTCGAAGGGTTGCGCGGCCATTCCGGCCCGGCAGAAGGAGGTCCAGATCGACGCCAACGGGTCCTGCGCAGACTCGCGCATTACCACGGCCGCCCAGCGTGCGCGGGCCTCTCCGGCAGCGTCGGTGTCGAGCGGGCTCGTGGTGAATGTGCTGACCACTGCGTGTCGGAAGCTGGAGTCGGACTCAAGGACAGTGGGCTCGTCGGTGGCGAGGTCGAGCAGCAGGGCAAACGCGCGCTGTCGATGTTTGGTGGGTTCGACGCGTTCGGGTGATGGCGAGAGCAGGAACACATCGGCGATAGCGCTGCGCTCGTCTGGGTGCTCGTCCAGCCGGCAGAGGCATCCGACGTGCCCGAGCTCCTCGAGGACCTCTGCGGGAACGGGATCGACGCCGTTCATCCACTTCAGGTACCACTGCGTCCCGGCGATGGAGCGCTCGTAGAGATCGGCCAACTGCTGTGCACGCGGCGTCTTCTGGAGAAGATCGATCGGGTTCGGGGTATCGCCGACCATCGCTTGACCGCGGCGCACGACGAGCCCGAGTTCTTCCATGGGGCCGCGGTAGTACAGCCCGTAGCCACCCAGTTGCGTCTTGATCGACCGCTGCCGCTCGTAAGCGCCGGGGCGGCTGGCGGCAAGCGGGCGGCCCACGCCGTTTCCGATCACGCTCGGCGCGTCGCACCTGGGGCATAGGTTCGCGGCGACGCAGATCTCGAACTCCCGCTGGCGCATGAACTCGTCGAGCCCGGCGTTGTCGGCGACGGCGCCGCTCCTGGCGTAGTGGCGTAGAAGGAACGAGTAAACGGAGAAGTACCTCGCACGCACCGACAGGGCGAGCACGCCGGGCAGGAGCCCGGGCAAGATGCGGTCCGTCGTAATCGTCTGAAGCCCGAGAGGGTCCTGCCCGGCGATCTCCCTGAGCGCAGGTTCGATCCACTCGCAGAGCGGCGGGGGACCGACAGTGACTTCTTCGAGGCTCATGGTGTGTGAGGTGCCGGCGCGAGAGGCGTTGGTTCTCGGGTCGCTTCGGCAGGCCCGATCCTGACGCATGGCATCGACCTAGCCGGGCTATCTGTTCGATCGTGTCTTGACGGCCGGCCGGGAGCGTCCCTGCGATGCTTGCGCGATGGGCACGCCGGAGTCTGGGGATGCGTTGATCGCGGCGGCTTTGGAGGACGCAGCCGAGGGCCTGTCGCCACGTGAAGGCGCGGCAGGCGAGGAGGCGTTGCGAAGCGCCCTCGTGGAGGCTCTGCGCCGTCGCTTCGACGGAGTCGTGGAAACGGAACGCAGTGTCGCGATCGCCGAGTTCCAGGGCGTCGGACCAGTCGATGTGCTCTTGCGCGAGGAGACGACGGCTGCGCCGTTGGGGGGTTGATCGAGTGCAAGTGGTCGGCAGGCGACCGACGGGACAAGATCTTCGAGTGCGCGTGGGACGCGGTGAAGCTCGCGCTCGCGACGCGCGCGCCCGGCGTTCAGGGATGGCTTGTCACGGGTGCGCCCGCGTCGTCGTGGGCGAGGAGCGAGACAGCCGACCTCTTCGCCACCGGCAGGATTAGCTCAGTGGAGCTGTGGGGTCGGGCGTTGCGGTCGCCGGGCGCGAACGGTGGAAAGACGGTTGGCGAGGACTGTGAGCTCGGTGGTCGCGGCAACATGTTCACGCACGCTCACACGGAGCTGGTGATCACCGCGGTCGGCGCGGCGCGCGCGGCCGGCTTGTCGGAGATCCGGGCAGCTCGCGTCCACGGGAGCGGGGACCTCGTGTGATTCGCCGATAACCCGGAGTTCCCGGCCAGCATCAACCAGGGGTGGCTCGAGCGGAGCGTTCCAGCGATGGGGGCTGAGCAGTTCGAGCGGTTGCTGGTGCGGCTGACCGCGAAGCGCTGGGCTGCCAGCGAGATCGCCGAACGGGTCATGCCGCTCCGTTGCGCGGGCGACTAGGGCATCGGACTCTGCGACCACCGGTGACGTCGGCCCCACGCATCAGGATCGGCTGATCGCTGGTCAACCGTTCATCGTGCGCGGCAATTTGCTCGGTCTGGCGTGCGACGCGCTGTTGGTTCGAAGCGGCACCGACGGCGGCCGGCTTGGCTTCGTCACCGAGCGCTGGCGCCGCGAGCTGGGCGACCTCGCGGTCGATGGATTCCTGGAGCGCGTTCCCGGCGAGTCCGACCGGGTCGTGCTCATCCGTGAAGGCGACACGATCAAGCAGCTGGCGCTCTGGGCGGGTTTCACCGGCGACAGGGGTGACGAGCCGGTCGAGTGGTACGCCAAGCGCACATCATCGAGGACCGCGATGACGCAGGGGCGGCAATTGTTGTCAATGGCATTGCCCTGTGCGCGATTCATCATCTGGCGTACGACCGCAACGTCATGAGGATCGATCCCGCCGGGGTCGTGCACATCGCCGGGCGACTGCTGCACGAGATTGACGGTCCGATGCTGAGTTCAGGGCTGCAGGCATTCCACGGGGAGCGCATCGAGCTTCCGCGGCATCACGTACAACATCCGGATCCGGGCCGTCTCGAGGTCCGCTACGAGCAGTTAAAGGCTGCCGGGTAATGCTCGCGGTTCCGCTCGGATCTGCTCGTCTCGTGGTTCCAATGTGGTTCCAAGTCACCCAAAAGCAACCGCAGACAACCAAAGAAACTTCTCGCAAATAGCGGCCAAATGACCGAACCGGACTATAGTCCGGATATCTCATAACCCGAAGGTCGCAGGTTCGAATTCTGCCCCCCGCTACTACGGAAACCCCCTCTCGCCAGCGGGTCCTCGCGTTGAGGAGACGGCTCTCCCGCCGGACCATCTAAAGGCTCGTGCCGGGTGCTCCGCCGCATCGAGCCGAGCGCATCCCGGCACCACCGATGAGTTCCGCCAGCTCCGCCCGTCTCTCCACCATGACTACCCCCACACACCCCGGCCGCATGCTGTTCGTGAACATCCCCGTCGCTGACCTCGAGCGCAGCAAGGCGTTCTTCGCGAAGCTCGGGTTCAGCTTCAACCCGATGTTCTCCGACGAGACCGGCGCCTGCATGTTGGTCGGCGAGCAGGCCTTCGTCATGTTGCTCAGCCACGAGAAGTTCGCGGAGTTCTCGAAGCTGCCGATGGCCGATCCGACGACGCACGCGCTGGCGCTCTACTGCTTCAGCGTGTCGTCGCGCGACGAGGTCGACGCGGTCACCGAGGCCGCGCTTGCCGCGGGCGCCATCGACCACGATGACACCGAGGACCACGGGTTCATGTACTCGCGCAGCTTCTTCGACCTCGACGGCCACGGCTGGCAGGTCATGTGGATGGATCCCGCGGCAGCCGAGCAGGGCCCCGAGGAGTTCGCGGCCTCGACGCAGGACGCCGACGCCGACGCCTGACCGTCGCCTCGTCCAGGACGTGCGGCAACCGCGGTGCGGCGCGCCCCGCCGCCTCAGTGCTCGATCGTCACCAGCGTTCCGATCGGCGTGTACGGCCAGACCTTCTTGGCTGACGCCTCGGGCAGCTCGACGCAGCCCAGGCTCTGTGGCGTGCCGAAGGACGCGCGGTTGAAGGCGTGGAGCGCGTCGCCGCCGTTGAAGTAGCTGACCCACTTGACGCCGGGGTCGTGGTAGTGGCTGCCGTCGGGGTTGGTGCCGCTCATGGTCGTGCTGGCGATGTGCTCGAAGACGGGGAAGGTGCCGAGCTTCGTCGGCGCGGCGGGCACGCCGGTGTTGCCGGGGGAGGTCAGGACGGTGTGGCCGTTGTGCCAGAGCGTCAGCAGCTGGGGGGTGTCGCGGTGGACGTAGACGTAGCTGTAGCCGTCGGTGCGGCGGGTGCCGTCGATGGCGTCGGCCAGCAGCGCGGTCCACACCGCCGGGCCGGCGAAGCCGTCGACCGTCAGGTGATGGGTGTCCTCGAACTTCATGATCGCGCCGCGCAGGACCGTGTTGGCGTGCCCGGGGTCCCAGAGCTTCTTGAGCTCTGCCGGCGTGTTGGCGTAGCGCCAGCTGAACGAGCCGGCGGGGGCGTCGACGGCCGCGCCGGCCTCGGCCGCGCGGGTGTGGGGGACGTCGTCGCCCGCCGGCGTCCAGTCCAGCGGGAGGTAGCCGCCCTGGGCCAGGAGCTGCTGCAGGCGCAGCGTGGACGCGGGCGGCACGGTCCACGTGAGCTCCGTGGTCGCCCGCGCGCCGGCGCTCGAGACCAGCGCGACCGACGTCGGGAGCTTCAGGTGGACGGTCCCACCCCCGATCCCGAAGCCCGTGCCGGAGGGCGTGAAGACCAGGGTGTGGTCGTCGGGCTCGCTGAAGCTTCCGGAGGTCTTGGGCGTCAGCGTGGGGCGCCGGGAGCCGAGCGCGTCCTTCACGGTCTTGGCGAACGTGAGCCGCAGGGAGCCGACGGGCGACAGCGTGGCGCCGTCGGCCGGCGCGCTGACGACCGCCGGCTCGCTGGTCTTGGGGAACCAGGAGACCTTCGTCGCGGGCGCCAGGCGCTCCCACGAGCGGGCGGCGACGGCGACACGCACCGAACCCGCCGGCGGCTGCGCGCCGATCGAGACCGTGCGCCGAGCGCCGGCCACGGCGTGCCGGGCGCCCGGTGCCTGCGCGCCGTAGGCGACGGCGGCCACCGGCGCGTCGAAGGCGATCGTCACCGGCGCTCTGTCGGCGACCTGGAGCCACTGCGAGTCGACGTGCACGACCGGTGTGCGGACGGTCAGCCGCTCATGGCGCGTGCGCCCCAGCGCCCACGACAGCGCGCCCGGCCGGCGGACCACGACGTCGATCGCGATGGGCTCGCCGGGGGTCAGGCGGATCTTGGGCGTCAGCCGGCCGTCGCGCACCTCGAGCGGGATCGTCTTGCCGGTCGGCGCCGTCGCGCGCGCGCTCTGCAGCGTGCCGCCGAGCGCCTGGACCTGGACCCGCGCGAGCGCCGTGGGGTCGCCGGCGAGGCTGGCGCCCGACCACGCGGCCACCGCGCCGGCCGCCGCGCCCAGGACCAGGACCGGCACGACGAGCACCAGCAGCCACCGGCGACTGAGCCGCGAGGGCCGCCGCGGGCGAGGGTGGGCTGGTCGCGGGGACAGCGTCGAGCGGATCGGCACCCGACCAGGGTAGGCAGCGTCTGTAAGCGCACGCGTCGGTCGGCGCAGCGCCGTTCGCGCAGGACGGCCGTCGGAACCCACCGATGACTTCTCGCGGCCCGCCGAGTCAGAGCGGACATGACTGCTGCCGCAAGCACGCCGCCGGTCGTCTCCCGCTCGGAGTGGCTGGCTGAGATCGACATCCTGCGCACCCGCGAGAAGGCGCACACCCGCGAAGGGGACGCGATCGCCGCCGCACGGCGACGCCTCCCGATGACCGAGATCGACCCGTCGACGCCGCTCGTCGGAGCCGCCGGCGAAGTCCCCCTGCTCGACGCCTTCGAGGGGCGCACCCAGCTGTTCGCGTCGTTTCACATGTGGCACGACGGACTCCCTGCCGCCGGTCAGTGCGAGGGCTGCGCCTTCTTCACCGGCCAGGTCCGCGAGCTGTCCTACCTGCACCAGCGCGACGTCACGTTCGCTGCCTTCTGCGCGGGGCCCTTCGAGGAGTCCGACCGCTACCGGCGGTTCATGGGCTGGGAGATGCCCTGGTACTCCGTGCCCGCCGAGTCCCGCGAACGGCTCCTCACCGGTCGCCACTTCGGCATGAAGGTGTGTTACCTGCGTGACGAAAACCGCGTCTACGAGACGTACTGGACCACCGGCCGCGGCGTCGAGCCGATGGAGCCGTCCTACGGCATCCTCGACATGACCGCCTACGGACGGCAGGAGACGTGGGAGGAGTCCCCGGCGGGCTGGCCGCAGCCGTATGACGCGACCCGCGGCGCGCAGTTCCGCAAGGACGGACGGCCGACCGCGCAGTGGGCGCGGGTGGCTGCGGGGCACGACGACGACCTGGGCGGAGGGCCGTCCGGCATGGGCGGTTCGGGGTGCTGCGGCTGAGGGCGGGTCGGCGATCAGAACCTGAAGACCTGCCTCGGCAAGACGGTGTAGATGAGGCCCGCGCCGCTCGGACCGGTGAACGTCGCAGACCCGTTGGGCAGCAGCGCGCCGCAGGTGCTGCCGCTGATCGTGAGCGACTGGCCCGTAGCGCTGATCGCGAGCACACTGGTCGCGTTCGCGAACGAGCCGATCACCGAACCGCTCTTCGTCGCGGAGCACAAGCCGGTGACCGTGATCGTGCACCTCAGGTTGTCGATCCTGACCGGCGTCACTCCAGCGACCGTCGCGCCTGTGACGCTCAGCGTCGACGTGTTGACGCAGACGACGTTGGCGCCACCGACGCCGACCAGCGTGCAGTTGGAGAACTGCTCCTGCAGGTTGGAGCTGATGACCACCGGGTTGTTGACGAGCGTGGCCGTGAAGGCGGACCTCACGCAGTCGACCGTCCCGCTCGAGGCCCTCAGGAACGAGTCCGTGGTGGCGGTGCCGGTCACGTTGCCGCCAGGCGTCACGGTGGCGCCGGCCGACGAGGTGATCGCCAGCATCGAGGTGCCGAAGACGACGAGCGTCGCCAGCTTCATGACCTTGAAGCGCATGCATCTCTCCTGTCGAGACGTCGGCGCGCTGAGCGCGCGCGTGCCGACTATCGCGGCGGTCAGAGAGACGGTCCACAGCCGGCTGGCAGGATCGGCGCTCCATCGCAGTCTCAACTGATGGCGCACGGTCTGCGAACAACGCGAAGATGCGAGCGTTGGCGTCTTTTACCCGACCGGGCACGAAACGGCGCAGGCGTCGCCGTCCTGCGCTGCGACGGTGCCACGCCAGAGGCGAGCGATCATGCGATGGCTCCTTGGTGGTGGGGGTCGTCGTCAAGCGGAAACGACTCTCCGCTTGGTGCTAGCCTGCTCGGACCGGAGAGACCTCTCCGCATCGCGAAGACGGAACAGGACGAGGAATGAGCACGATCAGCGCCGAGTCGCCGCGCACCCATCATCAGGCCACCTTCGCGGTGCTCGCGACGGCGGTCGCCGCGTACGCGCTGCTGCAGTCGCTGGTGATCCCGGTGCTGCCGACGATCCAGGAGGGGCTGCACACCTCGCAGAACACGGTCACCTGGGTGCTGACCGCCTACCTGCTGTCGGCGTCGATCTTCACGCCGATCATCGGCCGGCTGGGCGACATGCACGGCAAGGAGAGGATGTTCGTCTTCGCGGTGTCCGCGCTGGCCCTGGGCACGCTGATCTCGGCGCTGGCCGGGTCGATCTCGGTCATGATCGTCGGCCGCGTCATCCAGGGCGTCGGCGGTGGCGTGCTGCCGCTGGCCTTCGGGATCATCCGCGACGAGTTCCCGCGCGAGAAGGTCGTGGGCGCGGTGGGCGTGATCGCGGCGCTGACCGCGGCGGGCGGCGGGGTGGGCATCGTCCTGGCCGGCCCGATCGTCGACGCGCTCAACTGGCACTGGCTGTTCTGGATCCCGATGATCGTGCTGGTGTTCGCGGCGGTGGCGACGCATGTGGTGATCCCCGAGTCGCCGGTCCGGACCGCGGGCAAGCTCAGCGGGACGGCGATCTTCCTGTTGTCAGGGTGGTTGGTCGCCCTGATCCTCCCGATCAGCGAGGCGCCCGACTGGGGCTGGACGTCGACCAAGGTCATCGGGTTGATCGTGCTGGCGATCGTGCTGGCCGTCGCGTGGGTGCGCGTCGAGTCGCGCTCGGTCAACCCGCTGATCGACATGAAGATGATGCGCATCCCGGCGGTCTGGACCACCAACCTGGTGGCGTTCTTCCTGGGCGTCGGCATGTACGCGGTCTTCGCGTTCCTGCCGGAGTTCCTGCAGACCGAGCCGTCGGCGGGCTACGGGTTCGGCGTGAGCGTCACGCAGTCGGGCCTGATCCTCCTGCCGATGAGCGTGTTCATGTTCATCTTCGGCTCGCTCTCGGGCCGCCTCTCCGCGCGCTACGGGCCCAAGCGCGTGCTGGTCGCCGGGCTGCTGGTCAGCATCCTGCCGTTCCTCCTGCTGGCCTTCGCGCACGGCCACGAGTGGGAGATCCTGCTGGCGATGGTGCTCGAGGGCGCCGGCTTCGGCCTCGCGTTCGCGGCCATGTCGAACCTGATCGTGGCCGCGGTCCCGGCCGAGCAGACCGGCGTAGCGAGCGGGATGAACGCCAACATCCGGACGATCGGCGGCGCGCTGGGGTCCGCGGTGATGAGCAGCATCGTCGTCTCCGGCGTCGCCGCCGGCGGGCTGCCGCGCGAGTCGGGCTACACCCACGGGTTCACGCTGCTGGCCGTCGCCACGATCGTCGCCGCGGTCGCCGGGACGCTCGTCCCGAGCACGCTCCGCGCCCGGACGGCCGCGCTCGCCGATCCGGCGACGATGCCCCACGCCGAGCTCGGCCTCGTGGCGGCCGGCACGCTCGCCGGAGACGGGTCGGAGTGACGTGAGCCCTTCATCGCTCAAGAAACCCGATCGTCCGCTGCGGCGCGACGCCGCCCACAACCGCGACCTCCTGCTCGCCGCGGCGACCGAGGTCTTCGACACCCAGGGGCTCGACGCGAGCGTGACCGAGATCGCCCGCGTCGCCGGCGTCGGCATGGGCACGCTCTACCGGCGCTTCCCGACCAAGGCGGCGCTGGTCGAGGCGCTGGTCCACGAGGTGCTCGACGCGACGATCGCCATCGCGCGCGAGGCGGCCGGCCACGAGGACGGCACGGGGCTGGAGCGGTTCTTCGAGGCGTCGTGCGCCTACCAGGCCGAGCATCCCGGCCTGCTGGCCCGCCTGTGGACCACCGACCCCGCCGCGGTCCGGACCGCGCGCCGGCTGATCGCCGCGCTGCTGGCCGACGCGCAGGACCACGGCCGGATCCGCCGCGACATCACCAACCCCGACCTCACGATCGCGCTGTTCGGGATCCGCGGCGTGCTCGAAGCGACGCGCCCGGAGGCACCCGACGCCTGGCGCCGCCACCTCGAGCTCCTCATCGCGGGCATGCGTCCCGGCGCCGACGAGCTCCGGCACCCGCCGCTCAGCCAGGCGCGCGTCGACAAGCTGCTGACCATCGGCGACAAATGAGGCGGCGCGGGTCGAGCGAAACCTTGTGACGCTCGCCCCGTTGTAGGGCTCGTGTTCTCGACCGTTCAGCTCAGTCGGCGCATGCTCGCGGCGGCAGCCGCGTTGGTGGTGGCGGTCGCCGCCGCCGCCATCGTCGTCGGAGCGCCGGCGTCGCACGCCGACCCCGACTCCACGTCCGCCGCCGGCACGGCCGGGTTCGTCGTGGCGCCGGACGCCGCCGGCGTCGCGATCCGGACCGTCCGGGTCGGCTATCGGCCTCGCACCGGGGCGCTGTACGCCGTCGTGACGCTCAACCGCGAGCTGCCGCGCGACGTCCGCGTCCGGGTCCGCTTCGGCTACCAGGAGCAGGGAGCGGCCGGCTGCGTCGGCGCCGCCGCGGCGGTGGTCTTCAGCGCGGGCAACGGCGCCGCCGCGTGGACGGGGGACGTCGCCAGCGCCGTGGCCTTCCACGAGATCGAGGAGATCGTCCCCCTCCCGACGCGAGCGATGGCGGGCGCGCTGCGCTCCAGCGCGCTCGTCGGCCAGCCGATCGACTGCGCGCAGGCCACGCTCCTGGGCTCGGCCACGCAGCCGCCGGTGGACGTGCGCATGCAAGCCGCAGCGTCGGTTCCCTCGGTGGCGGGCTTCGGGCGACCGGCGCTGCAGCTGAACCACCGGTACGGCGCCCCGATCCCGCTCCGCGACGGCCACGTCGCGGTGTCCGTCACGTGCGTGACCGCCAGAAGCGCCCACTGCTCAGGGGATCTGCTCATCCGCCAGCAGCACACCCATCGCGTGCTCGGCCGGGCCTCGGTCACCGTGCCGCTCGGCGACACGGCGAGCATCCCCGTCGCGCTGCGCCTCCCGGCCGGCCTCGCGCACGCCGAAAGCATCCCGGCGACCGCCACCCTCCAGCCGCTGCACGGCCCCAGCACCTTCACCGCGCTCGCCCTCACCCGGTGATCCCGGGCCAGCCGCCGCCGGGGGCGTCCCACTGGGGTCAGCCTCGGCCGACGCCGGGGCCATCACGGGCGCGAAGCGCCGCCTGAGCCGGGAGCCTGCCTGAACGACGCCAGCGGGCGAACGACCCGGAGGAGGCAGCGCATGGCGACCTTCGACTACGACGTGGTGATCATCGGCTCCGGCTTCGGCGGCAGCGTCGCCGCGCTGCCGGCGGCCGAGAAGGGCTATCGGGTCGGGGTGATGGTCGACGGCAGCATCCAACTTCGAGCCTGAGTGGTGGGGAACGTCGATGGCGAACATGGCGCTGACGCCCAGGGCCGTCACGATCGTGCTGTTCCCGGCGCTGGTGCTGATGCTCGCCTTCGCGTTCTCCTACGTCGGCGCGTTCCACGAGCCGACGCCGCACCAGGTGCCGATCGCGGTCGTCGGCCCGGCGGCGGCCGCGGCGCAGCTCGACGCCCTCCCCGGCGACCCGCTCGACGTCCGCCGGGTCGGGTCGCGCGCCGCCGCGCTCGCGCAGATCGACGACCGCGAGGGCTACGGCGCGTACGAGGTCTCGGCCAACCGGCTGTTCGTCGCGTCGGCCGCGAACCGGGCGACCGCGATCGCGCTGGAGACCACGTTCGACCGCGCCGCCGCGGCGCGCTCGCAGCCCGCCGTCCACGTGACCGACGTCAAGCCGCTGCCGGTGACGGACTCCAACGGCACGGCGGCGTTCTACGGCGTGATCGCGTGGGTGTTCGGCGGCTACATCGGCTCGACGCTGATCGGGTTGATCGGCAGCCCGCGCAGCCGCAACCGGACCCGGGCGGCGGCCCGGATCGGCGCGTTCGCGGGGTTCGGGGTCGTCGGCGGCATCCTCAGCGTGCTGATGCTGCGCTGGTGCTTCGGCGTGTTCTCGGGCCACGTGGTCGCGCTGTCGGCGATCGCCGCGCTGACGATCTTCGCCAGCGGGGCCGCCACGGCCGGCATCCAGGCCGCGGCCGGCCCGGCGGGGACCGGGCTCGTCATCCTCGTCTTCGTGATCCTCGGCAACGCCGCGTCGGGCGGGCCGTTCGCGCGGCCGCTGCTGCCGGGCTTCTGGCGGACGATCGGCGGCGTGCTGCCGCCGGGCGCGAGCGTCGACCTGGCGCGCTCGGCGCTCTTCTTCGACGGCGCCCGGATCGCGGGGCCGATCCTCGTGCTCGTGGGCTGGGCCGCGGTCGGCATGGCGCTCGCGCTCGCGTTCGGCGGGCGGATCGTCGACCCGGTCGAGGTCGAGGCGCAGGCCGCGGCGGGGGCGGCGGTGTGACGCGGGCGTGACGGTCAGCGCAGCTCGCCGAGCACGCGGGCGAGGTCCAGCTCCCCGTCGTGCGTCTGGAAGCCGTGCCGCATCGCGGCGGCGATCCGCGCCTGCGCCTCGGGCTTGCGCACGTCCTCGCCGAACCGGTCGGAGTCGCGCCGGAAGTCGTCGACGGGCGCCAGCGCGATCGCGTTGACGCGGTCCTTGACGGCGACCCGGCCGGCCGCCGGGAACCCGGCGATCCGATGGGCGAGCGCGCGGACGAAGCCGCTCAGCGTCGCGGCGGGCAGCGCGCGGTTGATCCAGCCGTAGCGCTCCGCCAGGTCGGCGTCGTAGTCCTCGGCGCCGAGCATGACCTCGAGCGCGCGGGCGCGGCCCATGAGGCGCGTGAGGTGCTGGGCCGCGCCGCCGCCGGGCAGCGTTCCGAGGGCCGGCTCGATCTGCGCGAAGATCGCCGTCTCGCGCGCGGCGAAGCGCATGTCGCAGGCCAGGACGAGCTCGCTGCCGGCGGCCCGGACGCGCCCCTCGATCTGCGCGATGCTGACGAGCCGGCTGGCGCTCAGGTGGCGGAACAGGAGGGCGATCGACGCCTCTCCGGTCAGCTTGGCCGCCTCGGCGCGGTACTCGGCGATCCGGGTGACGTCGACGTGGGCGACGAAGTAGTCGGGGTCGGCGCTGGTGAGCACGAGGACCTGGACGGCGTCGTCGGCCTCGGCGTGCTGGAGGAGGGAGACGAGGTCGCGGACCAGCTCCGGGCCGAGGAGGTTCATCGGCGGGGCCGCGATCGCGCAGAACAGCACGGCGCCCTCGCGACGGAGGTTCAGGGTGTCGAAGGCCGTGGGGAACGCTGCGCGGGCGACGGACATCTGAATCCTTGCGTTGGAGGTCGATCCCAGCCTGATCGCCTCGTTCCCGCGTCGCGCCCGTGGCCTCCCTGGTCGGTCCCTGGTCCGTGCCGGGCGCGGCTGGCGGCCCGCCCCGAGCGGAAGAACCGGGGCGGGCCGCACGCGGGGCCATGGTGCGAGGTGGCCGGGCCGGGCGACGGGTGCGTCCGGCGGCGGTGAGCAGTCTGAACCTGTCGGTGACCTCTCGTCAAGCACACAAATGCTGAGCGGTCAGCAGAAATGCACTGAACAGCCCATCGATGGAGCGCCCGAAGCTCGTCATCGCTGACGGCGTCACGACCGGCGTTCGGCGCCGCGCGACAGACGCTTGCTTTGCGGACCACGCCGGCGGCATCATGGATCGAGCCGATCGAGGACAGCGAAGGAGGACGGACATGGCGACGACCATCTCCCACCAGACCGCGCCCACCGAGCACGTCGAGGCGCAGGGCGTCACGTTCGCCTACCGGAGGTTCGGCCGGCCCGGCGCGGCGCCGCTCGTCTGCCTTCAGCACTTCCGCGGCAACATCGACAACTGGGATCCCGCGTTCACCGACGGCCTCGCCCAGGAGCGGGAGGTCGTCCTGGTCGACCCGCCCGGCGTCGGGGGCTCGACCGGCGCGCCGCAGCACACGGTGGCCGAGATGGCGGGGTCGATCCTGGCCTTCCTCGACGCCCTCGGCCTGCGGCAACTCGACCTGCTCGGGTTCTCGCTCGGCGGGTTCGTCGCGCAGGACCTCGCGCTGCTGCGCCCGTGGGCGATCCGCCGCCTGGTCCTCGTCGGGACCGGGCCGCGGGGCGGGCCCGGGATGCACGGCTGGCGCGCGGACATCCAGGCGAGCTCGCGCCACGACGCGGGGACGGGCGAGGACATCCTGTACATCTTCTTCGCCCACACCGAGACCAGCCAGGCCAAGGGCAAGGCGTTCCTGGGCCGGGTGTTCGCGCGCACCGAGGACCGCGATCCGACGCCGGCCGTGCCGGTCCGCGAGGCCCAGTACGACGCGGTGCTCGAGTGGGGGATCCCGGACCACGCCGCGCTCCAGCGGCTCGGCGGGATCACGTGCCCGACGCTGATCCTCCAGGGCGACGGCGACCTCATGATCCCGACCCCGGCGAGCCACCTGATGGCCGGGCTGATCCCCGACGCCAGCATCAAGATCTACCCGGACGCCGCCCACGCCTCGATCTTCCAGTACCCCGTCGAGGCGGCACACGACGTCAACGCGTTCCTGGGTCGACCCGGCTGAGCGCGCCGCGGCCGGCCAGCCGGCGCGCGTACCCGTCGAACGCGAGCGCGCCGACGATGATGCACCCCTTGGCGATGTCCTGGTAATGAGGGTTCGTGTCCGCGAGGTTGAACGCGTTCGAGATGGTGGCGATGATCCCGAGCCCCACCGCGGTCCGCCACATCGCGCCGAAGCCCCCGGCCAGCGACGTGCCGCCGACGACGACGATCGTGATGACGTCGAAGACCACGTTCGGGTCGATGTTCGCCTGGGCCGAGTTGAGCTGCGAGGCCGTGATGAACCCCGCGAGGCCCATCGAAAGCCCCGACAGCACGTAGGCGCTGGCGACCGTCGCGCCAACGCGGAGGCCGGACAGCCGGCTGGCCTCGGCGTTGCCGCCGACCGCGTAGATTGCCTGACCGTACACCGTCTTGGACAGGACGAGCCCGCCGACGACGAGGCAGCCGATCAGGACCATGCCCGAGTACGGGAAGCCGTGCCAGCGACCGGCGCCGAGCGTGCCGAAGCCGGGGTCGTCGACGATGTAGGCGGCGTTGTCGGTCGCGACGAGCGCGATCCCGCTGAGGACGAAACCGGTCCCGATCGTCGTGATGAAGGGGTTGATCCTGGCCCCGGCGACGAGGACGCCGTTGACCAGCCCGATCGCGAGCCCGACCCCGAGCGCGGCGGCGAACGCGACGGCCGGGGCGTCGGTGCGGCCGACCGCGGCGGCCGTGATCGCGCACAGCGAGAACCCGCTCGCGATCGAGAGGTCGAAGCCGCCCGTCAGGATCACGAACGTCATCGCCACCGCCATGATCCCGGCCGGCGCCCACTGCGAGAACAGGTTGTAGATGTTGGTCCGGGTGGCGAACTCCGGGCTCGTCACGGCGACCGCGACGACGAGCACCACGAACGCGAGCACGATGCCGTACGTGCGCAGCAGCGCGGTGCCGTAGCGGGCGGCCCGGCTCATGCGGGCGCTGGGCTCTCGACCGCGAAGGCCAGCCGGAGGATGCGCTCGACCGACGCGCCGGCGTGGTCGAGCTCGCCGACCAGGCGCCCGCGCGCCAGGACCAGGACGCGGTCGGCGACCTCCACGAGGTCCTCGAGCTCGGAGGAGACGACGACGATCGACAGCCCTTCGGCGGCCAGCCGCCGGACCAGCGCGAGCATCTCCGCCTTCGCCCCGACGTCGATGCCGCGCGTCAGCTCGTCCATCAGCAGGACGTCCGGCCGGCGGTGCAGCCACTTGCCGACGACGAGCTTCTGCTGGCTGCCGCCGGAGAACGCGCTCGCGGGCTCCCGCAGCCGGGTCGTGTCGAACGCCAGCGGTCCCAGGAGCGCCGCGGCCCGGCGCAGCCGGCGGCGTTCGGGCAGCACGGGTCCGGAGGCGACCGCCCGCGGGTCGGTCAGCGTGACGTTCGCGGCCGCGCTCATCGGCGTCACGAGCCCCTGTGACCGCCGGTTCTCCGGCAGCAACGCGATCCCCAGGGCCAGCGCGTGGCGCACCGTGCGCGGCCACGGCCGCTCCCGACCGGCGACGACGAGCCGGCCGTGCGCGCCGCCGTCGGCGCCGGCGAGCGCCCGCAGCAGCTCCGTGCGACCCGAGCCGACGAGGCCGCCGAGGCCGAGGACCTCGCCGCGACGCAGCGCGAACCCGATGTCGTCGAGCACCCCGGGAACGGTGAGCCCCTCGACGCGGAGCGCCTCCTCCGCGCCGAGCGCCGGCGCCGACCGCCGCGGCCGCGGCCCCGAAGGCGGCGCCGGCGCGCGCCCCAGCATCGCCGTGACCAGCCCCTCCCGCGACCACCCCGCGCCCGGCCCGGTCGCGACGAGCGCGCCGTCGCACATCACCGAGACCCGATCGCAGAGCGCGAGCACCTCGTCGAGGTTGTGCGAGACGTAGACGATCGCGACCCCGTCGGCGCGCAGCCCGCGGACCGACACGGAGAGCCGCTCGCGCTCGGCGGGTCCGAGCGCGGCCGAGGGCTCGTCCATGATCAGGATGCGGTGGTCGGCCGCGAGCGCCCGCAGGATCTCGAGCGTCTGCTGGTTGGCCACCGAGAGCGATCCTGCGCGCGCGTCCGGGTCGAGCGCGACCCCGAGGCGCACGGCCAGCTCGCCGAACGCGCGCCGCATCGCCGTCCGGGAGACGAACGGCCCGGTCCGCGGCGGCCGGCCGAGGAAGACGTTGGCGGCGGCCGACAGCTCCGGCACGATCGCCGGGTCCTGGTAGATCGCGGCGATGCCGGCGCGCACCCCGGCCCGCGGGCCGGGCGGCCGGACCTGCCCGAACACCTCGACCACGCCCGCGTCCGCGTCGACGGCCCCGGTGACGACCTTGACCAGCGTCGACTTCCCGGCGCCGTTCTCACCGACCAGCCCGTGCACCTCGCCGCCGCGCACGTCGAAGTCGACGTCCCGCAGCGCGCGCACGCCGGGGAAGGCCTTGCGGACGCCCCGGACGCGCAGCGCGAGCGCCGGGGACGCGGGCACGGCCGGCTCCGTCGCGTCCCCGGGCATCCTCTAGTAGTTGGGGTGGTACTCGGCCGCGTTGTCCTTGGTGACGTGGATCGACCCCAGGTTGGTCACCGGCGGCATCTCCGCCTCGTCCACGTAGGCGTTCACCGGCTTGCCCTCCAGGGCCATCATCAGCGCGACCGCGCCGTAGTAGGACTCCTGGAACGGCAGGAAGATCGACGTCTCGTTCCACGTGCCCTGCCCGACCCGCTGCGTGCCGATCTTCGTCGCGCCGGTCGAGTAGATCCGCACGTCGGTGCCGGGCTGCTTGCCGGCCGCCCGGATCGCCTGCTCCGCGCCGCGGGTCATGTCGTCCCACGGCGAGATGACCATGTCGAGGCCGGGGTTGGCGCGCAGCGAGTCGCCGATCACGCGCAGCGCGACCCGCGGGTCGAAGTTGCCCGGCTGGTCGGTGACCACCTTGACGTTGGGGTACTTCGCCTTGGCCTGGTCGATCGCGCGCTCCCAGATCGTGAACAGGTCCGAGCCCGCGAAGCCGCCGATCGCCGCCACCTCGCAGGTGCCCTGGCAGCTGCGGAACGCGTTGTCGACGTGGTCGTCGAAGAACGACTGCCGGACCATCGTCACGGTCGCCGCCAGCCCCGGCGTGTAGTCCGCGTCGTCGCACATCGGGATGTCGACGGTCACGACCGGCTTGCCGGTCGGCTTCAGGAAGCTCTTCCACATGGAGCATCCCGGCGCGGCGGCGGCCGGCGCGAACAGGTAGCCGTCGAAGCCCTGGGCCACCGCGTCCTGCACCTGCCCCAGTTGCGCCTGCGGGTTGAAGTTGGCGTCGAAGACCTTGAAGTCGAAGCCGTACTTCCTCGCGGCCGCCTGGACGCCCTTGAGCCGCGCCTGGCAGTACGGGTTGCTGGTGCACTCCGCCAGGTAGGCGATCTTGGGCGTTCCGGTCGGCTTGGCGCCCGTGCGGTCGAAGGCCAGCACCTGGGCCGTGCCGGAGCCGCTCGTGGCCTCGCTGGTCGTGGTCGTGGTCGTGGACGTCGTCGAAGTCGCGTCGTCCGCCGTGCCGCCGCACCCCTGTGCGGCCAGGACGGCGACCAGTGCCAGCGGTGCGGCCAGCAGCCCGACCTCTCGCCGGAGTCGCTCGCGGATCATCTCGTCCGTCCTTCCGTCTCGAACGCCCCTTGCCCGCCGCGCTGACCTGATCGTCCTCCCGCTCGGCGTCGTCGTCAAGCGCTTCCCGACGGCGGGCGGCGGTGGTTTACTCGGCTCGGGATGGGAGATCCAGACCCGACGTCTGCGCGGCCGCGTCGCCGGCGCTGGAGCGCCGCCGAGGTGCAGGAGGCGCTCCTGATCAGCGGCGAGATCCCGCTGTGGCTCGTGGACGGCGACGACCGGATCGCGTTCGTCAACGACGCGGCCGTGGCGCTCCTGCACTACGACCGCGACGACGAGCTGCTCGGCCGGCCGAGCCACGACACGGTCCACTGGAAGCACCCGGATGGGTCGCCCTACCCGGCCGCGGACTGTCCGATCACCCACGCGACCCGGCGCGGCGAGCCGATCCGCATGGAGCGCGACTGGTGGGTCCGCAAGGACGGCAGCATGGTCCCGATCTCGCTCCACTGCGTCCCGATGGAGATCGACGGCCGGATGGGGACCGCCATGATCTTCCACGACCTGAGCGCCAGCGTGCGGGCCGAGGAGGAGCGCCGGCGGCTGGACGTCGAGCGCGTGCGGCTCAGCGAGGTCCGCGCGTCGCGGGCCCGGATCGTGGACGCCGCCGACGAGCAGCGCCGGCGGCTCGTCCGGGACCTGCACGACGGCGCCCAGTCGGGCCTCGTGCGCGTCGTGCTGTCGCTCGAGCTCGCGCTGCGCAGCGGTGAGGTCCCGGGCGAGGCGCGAGCGCTGGTCGACGACGCGCTCGGCGACGCGCGCGCGGCGATCTCCGAGCTGCGCGAGCTGGCCCACGGCATCCATCCTCCGGTGCTGGCCCACAGCGGCCTCCCCGCCGCCGTCGCGGCCCTCGCCGACCGGGCACCGGTGCCCGTCCGGATCGACATCACCAGCGAGCGCTACCCGCAGTCGGTGGAGTCGGCCGCCTACTTCGTCGCCGCGGAGGCGCTGACGAACATCGCCAAGTACGCGCAGGCGTCGAGCGCGCGCGTGGCCGCGACGCGCGCCGACGGCCGCCTGGTCCTGACGATCGACGACGACGGGGTCGGCGGCGCGGAGCTGTCGGCCGGCAGCGGCCTCGCGGGGCTCGTCGACCGCCTTGCGGCGCTCGACGGCACGCTCACCGTGTCGAGCCCGCGGGGGCAGGGCACGCGCGTTCGCGCCGAGATCCCGCTGGCGGCGGGCGACCTACCCGACCCGCTCCTGTAGCCCGTCGACGAACACGTCGGTGAAGGCGAAGGCGTCGACGTCCACCAGCCCGCGGTCGGTCAGCTTGAGGTGCGGGATGACGGGGAGCGCGACGAAGCTCAGCGCCATGAACGGGGCGGGGACCGCGCAGCCGAGCGCCCGCGCCGCCGTGGTCGCGGCGTCGAGCCCCGCGGCCACCGCCTCGGGCGGCTCGTCGGCCATCAGCCCGGCGAGCGGCAGTGCGAGCGCCGCCTGAAGCTCACCACCGGCGACCACCGCGATCCCGCCGCCCATGTCGGCGACCGTGCGCGCCGCGAGCAGGCCGTCGGCGTCGTCGGCCGCCACGACGACGAGGTTGTGGCAGTCGTTGGCGACGCTCGAGGCCATCGCGCCGCGCCGGAGCCCGAAGCCGCGGACGAACCCCATCCCGACGTTGCCGGTCGCGCGGTGGCGCTCGATGACGCTCAGGCGCAGCATGTCGCGCGCGGGGTCGGCGACGGCGACGCCGTTCTCGACGCGCACGTCCTCGACGTGGGCGGTGGTGAGGAGCTGGTCCTCGACGATGCCGATGACCCGGGCGCGGTGGCCTCCGGCGGGCAGGCGCAGGTCGTCGGGCCACGCGATGTTGAAGGTGTTGGGGAGGGTCGCCGCCGCGACCGCCGGGGCCCCCGCGCCGTCGCCGCCTCCGACCCGGCGTCCGTCGCGCCCGACGACGCGGCCGCCGGCGATCACCAGCTCGACGGGCAGCGCGCGCAGGTCGGAGGTCACGAACAGGTCGGCGCGCCGCCCGGGCGCCACCGCGCCGCGGTCGCGCAGTCCGTAATGCTCAGCGGCGTTGCGCGTCGCCATCGTGATCGCGGTGACCGGGTCGAGCCCGCCGCGGATCGCGAGGCGGACCAGCGCGTCGATCGACCCGTCGCGCAGCAGCTCGCCGGGCACGCGGTCGTCGGTGGCGAACGCGCACTGGCGCGCGGTGTGCTCGTCGACGGCCGGCAGCAGGTCGAGCAGGTTGCGCGCGTTGGACGCCTCGCGCAGGAAGACCGTCATGCCCAGGCGCAGCTTCTCGCGCGCCTCCTCGGCCGCGACCGACTCGTGGTCGCTGGAGATGCCGGCGCCGGCGTAGGCCTGCAGGTCGGGCCCGGAGAGCCCCGGGACGTGCCCGTCCAGCGGGCGCCCGGCGAAGCCGCGCAGCTTGTCCAGGACGTCGTCGCTGCCGGCCAGGACGCCGGGGAAGTTCATCATCTCGGCGAGGCCGAGCACGCGCGGGTGCGCGGCGAGCGCGACGAGGTCCTCGGCGTCCAGCGCGGCGCCCGAGGTCTCCATCGACGAGGTCGGCACGCACGACGGTGCCATCACGAGGACCGAGAGGTCGAGGCCCTCGCTGACGTCGAGCATGTAGCGGACGCCCGCGGCGCCGAGGACGTTGGCGATCTCGTGCGGGTCGCAGACGACCGTCGTGACGCCGTGCGGCAGGACGGCGTCGGCGAACCGGCGCGGCGGCAGCATCGAGATCTCGATGTGCACGTGCGCGTCGATCAGCCCGGGGCACACGTAGCGGCCATCCAGGTCCACGACCTCCCGCGCCGGCCGGTCACCGAGCGCCACGACCCGCCCGTCGCGCAGCGCGACCGAGGTCTCGAGGATCTCGTGCGTGAAGACGTTCACCACGCGGCCTCCACGCAGCAGCAGGTCGGCCTCGACCTCGCCGCGGACGGCCCGGATGAGCTCGGCGAGATCATCCATCCGGACGAGTAAACCACCGCGCCCTCGGTACAGCAAAGGCCAGTCCGGGGGTCTGCGGGGACTCGGCGCGCGCTGACGCAGCATGCGGGCACAAGGCACTGCGAAGGAGGCGTCATGTTGCACACGGATCGGCCGGCACTGGACCTGTCGTTCGAGGACGACCAGGACCCGGACGAGTTCGTCGCGGCCGCGATGGACTGGCACTTCAGCCCGCGGACCGGGTCGCCCTTCTGGCTGGAGCGCGCGCGCTCGCTGGAGTTCGACCCACGGAGCGACATCAAGCGCTTCGAGGACCTGCGCATGTTCCCGAACGTCACCGACGAGCTGCGCGACGTCCGCGTCGAGGACCTGATCCCCAAGGGCTACGGCCCGCATCCCGACGTCGCGATCGTGGGCGAGAGCGGCGGCACGACGGGCCCGCCGAAGCGGGTGGTGCTCCTGCGCGACTGGTGGGAGCGGATGGTCGGCTGGTCGGTGGCCAAGCTCGACGAGCGCGGCGTGCCGAGGGACCTCGACTGGCTCACGCTGGCGCCGACCGGCCCGCACACCGTCGGGGCGCTCGCGAAGGCGCGCGTCGCCGTGACCGGCGGCGTCGCGTTCTCGATCGACATGGACCCGCGCTGGGTCAAGCGGCTGATCGCCGACGGCCGGGCGGGCGAGGCGGAGGCCTACGCGGAGCACCTCGTCGACCAGGCGGCGTTCGTCCTGCGGACGCAGGACATCGGCGGCCTGCTGTGCACGCCGCCGCTGCTCGAGCGGCTCGCGCGGCGCGACGACCTGGTCGAGATCATCCGCGGCAAGGTGCGGGTGATCCAGTGGACCGGCGCGCACATGGACGCCGACACCCGCTTCCTCTACCGCACCGACGTCTTCCGCGACGTCCACCTGTACGGCCTCTACGGGAGCACGATGGTCCTCGGCGGGGCCGACGAGCGGCCCGGGCTCGGCGACGACGACCCGTGCGTCTTCGACCCGCCGTCGCCGTTCATCGCGTTCGGGGTGGTCGATCCCACGACGGGCGCGGCCGTCCCCTACGGCCAGCGCGGGCAGGTGGTCATGCACCACGTCAGCCGGTCGTTCCTGCTGCCCAACAACCTCGAACGCGACATGGCCACGCGGATCGAGCCGCCCGTGGGGCAGGCCGGCGACTCGGTCGCCGACGTCACGCCCGTCGCGCGGTTCGGCGGCGAGGTCGTCATCGAGGGGGTCTACTGAGATGGCCGCGACGAGCGAGCCGGTGACGCTGGACGCGCTCGGGCCCGCGGGCCGGTTCCAGGCGCGCGAGCGCACGACGATCGAGGACGTCGCCGGCGACCCGGTCGCGGAGCTGAGCCTGGTGCCGAGCCTGTTCGTCAGCCGGGCGATGGCCGCGCTGCGCAAGGCCGACCCGCTCCCGCTGGACGAGCGCGTGGCGGCCCTCGCCCGCGCGGGGGCGGCGTACCGCGAGCAGACGCTGGACGGGCTGACGCCCGGCGACTACGAGCGGCTGGTCAGCCGCGTGTCGGGCCTGCCGATCGCCGCGGTGCGGTCCGCCGCCGACGCCATCGCGCGCCAGGCCGGCGAGGTCCACCGCAGCGTGCAGCGCGCGCGCCCGATCGGGGCCGCGAACGACTGGCGCGACCCGCTCACGCGCACGGGCCGCGCCGTGTGGACGCGCCGCGGCGAGGTGTTCGCGGTCCTGGCGCCGGGCAACACGCCGGCCGTCCACGGGCAGTGGCTGGAGGCGCTGGCGCTCGGCTACCGCGTGGCGGTGCGGCCGTCGCGGCGCGAGCCGTTCACCCCGTACCGCCTGATCGCGGCGCTGCGCGCGGCCGGGTTCGGCGACGACCAGGTCGTGTTCCTGCCGACCGACCACGACGCCGCCGACGCGATCCTGCGCGACGCCGACCTGTCGATGGCCTACGGCGGGGCGGACCTCATGCGCAAGTACGCGTCGCTGTCGACGATGCTGCCCCAGGGACCGGGGCGCTCGAAGATCCTGCTGACCGCCGACGTCGACTGGCGCGACCACCTCGACATGGTCGTCGCTTCGGTCAGCCAGGGCGGCGGGACCTGGTGCACGAACACGACCGCCGTGTTCGTGGAGGGCGACCCCGGCCCGCTGGCCGCCGCGCTCGCGGCGCGCCTCGCGACGCTGCCCAGCCACCGCCCCGAGGACGACGGCGCGGTCCTGCCGGTCCACGCCGTCGGGCAGGCCCGGGCGGTCGAGCAGTACCTGCGCGCGACCGCGGCGGGGGCGACGAGCTGGCTCGGCGGCGACGGGATCGTCGACGAGCTGGGGGACGGCAGCGCCGTCCTGCGGCCCGCCGTCCACCAGCTCGACTCGCCCGCTGCGGAGCAGGCGCGAGTCGAGCTGGCGTTCCCCAACGTCTGGGTCGTGCCCTGGACCCGCGCGGCGGGCCTCGGGCCGTTGAAGGACACCCTGGTGCTGACCGCCGTCACCCGTGACGAGCGGCTCCTCGACGAGCTGCTCGCCGAACCGACGGTCAGCAACCTCTACATCGGCGACCATCCGACCTGCTGGTACGACCCGAGCGTGCCGCACGACGGCTACCTTGCCGACTTCCTGATGCGCACGAAGGGCGTCATCCGTGACTGAGATGGGTTGTTCCGCGAGACGGTCCGGTCGATCGGCGGTCCGGGTGGATGCCTGACGCCGCACGGTTTCGCAGTCGATCCTGGTTGGATCGGCAAGGAATCGGGTGGTGTCAGGCGCCGGCCGGGCCGTCGAGCGGCCGCACCGGACCCGTGGAACAACCCATCTGAGCTCCCGTCCTAGGAGAACTTCACGACGTCGACCTTGACGTCGCTCACGCGGTAGTCCTCGCCGTCCTTGGTGCAGGAGTTCCCGATCGAGGCGCTGAGCTGGTGGGTGACCGAGCTCCCCGACTCCATCGAGGAGGTCACGACGATCGGCACCGTGACGGTCGACGAGGCGGGGGCCGTCGGGAGGGAGGCGAACGTCGCGGGCGTCCCGTCGACCGACAGGAGCAGCGCGTTGCCGAAGGAGCCGGTGCAGGACCCCGGGATCGTCACCGTCACGCTGCCGGTGATCAGGTCCATGTCGGTGGGCCCCTGCGACCACGACGCGCCGGAGAGCGGCACGTTGGTCGACGCGCCGTGCGGCCCGGTGACCGCCCCGGCGGCGCGGGAGCGGGCGATGATGGCGGAGTTCCCGTTCGCGCCGGCGGGGCCGGTCGGCCCGGCGGGGCCGGCGGGTCCCGTGGTCCCGGAGCCGCCGCGGCTGCCGCTGGTGCCGTTCGCGCCCGCCTTGCCCGACGCCCCGGACGATCCGATCGTGCCCTTCGCGACGGCCGCGATCGTCGTGCGCGCGAGGTCGGCCTGCGTGATCGTCCCGTTGCGGATGTTGCCGCTGGTGACGCTGCTGCGGCCGAGCTTGGAGTGCGTGACCGCCGCCGGGGCGATCGTCCGGCTGGTGACGCTGCCGGCATGAAGGTTGACCGCCGCGTACGACGTGCCCCCGAGCGCGGCGAAGAGCGCGACGTAGCCGATGACGTTGTGGCCAAGGTGCGTGCAGATCCTCCGGAGCATGAGCATGCCTTTCGAGAGTCGTTTCGCGAAGCAGGAGACGCGACGGGCGGGAGGAGCCGCGTGCGCCGGACAGGTGGAAGAGACTCGGCCACCCCGACCTCGCCGACCACTGACCGGAACGCCGGCCGCGGCCGGTCGTCGGACCGGGCGACCAGGCACCTGAGCGGTGGGCATCGTGCAAATCTGACATTGCATGTGCAATGCAGACGCAGCACATGCATGGTACACTTTGCATATGGATGTCGCTAGGCCTTACGCCGCCGTCGCGCCCGGCGTCGAGGGCGAGGCGCTGATGGTCCTCGCGGGAACGACGGCGCCGCTGACCGGACGGCAGATCGCTCGCCTCGCGCGGCGCGGCACCTCGCCGTCGGTCTCGGCGGCGCTGGAGCGCCTCACGGCGCAGGGCATCGTCCATCGCCAGCAGGCGGGGCGGGCCTACCTGCACACGCTCAACCGCGACCACATCGCCGCGCCGGCCGTGATGCTGCTCGCCGACCTGCGCGCGGAGCTCCTGCGCCGCTTGCGAGACACCTTCGCGCGCTGGGATCAGGCTCCGGTCCACGCCTCGATGTTCGGCTCGGCGGCCCGTGCTGACGGCGACGCGCAGTCGGACATCGATCTGCTCGTCGTGCGCCCGGCCGGCGTCGACGCGGAGGATCCGCGGTGGCGTGCGCAGCTCGACGCGCTCAGCGATGCCGTCTACGCCTGGACCGGCAACCACGCCGGGGTCATCGAGTTGGGCGAGGGCGAGATCGAGCAGCTGCGCCGCGATCCTCCGGCGATCGTCGGCGACCTGCGTGCTGACGGCATCGACCTGGCCGGCGTCTCGATCCGCGCGTTGCTGAAGGAGCATCGGTGAGTCCGCGTCAGCCTTCGCGTGTCCAGACCTGCGGTGAGGAGGAGGGGCGCAAGCGGCTGCGCGACGCGCGCGCTCAACTCGATCTCGCCGAGCTCGCCGGTGCCGCGAGCTCGCCCGAAGAGCGCAAGGCTGCCGCATCCTGCGCCGTGCTCGCCGGCATCGCCTCGGCAGACGCCGCCTGCTGCAAGGCCTTGGCTCAGCGCTCGCGCTCACAGAACCACCACGACGCCGTGGCCCTCGTGCGTCAGGTCGCGCCGGACGGCCCCGCCGCGGCCAAGCAGCTCGAGCGGCTCCTCGGCCTTAAGGACCAGGCGCAGTACGGCTTCGATGACGTCACCGGCCAGAAGCTCGTCGTCGCCGTGCGTCAAGCCCGAGCGCTCGTCACGTTCGCCGAAGCCGTGCTCGCCCGGTAGCGACTGAGCCGGCCGGTCACAGGTCCAGGGTCACGGCGCCGGCCGGCGCCGTGCAGCAGAGCAGCGTGCGGCCCGCCGGCGGGCGGTCGAGTGGCTCGAGGAGGTAGTCGGTCGTGCCCGCCACGAGGTCGCTCTCGCAGTTGTGGCAGACGCCCGTGCGGCAGCCGAAGCCGGCCGGCACGTCGCAGGCCTCGGCGAGCTCCAGGAGGTTCGGGAAGCGGTCGTCCCAGGCGACGGAGAGGCCGCTCCGGCTGAAGGTGACCTCCGGACCGGTGCCGGGTGGTCCGGTGGGCTGGTGAGGTGGACGGGCGTCGCCGGTGACGATGCCCGAACGGTGGACGGCGACGCTGCCGAAGGCCTCGGTCGCGACGCGGCCGGGCGCCACGCCGCGGGCGGTCAGCGCGGCGGAGAGCGCGTGCATGAACCCGTCGGGACCGCAGAGGTAGTAGTCGGCGTCGACCGGGACGCCCGCGCGGTCCAGCGCGGGCAGGTCGAGGTGGCCGAGCAGGTCATAGGCCTTGTGTTGCTCTCCTGGCGCGGGCTCGCGGGCGGCCCGGCTGTAGGCCACGAGCCGGCACGCGTCCGGCAGCTCGCCCAGCAGCCGGTCGACCTCGCCCGCGAACGCGTGCTCGGCTCTGTTCCGGGCGCCGTGGACCCACCAGACCGCGCGGCGGCTGCGCTCCTCCGCCAGCTGATTCAACATGGCCAGGACGGGCGTCGCCCCGACGCCCGCGCTGAGCAGCACGACCGGGCGGTCCCCGTCGCGCAGGACGAACGACCCGCGCGGCGCGGCCACCTCGAGCACGTCGCCGACGCGCGCGTGGTCGTGCAGGAAGCGGCTGACGACGCCCTCGCGCTTGACGCTGATCCGGAAGCCGTCGGCACCCGGCGGCGCCGACATCGAGTAGCTGCGCACCAGCGGGGCGGCCTGCGCATCGGTCCGGACGCGGAGGCTCAGGTACTGCCCGGCCCGCCCCGCGGGCTCGACAGCGACAGCGCCGCCGTCGTCCCCGCCGTCCTCCTCCGCCACCAGCCGGAACGACCTGATGGTCTCGCTCTCGCGCTCGATCGCCGCGATCCGCAGCGGCCGGAACCCGGCCCACGCCGGCGGCTCGGCCGGCGCGCCCGCGCCCGCCGCCGCACCCGCCAGCAGCTCCTGGAAGCTGCCCCGCCAGCCGTCGCTCAGCGCCGGGATCCGCAGCGCGCGCTCCAGCAGCTCGGTCGACCGATGCGGGAGGTAGAGCAGCCCGTCGACGTCGGCCACCGTCAGCCGCTCCGGCCCGTCGGCGACCTTGACGACGTCGTCGCCCGCCCGGATCTCGCCCTCCTCCAGCACCCGCAGGTAGAACCCCGGCCGGTGGTGGGCGACCAGCAGCGACGGCATCTCGGCCACGCCCATCCGGATCCCGACGCGGTAGCACGTGACCCGCGGCTGGGTGACCTCGAACAGCGCGCCGCCGATCCGGTAGCGGTCGCCGATGCACACCTCGTCGTCGGCGAGCCCCTCGACCGTGAGGTTCTCGCCGAACTGGCCGCAGACGAAGTCGTCGCGCCCCAACTCGCGCTCCCAGTACCGGTAGGACTCGAGCTGGTAGACGAACACCGCGCGGTGCTCGCCGCCGTGGGCGAGGCGGTCGGCCTGGTCGTCGCCGTCGATGTTCAGCGTCCGGACCATCCGCGGCCCGTCGACCGGCGCCTTCCAGATCGCCGTGCGCACGGTCTTGCCCTCCCACCGCACCTCGCGCGGCAGGCCGACGTTGACCGAGACCACGCGGCCGGCCGCTACGCCTCCTCCCCCGGGTCGTACGCGGTCGCGTCGTACGGCAGGTCCGGATGCTCGCCCGGCCGCGCCAGGTCATACGAGCGCAGCGTCGCGCTCTCGGGGTCGAACGCGACCGCGTGGGTGAGCGTGAACGTGCCCGGCTTGCCGCCCAGCTGCCGCGCCAGGCGCTTGGACACGTAGCCCATCGCGGCCATCGTCCGGACGCGGCTGGCGAACAGCTCCTGGCCGACGTACAGCGCGTTGTCGCGCAGCGCCTCGGCGAGCCCCGGGTCGAGGTCTCCGAGCCCGCTGCGCTCGTCCTTGGCGGCCTCGGCGAGCTCGTGCGTGGTGCGGTCGATGATCGCCACGCGCGTGTAGAACCCGTAGAACACCCGGTGCAGAGCGTCGGCGCGCTCGGCCTCCGGCAGCTCGTCGACATAGGCCTCGAGGCTGTCGACGAGCGAGGGGACGGCGGACGAGGAGGAGGAGAGCGGCATCGCGCCCGCTCAGCTGCCGATGATCGGACGGCCGAGCGGGTAGCCGCGCCCGCCGGTGGCGACCGACGCCACGTTCAGGAACAGGTAGATGCCGAGCCCGGCGAACGCGAAGCAGACCCAGCCCGCGGCCTTCGTCAGGTCCGCGCTCGGGTGCAGCGTCCCGATGGCCAGCAGCACCAGCGCGAGCACGACCAGCGCGATGACCGCGGTGAAAGCCGACGGCAGCCGCAGCGTCGCGATCGTCAGCGCCGCCATCACGATCGCCCAGGTGATCTGGAAGTCCGCGATCGTGTGGGTGACGTCCCGCAGCGGGATCCCGTACCAGCCGTGGACGAGTCCGAGCACGAGCATCCCGTAGCTGAGCCAGAAACCGGCGAACAGCCCGAAGATCGCGGCGACCATCGTCTGTCCGAGCGCGATCGCCCAGAGCGTGGAGACCAGGAGCCCGATGCCGGTGGCCGCCATGATGATGGCGACCGGCGTGCCCACGGACGCGGGGGAGACGTAGCCGGTCAGCGCGAAGGCCAGCGCGATCGACCCGGCCACGAAGATGGGCAGCCCCAGGATCGCCGGGTCGCCCGCCGCGTACGGCGGGGGCGCGGCGGCGACGGTGACGGGCGCGGCTGAGTTGGTGAGCGGCTCTGCGACGGTCGACATTGCTGACCTATGCCTTCCTGGGACAGGGTTCGTCAAAGCCGAAGTTGGGCCTCGACCTCGGAGACCGGCGACGCTAGTGTGGAATGACACCAGTGCCAAGAAGGCCGCCGTCTTCTCGCAATGCTGGAGGAAGCAGGAGAGCCATGACCCTACGGGCGCCGTCGCACGCCGAAGAGGACCGAAGCCCCGCTTCATGGAGTGACTGGGTCGCGGTCGATGCGGCCACGATCCCGGCCAAGCTCGCGCGCGAGCTGCGCGACGCCTGGGAGGGCTTCGTCGAGGGCCACACCCTCGACCGGGGCGAGGACGAGGGCACGCCCCCGATCCGCCATCCGATCGCCGAGTCGTGGCTGCGCTCGCGCGACGCCGGCGTGGACCCGCACGGCCGCCAGAGCGCGCCGTCGCAGATGGAGCTCACCGGCGTCCGCTCGTTCTGGGACACCCATCCGCTCGCGATCGCCACGCCGCTGATCGAGGAGTGCATGGCGGTCGCCTCGGTCGACGCCGACCACCTGATGGTCATCAGCGACGCCACCGGGATGCTGCTGAGCATCCGCGGCGACGTGGCCCTGCGCAGCCGCGCCGCGGACGAGATGAACTTCGTCGAGGGCGCGCTGTGGAGCGAGGCGGGCGCCGGCACCAACGCCGTCGGCACGGCGCTGGCCGCCGAGCACGCCGTCCAGGTGTTCGCGGCCGAGCACTTCACCGAGCCCGTGCAGCGCTGGACCTGCGCGGCCGCGCCGATCCACGACCCCGACACGGGCCTGCTGCTCGGCGTCATCGACCTGACCGGCGACATGAGCAGCGTGCACCCGCACAGCCTGTCGGTCGTGGTCGCGACCGCGCACGCCGTCGAGCAGCTGCTGCGCAGCCAGATGCGCGAGGCCGACGAGCGCCTGCGCGCCCGGTATGCCGCGCTGCTCGGCCGGGCCGCGTCGGGCGCCGCGCTGGTCACCGCCACCGGGCGCGTGATCCTCGACCCGCAGGGCACGCTGGGCGACGTCGGCGTCATCCCGACGGGTGGCGGCCGGATCGTCCTGCCCTCCGGCGTGGAGGTCACCGCCGAGCCGGTGGTCGGCGGCGACGCCGACCTCTACGTCGTCCACGGCGGCCCGGCGGACCGGCGGCGCGCGGTCGCGATGGATCCTGCGCGGACCCACCGCCTCAAGCTGAGGCTGCTCGGCGACGGCCCGGCCGGCGTGATCTTCGACGACGTGCCGCTGCACCTGCGCCCGCGCCTGGTCGACCTGCTGACGCTGCTCGTGCTGCACCGCGGCCGCGTCGGCGCCGACGCCCTGTGCGCCGAGCTCTACGGCGACGCCGGGAACGCCGCGAGCATCCGGGTGGAGATGTCGCGGCTGCGCAAGCTGCTGCCCGAGGCCATCGAGCCCGGCGGCTACGCGCTGACCTGCGACGTCGAGTCCGACTTCCAGAGCGTCCGCGCGGCGCTCGGCCGCGGGGCGGTCGTGGACGCCGCCACGGCGTACCCCGGCTCGCTGCTGCCCGCCTCGACGGCGCCGGGGATCGAGCGCGCACGCGACGAGTTGGACCGCTGGCTGCGCCAGGCCGTCATCACCTCCGACGACGCCGACGCGCTGTGGGCGTGGGTGTCGACGCCGGCCGGCGCGCGCGACCTGCTGGCCTGGCAGCGCGTGCTCGGCGCGCTCGAGTACACCGACCCGCGCCGCAGCCTCGCCGCCGCCCGCACGACCGCCCTGCGCCGCGCCGCGGTCGATGTAGCGGACCTGTAACACGCTGGTGGTGCACTTCTCTCTGCCGGGCCGATCAGGTCCGGCGGGTCAGCCCCGGACCCTGTCCGGGCGGTTCTTTTTGGAGAGAGGAGCCGCAGATCACCACACACGCTTCAGCCGCTGTCCCGGTTGCGCGGAGTCGTGGCGTCAGCACCGCGCGCACCGTGCTGCGGCTGCTCACGCTGCTGGCCGAGGCGCCCGCGGGGCTGCGGGCCGACGCCGTCGCCACACGGCTCGGCAAGAGCACGTCGACGGCCTACAACCTCCTCGACACGCTGTGCCGGGAGGGCTTCGTCGTCCACGGCCCGGACGGCGCCTACCGCCTGACCGCCGACGCCTCGGCGCTCGTGCCGCCGCGGCCCTCGGCCGCGCGCCTGCCCGCCGGGCTCGACGGCGTCCTCGACATCCTCCTGGAGCGCACCCACAAGCGCGTCTACCTCGCCGCGGCGCAGTCCGGCAACGTCGTGATCCCGCTCGCCCGCGGCCGTCAGGGCATGCCCCGGATTCCGGGCCTGGGCGCGCGGATCGGCGAGAACGCCCACGCGCTGGCCCTCGGCAAGATCGCGCTCTCGCTGCTCGACGAGAAGGGCCTGGACCGCTACCTGGCCCGCGGCCTGCGGCGGTTCACGCCGGACACGATCACCGACGGCGACCGCCTGCGCGAGCAGCTGGACGCGATCCGCGCCGGCGAGGTCGCGTTCGACCGCGAGGAGTTCAGCGAGGACTTCTGCTGCCTGGCCGCGCCGGTGCGCAACGTCCACGGCCAGGCCGTCGCCGCGCTCGGCATCTCCATGTCGGCCCGCTGCTTCGAGCTCGAGCGCGAGACGCTCACCGACACCCTCTGCGAGGTCGCCCTCCAGGCGTCCGTCGTGCTCGGCGTTCCGGCGATTCCGGAAGACGCCGCCGTTCTTGAGCCACGCTCGGGGGCGAACCTAACGTCCGCCTCCTCAGCAGCATCTTCAAACGTCTCCATAGGAGAGGAAGTCGCATCATGAGCAGAGCCAGCATCACGAAGGCTCACAACAAGATCCAAGAGCTGTCCTGGGACCCCACGTTCGTCGAGCCGGTCGACAAGTACCCGACCGACTACACGTTCGAGAAGGCCCCGAAGAAGGACCCGCTCAAGCAGGTCCTCCGCTCCTACTTCCCGATGGAGGAGGAGAAGGACAACCGGGTCTTCGGCGCGATGGACGGCGCGATCCGCGGCAACATGTTCCGCCAGGTTCAGGAGCGCTGGATGGAATGGCAGAAGCTGTTCCTGTCCATCATCCCGTTCCCGGAGATCTCCGCCGCACGGGCCATGCCGCTGGCGATCAACGCCGTGCCCAACCCCGAGGTCCACAACGGGCTGGCCATCCAGATGATCGACGAGGTGCGCCACTCGACCATCCAGATGAACCTCAAGCGGCTGTACATGAACCACTACATCGACCCGGCCGGGTTCGACATCTCCGAGAAGGCGTTCTCGAACTGCTACGCGGGGACGATCGGCCGGCAGTTCGGCGAGGGGTTCATCACCGGCGACGCGATCACCGCGGCGAACGTCTACCTGACGATCGTGGCGGAGACGGCGTTCACGAACGTGCTGTTCGTGGCGATGCCCGGCGAGGCGGCCGCCAACGGCGACTACCTGCTGCCGACGGTGTTCCACTCGGTGCAGTCCGACGAGTCGCGCCACATCTCCAACGGCTACTCGATCATCCTCATGGCGCTCGCCGACGAGCGCAACCGGGAGCTGCTGGAGCGCGATCTGCGCTACGCCTGGTGGAACAACCACTGCGTCGTGGACGCGGCCATCGGCACGTTCATCGAGTACGGGACCAAGGACCGCCGTCCGGATCGGGACAGCTACGCCGAGTCCTGGCGCCGCTGGATCTACGACGACTACTACCGCAGCTACCTCGTCCCGCTGGAGAAGTACGGCCTGACGATCCCGCACGACCTGGTCGAAGAGGCCTGGAACCGGATCATCAACAAGGGCTACGTCCACGAGGTCGCGCAGTTCTTCGCCACCGGCTGGTTCGCCAACTACTGGCGGATCGACGCGATGGACGACACGGACTTCGAGTGGTTCGAGGGCAAGTACCCCGGCTGGTACGACAAGTACGGCAAGTGGTGGGAGCGCTACGGCGAGCTGTCCGTCAAGAACGGGCACAAGCCGATCGCGTTCGAGCCGGAGCTCTCCGACTACGAGTACCCGCACCGCTGCTGGTCGTGCATGGTGCCGTGCCTGATCCGTGAGGACACGGTCGTCGACGAGGTCGACGGACAGGTCCGCACGTACTGCTCGGAGACCTGCCACTGGACCGACGCCGTCGCGTTCCGCCCGGAGTACAAGGGCCGCCAGACGCCGGCCATGGGCAAGCTCTCGGGCAAGCGCGAGTGGGAGACGCTCTACCACGGCATGGACGTGGCCGAGATCATGCAGGACCTCGGGTACGTCCGCGACGACGGCAACACGCTCGTCCCGCAGCCGCACCTGAACCTCGACCCCAAGAAGATGTGGACGCTGGACGAGGTCCGCGGCATCACGTTGAACAGCCCCAACATCCTGCTCAACCAGATGTCCCCGGCCGAGCGCGACGCGCACATCGCCAAGTACAAGGCCGGCGGCCCCGCCGGACGTCCCGCCAAGGAGGGCGCCACGGCCTGACCGTTCTCCCGACCCGGCCGGGCGAATCAGCCCGGCCGGGCCCCCGGGACGGCCAGCGCCACGGCAGACGCCATGGGCGAAAAGCACATCGCACGCTTCGAGCCGGTCGGCATCGAGCTGGAGGTCGACGAGGACGAGACGATCCTCGACGCCGCCTTCCGCCAGGGCATCATGTTGATGCACGGGTGCAAGGAGGGCCAGTGCTCCGCGTGCAAGTCCTTCCTGCTGGACGGCGAGGTGGACCTCGACCGCTACTCGACGTTCGCCCTGCCGGACTTCGAGGAGGCCGAGGGCTACACGCTGCTCTGCCGGGCGCACGCGCTGAGCGACGTCGAGATCGAGCTGCTGAACTTCGACGAGGAGATCCTCCGCAGCGGCGTCCCGATCGTCGAGGCGGTCGCCGAGGTCGAGGCCGTCGAGGAGCTCACGCACGACATCCGGCGGCTGGTGCTCAAGCTTCCCGACCCGCTCGTGTTCAACGCCGGGCAGTACATGGACATCTCGATCCCCGGGGCCGACGGCGAGCACCGGTCGTTCTCGATGGCCAACACGCCCGGGGAGCCCGACCGCCTCGAGTTCATGATCAAGCTCTACGAGGGCGGGCACTTCTCCGGGCTGCTGGCGGGCGCGGACGACGGCGCCTGCATCAAGGTCGGCGACCAGCTGTCCTGCAAGGGCCCGTACGGCGTCTTCACGCTGCGCGACTCCTCGCCGCGGCGGCTGGTGTTCATCGCCGGCGGCGCCGGGATGGCGCCGATCATGTCGCTGCTGCGCTCGATGGAGGAGAAGGGCTTGCAGCGCCCGGCGACCTTCTACTACGGCGCACGGACCGCGCAAGACCTCTTCGTGCTCGAGGAGCTCGAGCGCCTGGCCGGCGTCCTGCCGGACATGAAGTTCGTCCCCGCGCTGTCGGACGAGGCCGACGGCTGGGAGGGCGAGGCGGGCCTGATCACCGACGTCGTCGACCGCATGGAGGAGGACCTGACCGAGGTCGACGCCTACCTGTGCGGCCCGCCGCCGATGGTGGACGCCGCGATCGCCTTGCTGGAACGCCGGGGCGTCCCGGAAAGCCGCATCTACTACGACAAGTTCACGACCACCGCCGCGGAGTGACCGCGGTCGAGAGGAGCAACATGCCCGAGGACACGACCGTGGTGACGCCGGAGCGCAGCGTCCCGAAGCCGGTGTTCACAGATGCGGAGGCCGGGGCCAAGGAGTTCCCGTCGTCACGTAGCAGATCCTATAACTACTTCACGCCGCGCAAGCGGCGGGCGACGGTGTACGAGGACGTCACGGTCGACGTCCAGCCCGACCCCGAGCGGTACCTCACGCAGGGCTGGGTCTACGCGTTCGCCGACGGCAAGTCCGGCTACCCGCACGAGTGGACCGACCTGAAGTCCAGCAACTGGCACGAGTTCCTCGATCCCAACGAGGAGTGGGAGCAGTCGATCTACCGCAACCAGTCCAACACGGTGCGGCAGATCAGCCAGACGCTGACCAACGCGAAGGCGGCCGGCGCCTACGAGGCCTGGAACCGGTCGTGGATCAAGGTCGTGGCTCGTCACGTGTCGGCTTGGGCGCACGTCGAGCACGGGCTCGGCATGCACGTCTACACCCCGGCCCAGCGCGACGCGCCGACCAACATGATCAACAACGCGCTGGCCGTGGGGGCGGTGCACAAGCTCCGCTTCGCGCAGGACATCATCCTGTACAACCTGGACGTCTCCGAGGAGCTCGAAGGGTTCGACGGCAGCGCGCACAAGGACGCGTGGCAGAACGACCCGATCTGGCAGGGCACGCGCGCCAACGTCGAGAAGCTCACGGGCGTCCGCGACTGGGCGCAGGCCTTCTTCGCGACCTCGGTCGTCTTCGAGCCCCTCGTCGGCGAGCTGTTCCGCAGCGCGTTCGTCATGCAGGCCGCCGCGCCGCAGGGCGACTTCGTCACGCCGGTCGTCATGGGCTGCGGCGAGTCCGACGCCGCCCGCGAGCAGCGCGGCTCCCGGGCGCTCTTCCGGATGCTCGTCGACGACGTCCAGCACGGCGCGGCCAACCGCCGCGTGATGGACCAGTGGCTGGAGGAGTGGATCCCGGTGAGCCTGGAGGCCGCCAAGCAGCTGCAGCCGATCTGGTCGCAGGTCTCCGAGAAGGTCGTCCGCTTCGAGGACGGGCTGGAGCGCTCGAAGTCCCGCATGGCCGACCTGCTGGAAGACCTGACCCTCGAGATCCCGAAGGAGATCCGCGCATGACCGAGTTCCACTCCGACCGGACGTCGTCCAACCAGGCCGGCGTCACGTTGATGAACAACCAGGTGGGCTACGTCGTGGCCCAGGTGATGGACGGCAAGAAGGACATCACCATCCGGGAGATGCCGTCGATGATCCGCGTCGACGGGATCAACACGATCGACTTCGACTTCGCCGAGATCGCCGAGGCCTTGGGCTGGGACGACTTCGGCCAGGACGACTTCGAGGAGATCATGTCCACGCACTACGGCCGCATGGTCGTCCTCGACGACCGCGTCCTGATGTTCGCCAACCCCGAGGACGCGGCCGAGTACATCGGCTTCGACCTCGTTCCCGTGCAGGAGAATTAGCCGTGTACGAGGCCAACGGTGAGAAGTACTTCGTCCTGGACAGCCACAATCACTTCTGGGACGCCAGTCCCGAGAACTGGGTCGAGGGCGAGGAGCAGTACGCCAAGGGGTGGATCGAGTGCTTCCACGCCTACCAGTCGCTCGGGCCGCCCGCGACGCACTGGACGATCGAGCACTTCATGAAGTACTCGGCCGACGACTACGAGAAGGACGTGTTCACCGACGGGCACGTCGACATGGCGATCTTCCAGTCGACGTACCTCAAGCAGTGGTACAAGAAGGGCTTCAACGCCATCGAGCAGAACGCCGAGCTGCTCGACCGCTTCGGCGACAAGGTCCGCGTCAACGGGCGCTTCGACGCCCGTGAGGGCGAGCCGGGCCTGAAGCAGCTGCGCGAGGACCACGAGCGCTACGGCCTCAAGGGCGTCAAGCTCTACACGGCCGAGTGGCTGGGCTCGTCGCGGGGCTGGACGCTGAAGGACCCGGAGGCCGTGCCGTTCTTCGAGCTCTGCATGGAGCTCGGGATCAAGAACATCCACGTCCACAAGGGCCCGACGATCTGGCCGCTGGACAAGGACGGCTTCGACGTCTCCGACGTCGACCACGCGGCGACGAGCTACCCGGAGCTCAACTTCGTGGTCGAGCACGTGGGCCTGCCGCGGATCGAGGACTTCTGCTTCATGGCGACGCAGGAGCCCAACGTCTACGCCGGCCTGTCGGTCGTCGTCGGCGGCCTGATGCACGCCCGGCCGCGGTTCTTCGCCAAGGTCATGGGCGAGCTGCTGTTCTGGGTCGGCGAGGACAAGATGCTGTTCGGCAGCGACTACGGCATCTGGGAGCCCAAGTGGCAGGTCGAGGGCCTGGTCGCCTGGGACTACCCCGACGACACGTTCTCCGACTACCCGCGCTGGACCACTGAGGCCAAGAAGAAGGTCCTCGGCCTCAACGCGGCCAAGCTGTACGACGTCGACGTGCCGCAGGAGTACCGCCTGCGCGAGGGCACCGCGCCGGGCGACAAGGCCGACGCGCAGTTGGTGGAGAGCGCATGAGCGTCGGGCGGGCGCAGGTGCTGACGGCGCTCGGCGCGGTCATCGACCCGGAGCTCGACGAGCCGATCACCACCCTCGGCTTCGTCGAGTCCCTGTCGGTGTCCGGCCAGGGCGACGTCGACGTGCACCTGCGCCTGCCGACCCCGCAGTGCGCGCCGAACTTCGCGTTCCTGATGGTGTCGGACGCGCGCGCCGCCGTGTTGACGGTGCCGGGCGTCCGGGACGTGCACGTGGTCCTCGGCGACCACTACACGGGCGCGGAGATCAACGCCGCCATCGACCGCGGAGGCGCGTTCGCCGACGCCTTCCCGGGCGAGACCGCGGGGCCCGACCTCGAGGCCCTGCGCGAGCTGTTCCAGCGCAAGGCGCTGCTCGCGCGCCAGGGCCGCCTCTGCGCGGCCCTTCTGGCCCAGGGGCTGTCGGAGGCCGAGATCGCCGACCTGGTGGTCGCCGACCTCGTCCCGGCCAGCGACCCCGAGGCCGCCCGCTGCCTGGCCCTGCGCCGCGCGCTCGCGCTCGGCGACGACCCGCGGGCGCCCGCGCTCGTGTCCGGCGACGGCTCGGCGCTGACGGCCGCCGACATCCCGATGTGGCTGCGCCGCGCGCGGCTGGTCAGCCTCAGCCTGGAGAGCAACGGCGGGATCTGCCGGTCGCTCCTGAAGGCCCGTCACGGCGTTCCCGACCCGACCGAGGAGATGCACGCAGCATGATCGCCGCCCGCCTGCACAAGTACCACGACCCGCTCACCGTCGAGCAGATCGCCGAACCCGAGATCACCGGGCCCCACGACGTGATCGTCCGGCTGGGCGGCGCCGGGCTGTGCCGGACCGACCTCCACATCCAGGAGGGCCAGTGGGCGGAGAAGTCCGGGGTCGAGCTGCCCTACGTGCTCGGTCACGAGAACGCCGGCTGGGTCGAGGAGATCGGCTCAGCGGTCAGCAACGTCGAGGTCGGCGACACGGTCATCGTCCACCCGCTCATCACCTGCGGGCTGTGCCGCGCCTGCCGCGCCGGCGACGACGTGCACTGCATCAACAACAGCTTCCCGGGGATCTCGGTCGACGGCGGCTTCGCCGCGCTGCTGAAGACCAGCGCGCGGTCGGTCGTCAAGCTCGACCCGATCCTGCACCCCAAGGACATCGCCGCGCTGGCCGACGCCGGCCTCACCGCCTACCACGCGGTCAAGAAGGCCGTGGCCACCCTGTACCCCGGCTCGCGCGCCGTGGTGATCGGGGCCGGCGGCCTGGGCCACATCGGCATCCAGTGCCTGAAGGCGATGACGCCCGCCGAGATCATCGTCATCGACCCGTCCGAGCCGGCGCGCGCGCTGGCCGGCGAGATCGGGGCCGACCAGACGGTCGCCATCGACGGCAAGCAGGTCGACACGATCCTCGAGATGACCGACGGCGTGGGCGCCGACGCGATCATCGACTTCGTGGGGGAGAACGGCGCCATCGAGGACGGCGTCGCGATGCTGCGCGAGGCGGGCAACTACTACGTCATCGGCTACGGCGACAACATCAACGTGCCGACCATCGACATCATCTCGCGCGAGATCAACTTCATCGGCAACCTGGTCGGGTCCTACAACGACCTCGCCGAGTTGATGACCTTGACCGCTCAGGGCAAGGTCACGCTGCACACCAGCGTCTACCCGCTGGAAGCCGTCAACGACGCAATGGCCGATCTCGACCAGGGCCGCCTCCACGGGCGCGGCATCCTCGTCGCCGACGCCGCCTGACAGGAGACGCACACCACCATGGGCAAGATCATCCACTTCAACGAGGACGCGCGCCGGCGGCTGCAGGTCGGGGTCGACCAGCTCGCCGACACCGTCAAGGTCACGCTGGGCCCCAAGGGCCGCAACGTCGTGCTGGAGCGCCTCACCGGAGCGCCGACGATCACCAACGACGGCGTGTCGATCGCGCGCGAGATCGAGCTCGCCGACCAGTTCGCCAACATGGGCGCGCAGCTCGTCCGCGAGGTCGCCGACAAGACCTCCGAGCTCACCGGCGACGGCACGACCACCGCCACGCTGCTCGCCCAGTCGCTCGTGCGCGAGGGGATGCGCGTGCTGGCCGACGGCGCCAACCCCATGCTCCTGCGCCGCGGCATCGAGGAGGCCGTCGACCTCGTCGTCGCCGAGCTGCTGAGCGCCGCGCTGGACATCAGCGACGAGGGCCAGCTGGCGCATGTCGCGACGATCGCCGCCAAGGAGGACGAGCGGATCGGCCGTGCGGTCGGCGAGGCGCTCGCGCGCGTCGGCGAGGACGGCGTGGTCAGCATCGAGGAGAGCGAGCTCCCCGGCATCACGGTCGAGTTCGTCGAGGGCCTGCACGTCGAGAACGGCCACGTCTCGCCCTACCTGATCCGCGACCGCCAGCGGATGGAGACGGTCCTCGACAACCCCTACGTGTTGATGACGTCGCAGCCGATCTCGACCGTCCAGGAGCTGATGGGCGCGATCGGGCAGGTCATGCGCCGGCCCGAGCCGCTGATCATCCTCGCCGAGAAGGTCGACGGCGCTGCGCTGGGCATGCTGGTGCAGAACAACCGCCACGGGACGATGGAGGCCACCGCGATCCGGGCGCCGGGGTTCGGCCACCGCCGGATCGCCTACCTCGAGGACCTCGCGGCGTTCGTCGGCGGGCAGGTCATCACGCCCGAGACCGGGCTGACGCTGGACCAGGTCGAGCTGGAGTGGCTCGGCCGCGCGCGGCGCGTCATCGTCACCGAGGACGCGACGACGTTCATCGAGGGCGCGGGCTCGGCCGAGTCGGTCGCGGCGCGCCTGAACGAGATCAACGTCGAGCTCGGGCGCGCGACGCACGAGGCCGACGTGGACGCGCTGCGCGAGCGGCGCGCCCGCCTGTCGAGCCGGCTGGCGGTCATCCGCGTCGGCGGCGCGACCGACGTCGAGTCCAAGGAGCGGCTGCGCCGGACGGAGGGCTCGCTGGCGGCCAGCCGCGCCGCGATGGCCGAGGGCGTCGTGGCCGGCGGCGGGACCGCGCTGCTGCGCGCCGCGACCGCGCTGGACGGCGTCGTGCTGGAGGGCGACCGCGCCGCCGGCGTCGACGTCGTGCGCAGCGTGCTCGGCGACCCGCTGTTCTGGATCGCGTCCAACGCGGGCTTCGACGGCGAGGAGGTCGTCGCGCACGTGCGCGACATGCCCGCCGGCCACGGCCTCAACGCGCTCACCGGCCACTACGGCGACCTGATCGCCGACGGCGTCATCGACCCCGTCCGCGTCACGCGCCTGAGCCTCCAGCACGCCGCGTCGGTCGCGGCGCTGCTGCTGACCACCGAGGCGCTGGTCGCCGAGGAGCTCATCGGCCAGCCGGGCGCGATCATGGCGCCGCAGTTCGGCGACCTCGCGGAGGGCATGGCGCGTCCGTCCTCGCCGGTCTAGAGCGCCCGCCCCGAAGTGCCGCGGCACCCGTGCGTTCCATGACGCGGGGCCGCGGCGGCGGCATCCTGGGTCGAAGCCAACAAGACCAGGAGAGAACCCGCCAATGGCGCAGGACACGCGACTTCAGACGACCGAGCTCGGCACCACCGGGATGCAGATCACCCGCGTCGGCTTCGGCGCGTGGGCGATCGGCGGCGGGGGCTGGGAGTTCGGCTGGGGCCCGCAGGACGACTCCGAGTCCATCGGCGCGATCGAGCGCGCGCTGGAGCTCGGCGTGAACTGGATCGACACGGCGGCGGCCTACGGCTTCGGGCACTCCGAGGAGGTCGTGGGCCGCGCGCTCGCCATCCTCGGCGCCCGGCCGTACGTCTTCACGAAGTGCTCGTTATTAGAGGACCCCACCCGCCCGGGCCGGCGCGTGGTCCACAGCCTGAAGCGCGACTCGATCCTGCGCGAGGCGCACGCGAGCCTCGAGCGGCTCGGCGTCGACGCGATCGACCTGTACCAGATCCACTGGCCCGATCCCGCGTCCGCGATCGAGGAGGGCTGGGCCGCGCTGGCCGAGCTGAAGGAGCAGGGCCTCGTCCGCCACATCGGGGTCTCGAACTTCGACGTCGCGCAGCTCGAGCGCATCCGGTCGATCGCGCCGGTCGAGACGCTGCAGCCCGAGTACTCGCTCGTCGTGCGCGACGCCGAGGACACGGTCCTGCCCTACGCGGAGCGCATGGAGATCGGTGTGATCGTCTACTCGCCGATGAGCTCCGGGCTGCTGAGCGGCGGGATGACGCGCGAGCGGATCGCCGGGCTGGCCGACGACGACTGGCGGCGCGAGGACCCGCGCTTCCAGGAGCCGCGGCTCACGGCCAACCTGACGCTGGTCGACCGGCTGGAGGCGATCGCCGCCAAGCACGACACGACGCCCGGCGCGGTCGCGATCGCCTGGACGCTGGACAACCCGGCGGTCGACGCCGCGATCGTCGGCTTCCGCCGGCGCGCGCAGGTCGACCCGATCGTGGGGGCGGCGAACCTCACGCTCGACCTCGACGACTTCGCCACGATCGAAGGGAAGCGCTGACATGGACGCCAACGAGCGGCCGGCAGTCGGGTTCGTCGGCCTCGGCAACATGGGCGGCAACATGGCCGCCCGGTTCCTGGAGGCCGGCTACACGGTCTACGGCGAGGCGCGCGTGCGCGACCGCGCCCAATGGCTCATCGATCAGGGCCTGCGCTGGTGCGAGACGCCGCGCGCGCTGGCCGAGGCCGCCGACCTCGTGGTGACGTCGATCCCCGACGACGACGCCCTCGAAGCGGTCGCCGCGGGCGACGACGGGCTCCTCGCGGGCCTCGGCGCCGGCCAGGTCTGGGCCGACATGAGCACGGTCAGCCCGCGGGCGAGCCGCGCCATGGCCGAGCGCGTGCGGGCGCAGGGCGCCGAGCTGCTCGACGCGCCCGTCTCCGGCAGCGTGCCGCAGGTGCAGGCGGGGACGCTGACGATCATGGTCGGCGGCGACGAGGCGGCCTACGCGAAGGCCGAGCCGGCCCTGGGCCTGCTCGGGACGCCGACGCGGATCGGCGCCAACGGCCAGGGCCTCGTCCTCAAGCTGGCCATCAACATCAGCCTCGCGGTGCAGATGCTGGCGTTCAGCGAGGGGCTGGTGCTGGCCGAGCGCCAGGGCGTCGACCCGCGCGTGGCCGCCGAGGTGATGGCGTCGAGCCCGATCGGCTCGCCGATGCTCAAGGCGCGCGTCCCGCTCGTGCTCGACCTGCCCGAGGAGGCGTGGTTCGCCGTCGGCCTGATGCACAAGGACATCAGGTTGGCCCGCGCGGCGGGCGCCGACGTCGGCGCGCAGTTGCCGACGGCGGGCGTCGCCGACGAGGCGCTCACGCGCGCCGGCGAGCTGGGCTACGAGCACCGCGACATCGCGGCGCTGCGCGAGGTGCTGGAGCGGCTGGCGGACGCGCCGCTCGGCGCCGGCTGAGCGGCAGGCCCAGCGCCGGCGCGGAAGCGACGCCGGCGCTGCGGACTGCTGTCACGAGCGGGAGAACCGGGCCAGCACGTGGCCGCGGGGGCCGTGGTTCGTGTCGTCGCTCGCCGTCAGGGGCAACGGCCCGCGCAGGGGGTCGGCGAAGATCAGGACGCTGCCGCGTGGGCCCTCGTCGTCGCGGTGGCGCGCCAGCGCGGGCTCGCGGGCAGCGATGTTGTCGTTCTTGGCGGTGGAGGTCATGTCAGGTCCTTGAGGAGGGGGAGAGGGGTCTTGTCTTTGTCTTGCCGTCCAACTTAGATACAAGATAGATGCAAGCGGGTGGAGCGGGTGTGATCCACGTCTCAGGCGGCACCTCCGGGCCGGTGTCAGATCGTCAGCGACGGCTCGTCGGGCGCCGAGAGGCTCAGCACGGCGCCGGCCACGGCCGGCGAGTCCGTGAGGTGGGCCTCGAGCGCGCGCAGCCGGACGGCGACGACTGACTCGACGTCGTCGCCGAGCAGGTCCACGTCGCCGACCACCGAGAGCATCCGCGGCCCGACGATCTCCAGCCGCAGGTACGTCACGCGCTCGACCTCGGGCTGGCGCAGCAGCGCCTCCAGCACGGCGGTCCGCACGCGCGGGTCGGCCTCCTCGCCGACGAGGAAGCGGCGGTTGCGGCCGATGAGCACCACGGCGACCGCGGTCAGCAGCAGGCCGATGAGGATCGCGCCGATCGCGTCGGGCGTGGCCGAGCCGGTCAGCTCGCTCCCGGCCAGCCCGGCCGCGGCGATGAGCACGCCGAGCAGCGCGGCGGCGTCCTCGGCGAAGACCGCGCGCAGCGTGGGGTCGGAGGTCGCCACGACATGCTCGACGAGGTCGCGCTGCATCCCCTCGGCCTCCGTGTCGGCCTGGCGCGCGGAGCGCAGGAACGACGCGCCCTCCAGCAGGAACGACAGGCCGAGCACCACGTAGGCCACGATGTAGTCGCCCTCGGCGGTCGGCGCGCGCAGCTCGTTGACGCCGTGCGTGATCGACAGCGCGCCGCCGGCGACGAGCAGGCCCATCGCGGCGAACAGCGACCAGACGTAGGCGTCGCGCCCGTGCCCCAGCGGGTGGGCGAGGTCGGCCGGGCGCGCGGCGCGGCGGTTGGCCAGCAGGAGGAAGACCTCGTTGCCGGTGTCGGCCCACGAGTGGGCGGCCTCCGCGGTCATCGACGCCGAGCCCGTCAGCGCGACGGCGACCGACTTGGCGATCGCGACCAGCAGGTTCGCCGTGAGCGCGAAGATGACCGTGAGCAGGCTGGCCGACCCGCGCCGCGCGCTGCCGAAGCCGAGGCCCGAGCCCAGGAAGCCGCCGGCCTGCCCGCTCGCCGGCGACCGGGAGGCGGCGCGATGCGGGGTCGGCTCGTCGGCCACGTGATCACACCTACCAGGTTCGCGCTCCGGCGTCGCGGCCGGGCATGATGCACGGATGGCGGAGCACGCCCAGCGGGAGTCGGCGGCCGACCGGGTCTACCGGTGGGTGCGGGCGCGCATCCTGGACGGCAGCTTCGCCGGCGGCCGCCTGCTCAGCGAGGGCGAGGTCGCCGAGGCCGTCGAGGTCTCGCGGACGCCGGTGCGCGAGGCGTTCCTGCAGCTCGCGGCCGAGGACATGCTGGAGCTCTACCCCAAGCGCGGCGCGCTCGTCGTCGCCATCAACGCGTCCGAGCTGCGCGAGGTGCTGGTGGCCCGGTCGCTGATCGAGCCGTGGGCGGTCCGACTGCTCGCCGCGCGCCCCGACCGCACGGCGGCGGTCGGAAGGCTCCGAGCGTTGATCGATCAGGCACGCAAAGCGCTGGAGGACGATGACCTGCAGGCGTTCCAGGAGGCCGACCGCGCCTTCCACGAGGACATCCTCGCGGCGACCGGCAACGAGCTCCTGGCCGGCTTCTACGCCTCGCTCCGCGACCGCCAGCTCCGGGCGGGCATGCAGGCCGTCGGCAACCAGCCGGCCCGCGGCGCGCAGAGCATGGTCGAGCACGACACGATCGTCGACGCCGTCGAGCGCGGCGACCCCGACGCCGCGGCGACCAGCGTCCAACGGCACCTCGACGGCACCGCGACCGCGCTGGGCCTGGCGGCGCTCGGCTAGGCGCGGATCGTCATCCGGGCGACGCGGTCGCCCTCGACCCGGAACGCGAAGTGGCTCTCGCCGTTGAACCCGCGGCCGCCGACGTCGGCGGTGACGACCGTCTCGCCGCCGCGCTCCGCGGCCGCCGTGACGTCCAGCGTGACGTCCACGCCGATGAACTCGGCGTCGCTCCAGCCGCGGATCGGCTCGCGCCCGCGGAACTCGCGGCCCCAGTCGTCGACGACGCCGTCGGGCGTGAAGACCGCCAGGAACGCCTCGACGTCGTGCGCGTTGGCCGCGGCGAGCGCGGCCTGGACGGGTGCGGGGAGCGCGTCGGCCGACATGGTGTCCTTGGTCGCGCGCCTCAGTTCCCGCGCAGGCGCGTCAGCTCGATGTCGATCCCGGTCGAGTAGCGCTGGCCGAACTCCTCCGGCGATCCGGCGACGTTCGGGATGTGGCCGGAGTACTTGTCCGCATAGGCCGCGGGCAGCGGCGTCGCGGGCGTCAGCGTCGCGCGGCCGGAGAGGACGACGATGTCGCCGCCCTGGCCGTTGCCGTCGAAGTTCAGCGACAGCCGCGGGTTGGCCTGGAGGTGCTCGATGCGCTTGGCGCCGGGCAGCGACTGGACGTGGACGCGCGAGCCGCCGTCCCACAGGAACCAGACCGGCGTCGGCAGCGGCGCGCCGGCGGCGGAGACGGTGGTCAGCCAGACGACCACGTCGTCGCGCAGGTGCGCGGCGGCGCGGGCGCCGAAGTCGGTGCTCTCGTCGATGTCGATCACAAGCGGCGACTATGCGGCAACCTCCAGCCCATGGCAACCGCATCGCAGCAGCGTGTCGCGTTGGTGACCGGCGGCGCCCGCGGGCTGGGCGTGGAGGTCTGCCGGCAGCTCGCGGCGGCCGGCCACGTCGACCACCTCACCGCGCGCGACCCCGACCGCGCGCAGGCGGTCGCGCGGACGCTCGACGGCGACGTCCGGCCGGCGCGCCTCGACGTGGCCGACCCCGACTCGATCGCCCAGCTGGCCGAGCGGCTCGACACGCTCGACATCCTGGTCAACAACGCGGCGATCGACTACGACACCGACGCCCGCGCGGTCACCGCCGACCTCGCCCGCGTGCAGCGCGCGCTGGACACCAACCTGTTCGGCGCCTGGCGCACCGCCCAGGCCTTCGCGCCGCACCTGCGCGCCTCCGGCCACGGCCGGCTCGTCAACGTCTCCAGCGCGTCGGGCCAGATCACCGACATGGGCGGCGGCACCCCGGGCTACCACCTGTCCAAGCTCGCGCTCAACGGCCTGACGCGGATGCTCGCCGCCGAGCTGCGCGCCGACCGCGTCCTGGTCAACTCCGTCTGCCCGGGCTGGACCGACACCGACATGGGCCAGGGCGGCCGCCCGGTGGCCGACGGCGCGCGCTCGGTCGTCTGGGCCTGCCTGCTGCCCGACGGCGGCCCGACTGGCGGCTTCTTCCGCGACGGTCGCCCGCTCGCGTGGTGACGGTGGCGACGACCTACCCGCGCAGGTCGCGGCGCCCGATCGCCACCGCGCCGAACGCCACCAGCACGGCGGTCACCGCGCCCAGCACCGCCAGGTCGCCCAGGTCGAACCCGTGCCCGATCGGGTCCGCCTCGGTGTAGTAGTAGAACAACGACAGGTACTTCAGCCACGCGATCCCGTCCACGAGCGGCGCGAAGCCGTTGACCAGGAAGCCGAGGACCGCGTACGCCGCGGCGCCGCCGGTGGCCACCGCCCGCCGCCCGGTCGCGCACGCCAGCGCCAGCCCGACCGCGCCGGTCGCCGCCCCGAAGAACGCGAGGTGGACCGCCAGGGCCAGCAGGTCTGCGAACGCGACCCCGCCGCCCGCGATCGCCACGCCGGCGACCAACCCCACCAACGTGCCCAGGGCGACCACGCCGACCTGCACGCCGACGGCCGCCGCCTTGCCGACGACCAGCCGCCAGCGCTCCACCGGGTAGGCGAGCGTCAGCCCGAGGATCCCGTCCTCCTCCTCGCCGGCGGTGGTGCCGACCGCGCCCACGATCGCGATCGCCCCGATGACCAGCGGCCCGTAGACCGCGCCGATCTCGGACCGCATCCAGCCCGTGATCGACCCGTAGTCGGCTCCGCCGAGCAGGTCGGCGACGCCCTCGGGCAGGTCGAGCCTGCCGATCGAGTCCCCGACCGCCGGGAACAGCGCGCCGACCATCACGATCACCGCCAACATGCCGAGCGCCGCCAGGCCGGTCGCCAGCGCCCGCAGGCGCAGGCCCATCGTGAACGCCGGGATGCTCACGGCGAGCGCCGGCCGTCGCCGCGGTAGTAGGCCAGGAAGATGTCCTCGAGGTCGTCGTCGCGCGGGCGCAGCGCGCGCACCTCGTAGCGCGCGAGCGCCTTGACGAGCGCGTCGGCCGAGCCCTCGTAGGCGATGACGACGTGATCGCGTTCCACGTCGACCTGCTTGACGCCGGGGACGGCGCGCAGCGCGTCGGCGGGCGCGGGCGCCGGCGCCGACCCGGACGGCCCGAGCTCCACCTCCAGCCGCCGGACCGCCACCGCGCGCAGCCGCTCCAGCGAGTCGACGACCACCAGCCGCCCCTCGCGCAGGATCGCCACGCGGTGCGCGACGCGCTCGACCTCCGACAGCGTGTGCGACGACAGGAACACGGTCCGCCCGGCCGCGACCACCTCGCCCAGCAGCGTGTGGAACCGCTGCTGCACCAGCGGGTCGAGGCCCGCGATCGGCTCGTCGAGGATCAGCAGCTCCGGCTCGTGCATGAACGCCTGGATGAGCCCGAGCTTCTGCCGGTTGCCGGTCGACAGCTCGCGGACCGGCCGGTCCAGCTGGCCGGCCGCCTCGAAGCGCTCCACCAGCGCGGCCCGCACCGCCGGGTCGACGCCGCCGCGCAGCCGCGCGAACCAGTCCAGCACCGCGCCGCCGGTCAACTTGGGGTACAACGCGAAGTCGCCCGGCAGGAACCCGACGCGCCGCCGCACCGCCAGCGAGTCGCGGTGGACGTCGAGCCCGAGCACCTCCGCGCCCCCGGCCGTCGGGCGCAGCTCGTCGAGCAGCAGCTTCATGGTGGTGGACTTGCCCGCGCCGTTGGGCCCCAGGAAGCCCATCACCTCGCCGCGCGCGACCTCCAGGTCCAGCCCGAACAGCCCGCGGCCCCGGCCGAAGTCCTTCGACAGCCCCCGCGTGCTGATCGCCGCCTCGCGCGCCACGCGCCGATCATGCCAGGCCGGCTCTCAGCCACCGCTCAGGAACTCTTTCAGGGCGCCTCATGTCCGGGCTTCAGAGTGACCGCCATGGTCACGCGATCCCGATCTCGCTGCGAACGCGACGCGCCGAGCGCCCGGCTGACGCCGCCGGCGCTCCCCGCGCGACGCAGCGCGTGCCGGCGGACGTCCGCGGCCTTCGACGAGCGCCTGTACATCGTGGTCCCCGAGGACGGCGCCACGAGCGTCGACGTCCTGCGCCGCGACGGCACGTTCCTCGCGCGCTACCTCCTGGACGATCGCGGCGCCCTCGCCGGGACGCTGCTGCGCGACGCGACCGGCCACCCGCCGCGCCCCGCGACCGCCGGCGCGTTCGCCCACGAGGTGCTGGACCGCCTGCCGCGCGGCGGGTTCGCGATCTCGTCGGGCGAGGTCTGCGCGTGGCTGCTGCTGCGCGCCATCACTTAAGCGATCGCTTGACTTTGGCGGCGCGGCGGCGTAACACTTAAGCAAGTGCTTCAGCAAGCGGACCCCCTCGACCGCGTCTTCCAGGCCCTCGCCGACCCGACCCGTCGCTCGATGATGGAGCGGCTCACGCGCGGCCCGGCCTCGGTCAGCGAGCTCGCACAGCCGTTGTCGATGTCCTTGCCCGCCGTCGTCCAGCACGTCCAGGTGCTGGAGGGCTCGGGCCTGGTCACGACGCAGAAGGTGGGCCGCGTCCGGACGTGCTCGATCGCGCCGGACGCCCTCCGCGGCGCTGAGGCCTGGATCAGCGAGCGGCGCACCACATGGGAGCGCCGCCTCGACCGCCTCGACGCCCTGCTGGTCGAGGACGACAACATGGGAAGGACAGCATCATGAGCAACACGCGACAGCGCTCGACCGTCCATCACACGTTCACCGTCGAGCGCACGCTCGGCGCCCCGCCGGCCAAGGTGTTCGGCGCGTTCGCCGATCAGGACCTCAAGGCGCGGTGGTTCGTCGCGCCCGAGGGGTGGGAGAGCGGCCCCTACCTGCTGGACTTCCGCGTCGGCGGCGCCGAGTCGTCGCGCGGCAACCGGCCCGGCGGCCCGAGCTTCACCTTCGACGCCGTCTACCAGGACATCGTCCAGGACGAGCGCGTGGTCTACACGTACGTGATGCACATGGACGACGCCATCATCTCGGTGTCGCAGACGACCGTCGAGCTCGTCCCCGAAGGCGACGGCACGCGCCTCACGCTCACCGAGCAGGGCGTGTACCTCGACGGCGGCGACACGCCCGAGGCGCGCGAGGGCGGCGTTGCGCACCAGATCGACACGATGGTCGCGCTGCTGTCCTGACGGACCGCGCCGCCGTCGGCGATCATCCGGCGGGTGAGCGACCACGACAACCTGCTGGGCGACGGCTACGCGCGCCGGCTCGCGGCGCGCGCCCAGACCCTGCTGCCGCTCGGCACGCTGAACGCGGACGCCGCGCCGGACGACCCGGCCGCGGCGGCCGCGCTCGCCGAGCTGGCGGCGCGGCTGCGCGACACCTACCCCTACAACGACCCGCGCTACGCCGGGCAGATGCTCAAGCCGCCGGTGCCGGTGGCGTGGGCGGCCTACGCGACGGCGATGCTGTTGAACCCCAACAACCACGCGCTGGACGGCGGGCCGGCGACGGCGGCGATGGAGAAGGAGGTCGTCGCGGCGCTGGGGGACATGCTCGGCGTCGCGTCGCCGCGCCTCGGGCACCTGACCTCCTCGGGCACGATCGCCAACCTGGAGGCCCTGTTCGTCGCGCGCGAGCTGGCGGGCGCCGACGCGGTCGTCGTCTCGTCGGAGGCCGCGCACTACACGCACGCGCGGATGTGCGGCGTCCTCGGCGTCCCGCACGAGACGATCGCGCAGGACGGTGCCGGCCGCATGGACGCCGGCGCGCTGCGCGACCGGCTGGCACGGGGCGGCGTGGGGACGGTCGTCGCCACGCTGGGCACGACCGGCCTCGGCGCGCTCGACCCGCTCCCGGAGATCGCCGACCTGTGCGCGGAGTTCGGCGCGCGGCTGCACGTCGACACGGCCTACGGCGGGTTCTTCGCGCTGCTGGCCGACGGCGGCGCGCCCGGCGTCGACGTCGAGGCCTACAAGTCGGTCGCGCGCGCCGACTCGGTGGTCATCGACCCGCACAAGCACGGGCTGCAGCCCTACGGCTGCGGGTGCGTGCTCTTCTCCGACCCGAGCGTCGGGCGCTTCTACGCGCACGACTCGCCCTACACGTACTTCACCTCCGGCGACCTGCACCTGGGCGAGATCAGCCTGGAGTGCTCGCGCGCGGGCGCGTCGGCCGCCGCGCTGTGGACGACCCTGCGCGCGCTGCCGCTCACGCGCGACGGGCTCGGACAGCACCTCGCGGCGGCGCGCGGCGCCGGCCTGCGGCTCGCCGAGCTGCTGGCCGCCGACGAGCGCGTCGCGCTCCTGGTCGAGCCCGAGCTGGACATCGTCTGTGTGCTCGCGCGCGCCGCCGACGACCCCGGCGCGGCCGCCGAGCGCGCGTTCGACGACCTCGCGCGCGAGGGCTGGCACGTCGCCACGCTGCGCGTCGACCGGGCGTGGGCCACGGCGCGCCACCCGTGGCTGGCGGACCGCGGCGGCGACCCCGAGACGGTCACCGCGATCCGCTGCTGCCTGCTCAAGCGCGAGCACGCCGGCGTCGTCGACGCGCTCGCCGGCGTGCTGATCGACGCGCTGTAGGGTCGCGCCATGGACCTCGAGCTGCGGGACAAGGTCGCCGTCGTCACCGGTGGCAGCAAGGGCATCGGCCTGGCGGTGGCGCGGACGCTGGCGGCCGAGGGCGCGAAGGTCGTCGTCGGGGCGCGCAGCGTCGACGCGATGCCGGCGATCGACGGCGTCGAGGCGCTGGCGGTCGACCTCGCGACGGCCGACGGGCCGGCGGCGCTCGTCGCCCACGCGGCGCAGCGCCACGGCGCGGCGGTCGACGTCCTGGTCAACAACGTCGGCGGCGCGGCGGTCCGGCTGGAGGGCTTCCTCGCCATCCCCGACGACACGTTCGCCGTGACCATGAACCTCAACTACTACTCCGCGCTGCGCGCGATCCGCGCGGTCCTGCCCGGGATGCTCGAACGCGGGTCGGGCGCGATCGTCAACATCGCGTCGGTCAACGCGTCGCTGGCCGATCCCAACGTGATGGACTACTCGGCCGCCAAGGCGGCGCTGGTCAACACGTCCAAGGCGCTGTCGCAGGAGCTGGGCCCGCGGGGCGTCCGCATCAACGACGTCTCGCCCGGGCCGGTGGCGACCGACCTGTGGCTGGGCGACCACGGCGTCGCCGCGCAGATCGCCGCGGGCGGCGGCGCGCCGCACAAGGACGACGTGGCCGCGGGCGCCGCGGCGTCGATGCCGACCGGCCGCTTCTCGACGCCCGAGGAGGTCGCCACGCTCGTGGCGCTGCTGGCCTCGCCGCGCGTCGCGAACGTCACCGGCTCGGAGTTCGTGATCGACGGCGGGCTGCTGAAGCAGGTCTAGAAGCGCGCTACGCCGCGCGCAGGATCGGCGCGTCGTGGACGACCGCGCCGCCGTACTCGAAGCGCTCCAGCGCGACCGCGTGGTTGTGGCGGCGGACCTCGACGAGGACGCCCCACGGGCGTTCGTGCACGCGGAGCTCGGCGCCCGGATGGCACCGGCGCAGGAGGTTGATCTCCCGGGCCTGCTCGAGGGTCAGCTCCGCGTCCATGTGCACATCATCGGCCTGCGTGCTGAAGACCTGATGTGAACGGGGTGAAGCGAACCTCAAGATCGCGTGCGGCCATCGTAGGATGCGCGCCGTGCCGCTGCCGCTGACGACGATCGCGCGCGAGTGGGGGCGGATCGGCTGCGTCGGGTTCGGCGGCCCGCCGGCCCACATCGCGCTGCTGCGCGACCTCTGCGTGACGCGCCGCCAATGGATCGCCGAGGCGGACTTCGAGGACGCGATCGCCGCGGTCAACCTGCTGCCGGGGCCGGCGTCGACGCAGCTGTCGGTGTACTGCGCGTATCGCGTCGGCGGGCGCCTCGGCGCGCTGGTCGGAGGCTTGTCCTTCATCCTGCCCGGGCTGATCCTCATCCTGGCGCTGTCGGCGGCGTTCCTGGCTGGCATGCCGCCGGACTGGCTGCGCGGCGCGGGCGCCGGCGCCGGCGCCGCGGTGGCGGCCGTCGCGGTCAAGGCCGGCCTCGACCTGATCGGGCCGAGCTGGAAGCGCGCGCGCGAGGGCCGCCGTGAGGCGCCGGTCGCGGTGTACGTCCTGCTCGGCCTGGTCTCGGCGGCGACCGTCGGGCCGTGGCTCGTGCTGGTCCTGCTGGCCTGCGGGTTCGCCTCGGTGGCGCTGTCGGCGCGCGGCGGTCCGCGCGCGATCGCGCTGCCGTTCTTCCTCGCGACGGCCGGGACCGGCGGCCTCGGCGCGCTGTGCTGGACGGCGCTCAAGGTCGGCGCGCTCTCCTACGGCGGCGGCTTCGTGATCATCCCGCTGATGCAGGCCGACGCGGTCGACGGCCACCACTGGATGACCAACGCGCAGTTCCTCAACGCGGTCGCGCTCGGCCAGGTGACGCCCGGCCCGGTCGTGCACACCGTCGCGGTCGTCGGCTACGCGGCCGCGGGCGTCGGCGGCGGCCTGCTCGCCGCGCTGGTCGCGTTCTCGCCGTCGTTCCTGTTCGTCCTGACCGGCGCCGACCGCTTCCACGCGCTGCTGCGCAACGCCCGCGTGCGCGCGTTCATCGACGGCGCGGCGCCCGCGGCGCTCGGCGCGATCCTCGGCTCCGCGATCCCGCTGGCGCTCGCCCTCTCCGAGTGGTGGCAGGCCGCCATCCTGGCCGCCGCCGCGCTCGCCCTCCTGCTCCTGCGCGCCGCGGTCGTCCCGACGCTCCTGGCCGCCGGCGCGGCCGGCGTCATCGTCGCGCTGGCCGGCGCCCCGCTGCCCTGAGCGCCGGCGCGAGGGCGAGGCGCTCGGCGAGCTGCGACAGCTCCCTGATCTCCGCCAGCGACAGGCCCGCGTCGCGCGCGTCGGCGATCGTGCGGAGGCGATCCAGCACGCTGAGCGGGTAGCGGACCTGGCGGCCGTTGCGCAGCGGCGGCGGCAGGAGGCCGGCGCGCTCGTAGTAGCGCACGTGCGAGACCGCGATGCCCGAGCGGCGGGCGATCTCCGTGACGGTGAGGTGCTCCTCCATGGCTCCGCTCAATCGATCCTTACCAAATCCTGCGCGGCACGGCAGGATACGCCGCATTCCGGCGCATGGGAAGGGCGTGCTAGCCGCTGCGGCAAGGAGCCTGTTGCTCTTTTCCCGTCGCGCGCGCGAACGCGTCCGCGGCGCCGGATGACGACCGGCCGGCCCGCCAAGGCCACCAGCATTGGTCAGGCCGGCCGGCCGTCCCCGGCATCCACGGCCACGTCCGCTCGCATCGACGGTCGAAAGACCAACAGACTCCTAGGGCTGGAGCGAGCGGAGGTGCTGCGCGATCTCGACCCAGCCGTGGCCGGTGGTCGTCACCCGGCCGGGGACGACGTCGTCGGCGATCAGCCCGGCCCCGCGGAGGATCGCCAGGTGCTCGTCGACGATCGCGCGGTCGGCGTGCAGCGCGGTCGCCAGCTCGGCCGGCGAGCGCTCGCCGCGCTCCTCCAGCTCGACCAGCAGACCGAGGCGCAGCGGGTGGGCGAGAGCGCGAAGCAACTGCTCGGAGACGGGCTCGGCCATGCGCCAACCATAGCCTTACTGTGAAGTATTTGCTGAACAGTAGTTGCGAGGTCCGGGCACGCCCCGCCGGCCGACGCCGTATGGTCGCGCCATCAGCGCGATGCTCGACCCCGTCTTCCTGGCCGCCCTCGGCCACCCCGCGCGGCTCCAGGCGCTCGTGTCGCTGGAGAAGCGGCCCGCGTCCTCGCGCGAGATCGCTGGCGAGGTCGAGCTGAGCCCGAGCGCCACGGCCTACCACGTCCGCAAGCTGTACGAGGCGGGGCTGATCGTGCCCGTCGAGACGCGGCAGCGGCGCGCGTTCGAGGAGCGCGTGTGGCGCACGCGCTCCGGCGGCTGGGTCAAGCTCAACAAGCTGCTGCTCGAGACCGCCGCGCGCAACGCGCGCGCCTGAGCGTCCGCCCGCGTCCCTCCGCGCAGGGCGAGCCGAAACGGCTCGCCGCGAGCCGTTCGAGGCGTGCCTGAGCCGATCCTGCGCCGCTGTCGGTTCCGAGCCGAAGCTGTCCGCCTACGGTCGCCTGGCCCGTGCCCGACCAGGACGAGATCCGCCGGCGCATCCGCGCCGCCATGGCCCTGGCCGGCATCTCCAGCTGGGAGGAGCTGGCCGAGCAGACGCCGCTCAGCCGCTCGACCCTGAAGGACCTCGGCACCGACCGCCGCCGCGCCGAGGAGACCCACCTGCGCGTGATCGCCGCGGCCTGCGACGTGCCCTACGAGTGGTTCACGGTCGGCGACCTGCGCCACGCGATCGTCCGCGACGACGACGACGAGCCGTCGATCGCCGAGCGCCTCGAGGCGCTGGAGCGCGCCGTCGCCGCGCTGGCCCGCCGCGGCCGCAAGGCCTGACGGCCCTCAGGGCCCGTCCGCCTCCTTGGCGCGCGCCCTCGCCTCCCACTCCTTGTGGTACAGGTACGCGCGGAACGCCAGGCGCGTCAGGTCCTCCTCCAGCTCCGGCAGCTTCTCGGTCGCGCCGCGCCGGATCTCCGCGTAGACCACCTCGAGGATGCCGCCGACGACGAACTGCGGCGTCCGCGGCGACAGCCAGCGCTCGGCGCCCGCCTGCGCGCGCGGGATCTGGTCGACGACGGGGAAGAACGCCTCGATCGCCGCGTCGCGGCGCGCCAGGCCCGTGGCGCCGGACCCGAGCACCTCCACGATGCACATGCGCGCGAACGCCGGCTCGGCGGCCAGGAACCGCAGGAACTCGCCGAGCAGCGCGTGGACCTGCTCCTCCCACGTGCCGTCGGCGACCGCCGCCAGCCCCTTCGCCATCCGGTCCATCAGGAGCGCGGTGATCGCGTCGTAGGCGGCGAGGAAGCAGTCCTCCTTGTCGGCGAACTGCTCGTAGAAGGTCTTGCGCGAGACGCCGGCGTACTCGGTGATGTCCGCGACGCGGGTCGCGGCGTAGCCCTTGGCGGCGACGACGTTGGCGATCGCGTCCAGCAGCCGCTCGCGCTGGTTGGACGCGATGAACGCGCGCGAGAGCCCGTGCCGTCCCTTGGGCAGCTGCTGGGCGGCGGGATGGCCGCCAGCGAGCGGAAGGACCGGTTCCTCGCCGCCGTCCATCAGTCGGTGCCGAAGAGCCGGTCGCCGGCGTCGCCGAGGCCGGGTCGGATGTAGCCGCGCTCGTCGAGCCCGCGGTCCAGGACGGCCACGGTGATCGGCACGTCGGGGTGCGCGGCGCGGACGACCTCGACGCCCTCGGGCGCGGCGATCAGGTTGACGAGGCGCAGGTCCTGCGCGCCGGCCCGGCGCATGCGGTCCAGCGCGGCCTTGGCGCTGCCGCCGGTCGCGAGCATCGGGTCGACGACGAACACGCTCGACGTCGCGACGCCCTCGGGCAGCGACTCGTAGTAGTCCTCGGGCTGGAGCGTCTCCTCGTTGCGGCGCATGCCGAGATGGCCCACCGACGCGTTGGGGACGAAGCGGAGGAAGCCGTCGACCATGCCCAGCCCGGCGCGCAGCACCGCGATGACCATGACGTTGCTCGTCTTGGAGCCGCTCGTGTGCTCCAGCGGCGTTTCGACCTCCACCTGCTCCACGGGCACGTCCCGCAGCGCCTCGTAGGCGAGCATCGACGCGGCGTCGGCCATCGCGGCGCGGAAGGCGCGGCGCGACGTGCTGACGGCACGGAGCTCGGTGACGGCGCGGGCCATCACGGGGTGGTCGACGACGCGGAGGCCATCCATCGCGGCGGACGTTATCCGAGCCGGCGGCTGCTCGGGGATGGCCGGTTCGCACGTAGTACGTTGCCAGGCCGATGGCCCCACACCGCAACGTCGAGCTGAAGGCCCGCGACGCGGACCCCGAGGAGACGCTCCGCGCCGCTCTGGCGCACGGCGCCGCCGACCAGGGCGTCCTGCGCCAGGTCGACACCTACTTCGCCGCGCGCGAGGGCCGCCTGAAGCTGCGCGAGCAGCGCGACGGCGCCGCCGCCGCGACCGCGACGCTCATCGCCTACGCCCGCGCCGACGAGCCCGTCGCGCGGACCAGCGCCTATCACTTGGTCGACGTGCCGGACGCCGCCGCGCTGAAGGCGGCGCTGGACGCGTCGCTCGGGACGGTCGTCGCCGTGGAGAAGTTCCGGCGCCTGCTGCTGTGGGAGGGCGTCCGGATCCACCTCGACGAGGTCGGCGAGCTGGGGACGTTCGTGGAGCTGGAGGCCGTCGCGCCCGCCGGCGCCGGCGACGACCTGGGCGACGAGCACCGCAAGGTCGCCGAGCTGCGCGGGGTCCTGAAGATCGGCGACGACGACGTCGAGCCGCGCGGGTACGCCGCGCTGCTGCTGGCCGGCGGCGCCGCGACGCCGCGCCTGGTCGACCTCGCCCGCCGCGCGATGGACCGCGCCTACGCGCCGTACTCCGACTTCCACGTCGGCGTCGCGCTGCGCGACGAGACCGGCGCGCTGCACGCCGGCGCCAACGTCGAGAACGGCGCGTTCCCGCAGGGCGCCTGCGCGGAGGCCGCGGCGATCGGCGCGCTCGTCGCCGCCGGCGGCCACCGCATCGAGGAGGCCGTCGTCATGGCCGACACCGAGCTGATCGTGCCGTGCGGCGGCTGCCGCCAGCGGCTGTCGGAGTTCGCCGGCGCGGAGACCCCGATCCACCTGGCCGGCCCCGAGGGCGTGCGCCGGACCGTGACCCTCGCCGAGCTGCTGCCGCTCGCGTTCGACCTGGAAGAGGCGCAGTCGTGACCATCGAGAACACCACCGCCGCCGACGTCATCCGCGACGCCGCGGGCGACGGGTTCGTCGCGCCGCGCCTCGGGCTGGTCCTCGGCTCCGGCCTCGGCGGGCTGGCCGAGGCGATCGAGGACGCGACCGCGATCCCCTACCGCGACCTGCCCGGCTTCCCGGTCGGCAGCGTCGCCGGCCACGCCGGGCGGCTCGTGCTCGGCACGCTGGAGGGCACGCCGGTCGTCGTCCTGCAGGGCCGCGCGCACCTCTACGAGGGCATCGCGGCCAGCGACCTCGCGGTCCCGACGCGGACCGTCCGCGCGCTGGGCGCCGAGGCGATCGTCCTGACCAACGCCGCCGGGTCGCTGAACCCCGCGGCCGGCCCGGGCAGCCTGATGGCCTTGACCGACCACATCAACCTGATGGGCGCCAACCCGCTGACGGGGCCCAACGACGACGAGCTCGGCCCGCGCTTCGTCGGCCTGGGCGACGCCTATGACCTGGACCTCCGCGCCCGCCTGCGCGCCGCCGCCGAGGCCGAGGACGTCGCGCTCGCCGAGGGCGTCTACCTCGCGGTCGCCGGCCCGTCGTTCGAGACGCCGGCCGAGATCCGCGCGTTCAAGGTCCTCGGCGCCGACGCCGTCGGCATGTCGACGGTCCCCGAGGTCATCGTCGCCCGCCACTGCGGCCTGCGCGTCGCGGCGGTCTCGGCCATCACCAACCTCGCCGAGGGCCTGGGCGCCGAGGCCCTGTCCCACGAGCACACGCTGGAGAACGCGGCGGTCGCCGCGCGCGACCTCCAGCGCGTCCTGTCGCGCTTCGTCAAGGAGTACAACTAGAGCATGTCGGTCACGACCGTCCGCCCCGCCAAGGAGCTGCTGCGCGACAAGCGCGACGGCCGCGCGCTCACGCCCGACGAGCTGCGCTGGATCGCCTCCGGCATCGGCGACGGGACGCTCAGCGACGCCCAGTGCGCGGCGTTCGCGATGGCCGTGTTCTTCCAGGGGCTGGACGCCGACGAGCTGCCGGCGTTCACGCTCGGGATGCGCGACAGCGGCACGGTCCTCGACTGGTCCGACCTCGACCGGCCGGTGCTCGACAAGCACTCGACCGGCGGCGTGGGGGACAAGGTGTCGCTGATCCTGGCGCCGCTGATCGCCGCGTGCGGCGGCGCGACGCCGATGATCTCCGGGCGCGGCCTCGGCCACACGGGCGGCACGCTCGACAAGCTCGAGGCGATCCCGGGCTACAACGCGACGCCCGACGCGGCGCTGATGGGCAAGGTGGTCCGCGAGGTCGGCTGCGTCATCGGCGGCCAGACGGACGACCTCGCCCCGGCCGACCGCAAGCTGTACGGCATCCGCGACGCGACGGGCAGCGTCGAGGCCATCCCGCTGATCGTCTCCTCGATCCTGTCCAAGAAGCTCGCAGCCGGGCTCGGCGGCCTGGTGATGGACGTCAAGCACGGCAACGGCGCGTTCATGGCCGCCTACGACGACGCGCGCGCCCTCGCGCGCGCGCTCGTGGACGTCGCGGTCGCCGCGGGGCTGCCGACCGTCGCGCTGCTGACCGACATGAACCAGGTCCTCGGCGCGACCGCCGGCAACGCGCTCGAGGTCCGCGAGTCGATCGAGATCCTCAACAACTCGCCGGACGCCGACCCGCGGCTGGTCGAGGTGACGCTGGAGCTGACGCGCGCGTTGCTCGCCCTCGGCGGGCTGGGCGACGCCGACCCGGAGGCC
>DATDMD010000258.1:0-10266 GCA_036518975.1 Baekduia sp.
ACGCGGACAAGACGCCCACGACGACCGTCCGGTCCGGGACCGTCCCGCGGCCGACCGTCAACCACTTCGACGCCGCCAAGGCCATGCGGATCGCCAAGCTCCAGGTCGACGCCGGCACGCGTCCCGCGGGCTCCAAGACGCTGCGCGCCGTCGCCGACCAGCTGAAGCCGATGCTCCCCAACGGCCGCTTCGAGGCGGTCCAGGGACACCCCGGCCTGCGCAACATCGTCGGCGACCTGCCCGGCCCCGGGCCGGTCATCGTGATCGGCGCGCACTACGACTCCGAGTACCACCCCAAGGGCTTCGTCGGCGCCAACGACGCGGCCGCCGCGGTCGGCACGGTCATCGCCCTGGCCGACGCGATCAAGCACCAGACGCGCAGCGCGCTCAGCCCGGGCATCCGCTTCGTCCTGTTCGACGGCGAGGAGGAGCCGCACCCGACCGACGACTTCTACGCCGACGCGCTGCGCGGCTCCAAGTCCTACGTCCAGCTGCACGCCGAGGAGGTCCGCGCGATGGTCCTGCTCGACTACATGGGGAATACGGGCGTGCGCCTGCCGCGCGAGGGCACGTCGACGACGTCGCTGTGGCAGCAGGTCCGCGAGGCCGCGCAGCAGGTCGGCACCGAGGCGATCTTCCCGGACACGACCGAGGCCTCGATCCTCGACGACCACACGCCGTTCCTGCGCGCGTCGATCCCGGCGGTCGACCTCATCGACTGGTCCTACAAGTACAAGGACACCGTCGACGACACCTACGACAAGCTCTCGCAGGACAGCGTGGACGCGGTCGGGGAGACGATCACGCAGCTCATCCGCGACTGGCCGACGAAGTAGCCGCGCGCGGGAGCGCTCTACACTGGCCGCGAATGGCCGCCACCGTCGAGAAGGTCCTCCTGGCGGCCCCGCGCGGGTACTGCGCCGGGGTCGACCGCGCCGTGCAGACCGTCGAACGCGCCCTCGAGCTCTACGGCGCGCCCGTCTACGTCCGCAAGGAGATCGTCCACAACAAGCACGTCGTGGACCAGCTCCGCGCGCGCGGCGCGATCTTCGTCGACGAGCTCGACGACTCCGTCCCCGCCGGCGCGACCACCGTCTTCTCCGCCCACGGCGTCTCGCCGGCCGTCCACGCCGACGCCGCCGCGCGCAAGCTGCAGACCATCGACGCCACGTGCCCGCTGGTCACCAAGGTCCACCGCGAGGCGGTCAAGTTCGCCTCCGAGGGCTACACGATCGTCCTCATCGGCCACGCCGGCCACGAGGAGGTCGAGGGCACGATGGGCGAGGCCCCGGACCACATCGTCCTGGTCGAGACCGAGGCCGATGTCGACGCCCTCGAGGTCGCCGATCCGGAGAAGATCGCCTACATCTCGCAGACCACGCTGAGCGTCGACGAGACCCGCGCGATCATCAACCGCCTGCGCGAGAAGTTCCCCGCGATCACGGGCCCGCGCACCGACGACATCTGCTACGCCACCACCAACCGCCAGGCCGCGGTCAAGCAGATGGCCACGCACTGCGACCTCGTGCTGGTGATCGGCTCCAAGAACTCGTCGAACTCCAACCGCCTCGTGCAGGTCACGCGCGAGCTGGGCACCGACGCCTACCTGATCGACGACGTCTCCGAGATCGACGAGGCCTGGCTGGAGGGCCGCCGGGTCGTCGGCATCTCGTCGGGCGCCAGCGCGCCCGAGGAGCTCGTCCAGCGCCTGGTCGACTTCTTCCGCGCCCGCGGGACCGAGCAGGTCGAGGAGTTCCAGGTCGTCCAGGAGGACGTCCGCTTCATGCTCCCCAAGGCCATCCGCCAGGCCATGGCCGCCGCGTCGCCCGCCGCGTAGCCCGCGCTAAAAGTTCGCTCAAGCAGGGGCTTCTCCCTCAAGCGGCTGAGCCGATCGGCCGACAACTGGGATTGGAATGTCCCTCCTCCGCTCCCCGCTTGCGGGCGTGCTCGGCCACGCCCTCCTCGCCACCGCCGGCCTCGTCGCCGCGGTGGGCTTCGCCGCCTGGCCGGTGGCGACCGCGTGCTTCGCCGCGACCGCGGCGGTGGCCGTCCTGCGCGCCCGCCGCGCCGAGCACGTCGCCGGCGAGTGGCGCCGCCTGTCCCGGCACGACCCGCTGACCGGCGTCGGCAACTACCGCAAGCTGCACGAGTCGCTGCAGGCGCACGCCGCGCGGGACCCGCAGCGCTTCGCCCTGCTGACGCTGGACGTCGACCGCTTCAAGGAGATCAACGAGGCCCACGGCCACCTGGAGGGCGACCGCCTGCTCCAGGAGGTCGGCCGCGTGCTCGTCGAGAACGTGCGCGGCACCGACCTCGTGGCGCGCCAGGGCGGCGACGAGTTCTCGGTCCTGCTGCCCGAGGCCGACGTCGACGGCGCGACGCTGCTGGCCGAGCGCATCGAGGAGGCCCTCGCGGCGATCGAGGCGGCCGACCACGCGCCGGTGCGCGCGTCGATCGGCGTCGCGGTCTTCCCCCAGGACGGCGCCACGCCGGTCGACCTGCTCGAGAAGGCCGACCGGGATCTCAGGCTGACCAAGGAGCGCCGCCGCGCGGCGGCGCTGCTGGCCGACGTCGCGGCGTGACCCGCGCGGCGTCGCCCTACAGCTGCTGCTTGAGCCGCTGCAGGCGCGTGTCCCACTGCCCGCCGGCGGCGACCATCCACTCCATCGCCCCGGCCAGCGGCTCCGGCGTGAGGTGGTAGCGGGTCTCGCGGCCGGCGTGCTCGGCCGAGGCCAGGCCCGCGTCGCGCAGCTGCGCGAGGTGCTTGGCGATCGCCTGGCGTGAGACCGGCAGCTCGCCGGCCAGCGCCGAGGCGGTCAGGCCCGGACGCGCGGCGAGCAGGCGCACGACCTCGCGCCGCGTGGGGTCGGCGAGGGCGGCGAAGACGGGTCCCGGGTCGCGCTCCATCAGACCGCGGCCATCTGCGGGCCGCGCTGCGCGGCGCCCCAGGCGATGGTCTGCGTCGTCGCGACGCGCAGCGCCACGAGCGGGAGCTCCACGATCACCATGCGCGTGCGGCCGTCCTCGACGTCGTCGAGCGTGAGCTCCACGAGCGACGGGTCGCCGCCGGGCGCGCACCAGGACAGCGCGACGCGCCGGCCCTCTTCGACCTCCTCGACGGTCACGAACCGCTCCTCGCCGTTCTCGGTGACCGTGCCGCTGGCGCCGGGCTCGACCGCGTCGAGGTCGACGTCGTCGGCCAGCCACGTCGCCAGGCCGTCGGGGTCGGCCATCAGCGACCAGACCTGGTCGCGCGGAGCGTCCAACACGGTCTCGCGCCGGACGGCGCCGATCTCTTCGTGCAACTCCATGGTTGCGCATGCTACCGTGCCCGCCAACGTGCAACCAAACGGTTGCAGAAAGGAGACCCCATCGCATGCCCCTCGTCCCCATGGTCGTCGAGCAGTCCCCGCGCGGCGAGCGCTCGTTCGACATCTACTCCCGCCTGCTCAACGACCGCGTCGTGTTCCTCGGCTCGGTGATCGACGCCGAGATCGCCAACCTCGTCGTCGCCCAGCTGCTGCACCTGGAGGCCGACGACCCCGACAAGGACATCAACCTGTACGTCAACTCCCCGGGCGGCGACGCCTACGCGGCGCTCGCGATGTACGACGCGATGCAGTTCGTGGCCTGCGACGTCGCGACGATCTGCTGCGGCATCGCGATGTCCGGCGGCTCGCTCGTCCTCGCCGGCGGGGCGGAGGGCAAGCGCATGGCGCTGCCCAACGCGCGGATCCTCATCCACCAGCCGCACGGCTCCTACCAGGGCCAGTCGACCGACATGGAGATCCACGCGCGCGAGGCGATCGCGCTGCGCACGCGCTACGAGGAGATCTACTCCCACCACACCGGCCAGGACCAGGCGCGGATCAAGGCCGACATCGAGCGCGACCGCTACTTCACGGCGCAGGAGGCGACCGGCTACGGGCTGGTCGACCGCGTGATCTCCGGCCGCCACGAGGCCGCGGCGCTGCGCCACGCGGCCGGACTGGCCTGACCCCTCCCTCCCCCCGAAGCGTGCGGCCGCGGGGCCGGTAGCCTCGCGGCCGCATGCGCACGCTCGTCGTCTCCGACCTGCACCTCGGCGGCCGCACGGGCGTGGACGTCCTGCGCCACCGGCCCGAGGCGCTCGCGGCGCTGACCGCCGCGCTCGACGGGATCGACCGGCTCGTCCTGCTCGGCGACACGCTGGAGCTGCGCCATGGCCCGGCGCGCGAGGCGCTCGCCGGCGCCCAGCCGGTCCTGGAGGCCGTCGGCACGGCGCTCGGGCCCGACGCGTCCGTCGTCCTGGTCCCCGGCAACCACGACTACTCGCTGGTCGCGCCGTGGCTCGACGCGCGCGTCAAGCCGCTGGGGCTCGAGACCCGCGCCAAGCCCGGCACCGCGTCGCCGCTGGCGCGCCAGGTCGCCGGGTGGCTGGGGGCGCCGGACCGCGAGGTCACCGTCTCCTACCCCGGCGTGTGGCTGCGCGACGACGTCTGGGCGACCCATGGCCATTACCTCGATCCGCACGGCACCGTGCCGACGTTCGAGCGGCTGGCCGCGGGCGTGATGGGGCGGATGGCCGGCGCCGTGCCGGAGCCGACCGCGACCGCGGAGGACTACGAGCGCATCCTCGCGCCGCTGTACGCGTGGATCCACGCGTCGGCGCAGCGCGCGGGGGAGGGGCGGTTCGGCGCCGGCGCCGGTCGCGCGGGCAAGGCCTACACCATGCTCACGGGCGACGGCCACCGGCCGCTGCGCGCGCGCGTCATCGGCGCCGCGTTCCCGCTCGGCATCCGCGGGATCAACCTGCTCGGCCTCGGGCCGGTCAGCAGCGACCTGTCGGGCGCGGCGCTGCGCCGCAACGCGCTGGAGGCGATCGGGCAGGTCGTCGAGCGCCTGGGGGTCGACGCCGGGCACGTCGTCTTCGGCCACAGCCACCGCACCGGCCCGCTCCCGGCCGACGACGCGAGCGAGTGGCGCGCCGCGTCCGGCGCCCGGCTGCACAACTCGGGCAGCTGGGTGCACGAACCGTCGTTCACGGGCGCCGACGGGGCGCGCAGCCCGTACTGGCCAGGCGGCGCGGTCCTGGTCGAGGACGACGGACCGCCGGAGCTCCTGCGGTTGTTGGAGGACTTGCCGGAGCCCGGGGACGGAGTCGAGGGCGCCGGTTCGGGGTAGACGCCCCGATGTCATGACTGCCGACGACGAGCCCGTCTCCTACCTCACGCTCGCCAAGGGCGCGCCCGTGCGGGCGAGCGACGGCGCCGACATCGGCGTCGTCGCCCACGTCCTCGCCGACCCCGACGCCGACATCTTCGACGGCCTCATCATCGACGTGCGCCGCGGGCCGGGCGGCCATCGGTTCGTCGACGCCAGCCAGGTCGCGGAGATGGACGACGGCGGGGTCACGCTGACGCTCGACGGCGGCGCCGCGGAGCGCCTGCCCGAGCCGGCGGCCAACCCCGCGTCGCTGGCCGCCGGTCCCGACGACATCGTGCCGCCGGACCTCGGCGACAAGCTGCGGCGGGCCTGGGACCTGATCTCGGGGAAGGGTTAGGGCGGCGCCGGGCGCTACAGGCCCGCCGGCGCGAGGCCCGGCGTGAACATCGTGGCGTGGCAGGTCACGCCGTCGCCGACCTCGAAGTCGAGCACGCCGGCCTCGTGGCGCGGGTGCTCGACGAGCAGGTGCGCGCCGGGGTGGTCGACGGCGTGCGTGTCGCCGTTGACCGTGATCGTCCCGGTCCCCTCGAGCACCGCCCACACCGCGCCGGCCTCGTAGGGTCCGGCGTAGGCGCCCTCGACGTCGTCGCTGGGCACGACGATCCGCGCGTCCGGGTCGTCCTCGGGGTGGAGGTAGACGACCGGCGCGACGTCCTCGATCCCGAGCAGCTCCTGGATGGCCGCCTCGGTCTCCTGGTAGCCGCCCTCGCCGAAGTGGACCTCGAAGAGGCGCAGGTCCTGGTTGAAGAGGTACCGCGCGGGCCAGCCCTGGTTCTCGTAGATCTGCCAGAGCTTCAGATCGGTGTCGAGCAGGACGGGATGCTCGATGCCCAGGCGCTGCACGGCGTCGGCGACGACCGCCTCGTCCTTGCCGGGCGCGAACCCGGGCGCGTGCACGGAGATGACGCGCAGGCCCGCCTCGGCGTAGCGCTCGTGCCAGGCCTTCAGGTAGGGCAGCGTGCGCAGCGACGCCGGGCGGCAGTAGTCCCAGAACTCCAGCAGGACCGGCCGGCCGCGCTGCTGGTCCATCCGGAGGGTCGCGACGTTGAGCCAGTTGAGCGCGCCCGGGATCATCGGGGCGGCGATCGTGTCGGTCGGTACACGCAAGGCGGGGGCGACGGTAGCAGCGCGCCAAGTTCGCCCGCGGACCGCCGTCTGACACATTCGTGGCCGCTTGACCGCAACTCTCGCGCACTCCAGGTTCTGGATAAGCTGCGCAACCCCGTCCCGCGAATCTCTTGGAGGAGAAGCTTTGCGCAAGGTCTCTGTTGTCGTGGCCGCCCTGGCCGCGATGCTCTGTCTCACCGCCGTGGCCATCGCCGCGACCAACCAGTACGCCGTCACCGGCAAGATCCCCGCCGGTGGCACCAAGAAGTCGCCGAAGGCCGTCTCCGTCGAGTTCAACTACACGATCAAGACCGACGACGGCACGCTGTCGAACCCGGTCAAGACGTACAAGATCCACTTCCAGGGTCTGAAGTCGGCGCCGAAGTACGTCGCCAACGGCAAGTACTGCTCGGCCGCGACGATCAACAAGGCGAGCTCGGATGCGAGCTGCTCGTCGAAGACGCACGTCGGCTCGGGCGAGGTCAAGGCCTTCGTCGGCGCCGCCGGTGGCGCGATCGACCCGGGTGCCAAGTGCAACCTGAAGCTCGACATCTACGCCGGTAGCGCGAAGAGCCTCGCGCTCTACCTGCACGGCCAGGCGCCGGACTGCATCGCCCCGATCTCCCAGGCGATCGACGCGAAGCTGAGCACCGACAGCACGGGTGGCGCGCTGACCTTCACGGTCCCGCCCGGCCTGCTGCACCCGGTCCAGGGCCTCGACTCCGGCATCACGCAGGTGTCGTCGAAGATCAAGACCTTCGGCAAGGGCAAGAAGGCGCTGTTCTACTCGGACGGGACGGGCTGCAAGGGGACCCGTCAGGTCCAGGTCACGTTCACCGACGAGACCGGCGCGTCCGCCAACGCGCAGGCCGCCGCCGGCAAGTGCTGAGCGCTTAGCTCACCACCGCTGAACGCCGCATCCGAGGGGGCGGGCCGCGAGGCTCGCCCCCTCGGCGTTTTCTGGGGACCCCCGCGCTGGACGGATGTCCTACGGACGCGGCGCCGCCGTTGCGGCGAGGGTACGCGCGTCCCGGAAGTTCCCCAGCAGCAGGAGGAGAAGGCAGCGTGCGCACCATCCGCGTGCTCGCCGTGGCCGCGCTTGCGGTCCTCGGCCTGACGGCCTATGCCGTCGCGCAGTCCACCACCACGACGTTCAAGGTCGGCGGCACCGTCTCGGTGCACGGCGGCACGAAGGCGAAGCCCAAGCCCGGTGGGCTGAGCTTCACGTTCGACGTCTCCGACCCGTCCGGCAACCAGACGCCGCCGGTCGAGACCTACAGCATCATGTACGAGGGCGGGCGCCTGAACACGACCGCGATCCCCGGCTGCTCGGCCGACAAGATCAACGCGCCCGCGACGCCGACGACCGACGTCTGCCCGAAGGGGTCGAAGATCGGCACCGGGCGGCTCGACGCGCTGATCGGCTCGGCAGGGCAGCCGGTCTCGACCGCCTCGCCGTGCAAGGCGACGCTGGAGCTCTACAACGGCGGCAAGGGCCACGCGACGCTGTTCGTCAGCTCCGAGCTGTCGACGTGCCCGGTCGCGCTGCGCCAGGCGATCGACATGCAGTACGTCACCAAGGGCGTCATGGCCGGCTTGAAGTTCACGGTGCCGGAGATGCTGCGCCACCAGGTCGGCCTCGACATCACGGTGGTCCACGCCGAGGCCAAGCTCGCCACGATCGTCGTCAAGAAGGGCAAGAAGAAGATCGGCTACATCGAGTCGACCGGCTGCAAGGACGCCACCCGCGACCTCGTCGTGACGTTCACGGACGAGACCGGCGCGTCGTTCCCCGCGTCGACGAACCTGGGCAAGTGCTGACCGGCGGAAGTCTGAAGGCCGCCTGAAGACCGGTGGAACGCCCGCTCCGTTGCGACGGGGCGGGCGCCGGTCCCCTAGGTTGTCGCGCATGTCCTCACGCGCGCGCATCGTCGGGCTGCCCGCCGCGGCCGCCGCCGCCGCGCTGGCGCTGGCGCTGCCCGCGACCGCGTCGGCTCACGGCCTCGTCGGCAAGCAGGACCTGCCGCTCCCGCGCTGGCTGTTCGCGTGGGCGGCGGCCGTCGTGCTCGTCGCCTCGTTCGTCGGCCTGGCGGTCCTCTGGGCCACGCCGAGGCTGCAGGACGTGGCCGAGCGGCGCGTCTTCGACGTGCCGCTCGTCCTCGAGTTCCTGGCCGGCCTGCTCGGCGTCGCCGGGTTCGTGTACGTCGTCTATGCGGGGTTCGCCGGGACCCAGGCCGCGACGGCCAACATCGAGCCGACGGTCATCTACGTCTTCTTCTGGGTCGCGATCCCGTTCGTGAGCGTGATCTTCGGCGACGTCTTCCGCGCCGTGAACCCGTGGCTGGCGGTGGGCAAGGCGACCGGCTGGGTCGTGCGCCGGAGCGGTGCGGCCGAAGGCGTCGACCCGCTCCCGTACCCGAAGTGGCTCGGCCGCTGGCCCGCGGTGCTCGGGGTGTTCGTCTTCGCCTGGGTCGAGTTGGTGTACGCCAACAGGGACGACCCGTCGACGCTGTCGATCATGGCGCTGGCCTACGCCGCGACGCAGCTGATCGGGATGAGCCTCTACGGCACCGAGGCGTGGTCCCATCGCGGCGACGCGTTCGGCGTCTACTTCGGGATGTTCTCCCGGATCTCGCCGCTGCACTGGCGCGACGGCGGCCTCGCGACGCGGCCGCTGCTGGCCGGCTGCCCGAAGCTCGCGCCGGTCGCCGGCACCGTGGCGCTGCTGTGCGTGATGATCGGGACGACGAGCTTCGACGGCTTCGAGCAGGGCACGACGTGGAACTCGCTCGTGCCGCACCTGCAGGACTTCTTCGGGAGCCTCGGGCTCAACGCCGAGCACGCGCTGGAGGCGGCCGGGACGCTCGGGATGATCGTCATGTGCTGCTTCATCGGGCTCCTGTTCCGGCTCGGCGTCCAGGGCATGCACACGGTCGGGCGCAGGCTGCCGACCGACGAGCTGGCCCGCGCGTTCGCGCACACGCTGATCCCGATCGCGTTCGCCTACGTGCTGGCGCACTACTTCTCGCTGGTCGCCTACAACGGCCAGTCGATCGTGCCGCTGCTGTCCGACCCGCTGGGCCAGGGCAAGGACTACTTCGGCGGCGCCGACGTGACCACCAACTACACGTGGATCACCGCGACCGGCATCTGGTACGTCCAGGTCGGGGCGCTGATCCTCGGCCACGTCGCCGGCCTGGCGCTCGCGCACGACCGCGCGCTGGCGCTGTTCCAGAAGCCGCGCGACGCGACGCGGTCGCAGTACTGGATGCTGGCCGTCATGGTCTGCTTCACCAGCCTCGGCCTGTGGCTCCTCTCGGCGGCGGCGCAGCAGTGAGCGCGGCGGTCCTGATCCTGGCGCACGCCGGCCACTGGATCGCCGGGCTGCTCTACCTCGCGCCGGTCCTGATCGTCGTCGGCGCGCTCTGGTACCAGAGCTGGAAGGACAAGCGCCGGGGCCCGGACGAGGACGACGAGGGCGGCGCCGGCGGGGCCGATCGGGAGCCGGACATCCTGACGTGAGCCGGGCCGGCCTCGCCGGGTAGGACGGCTGGCGATGACCGTGCGACAGCTCCGCGACCGGCTGAGGGGCCACGCCGACCAGCGCGGGCTCGTCATCCGACGGCGCCGCGGCGACGCCGACGTCCTCAAGGCCGTCTGGCGCGCGGCGCAGGACGAGGCGAACGGCGCGTACGCGCTGTGGCGCGACCTGCGCGGCGTCGACGCCTACCTGGTCTACCGCGCGGCGGCCGACCGGGCGGACGCGGCGCTGGACGCGCTGCTCGAGGCGTTCGCGCCGCCGGCGCCGGTGCGCTAGGTGTAAGTCCTGGGGAGGTTGTTCCGCTCGTAGAGGCGGGTGATCGGGGGCTTGTGGCCGAGCGCTGAGTGTCGGCGGTGATGGTTGTAGTGGTAGAGCCAGCCGTCAAGGGCCGCGGTGCGGTCTTGGCTTGAGCG